>NZ_JBMQSG010000010.1:0-274628 GCF_057361365.1 Lacibacter sp. | reverse complement strand
GATCGTTATTACATTACCATAACCTGTTCCTGCACTATTGGTGGCATAAGCCCTGATGTAATATGTTGATGAAGGATCAAGATTCTTTAACTCTGATACAAATGTTCCCGATGTTGTACTCACTTTTGTAGTATCATCTGTGATCGTTGGCAATTGACTTGTCTTACTATAAGCAAGACCTGTAGCAGTAATTTCTGCCCCTCCATTAGAATTAATAGTACCACCACTCATGGCACCGGTTGCTGTTACATTAGTAGCAGCAGTGGTCGTTAGCTCGGGCACCTTCTTGGGCGCATCCTTCCTTTTACAACTACTGATCATAATTATTGCTACACCGCCAAATACCAATAAGAGGTTTCTGATTGTAATCATTGTGTTTGTTTTAAAACATAAATATTTTTTCTACCTGATTATTATGATGTTTATTTGGGAGCACTGATCACCAACACTTTAAATTCTTTTTCAGCCGGCTCCAATTCAAAACCGAGGTCACTTAATACTTTTTTAACATCACTCCAATCAGTTGTGTTTATCATTACATCGATATCTACATTGTACTTAATACCGGTTTCATTAATAATCACGGGCACAGTGCCGCTAGTTTCCCAATAGTTAAAACCACCCAATGCAAACTGAAAAAAATTATCGAGCGGTACATTACTGCCTTTGTACATTATACGATCTGCTTTAGCTTCCCTTTTTCCTCCTTTTGTTTCCAGTCCTTTTGCTTTTTCCGTTGCTACTATTTTGAGATAGGTTGATCTCTTTGTTTGGAACTTAGCCTCGTACCCGAAATATCTTTTCAAATCCACCTGCATACACTCCATCAAATACTCCGGTGTGATCTTCCTGGCCGGTAAAACAAGGCTATACCAATAGAAGCCAGTTTCAGTAGCGGCATCTGCCTTAAACTTTGCACTGTCGTTTGTTTCAAACACTATTTTCGGGAGAATTTCATTGTAGATGTTTTGTCCATAGCTCCATTGAAGATTTCCGGTGAACGCCATTCTGTATAATTCTTCGAGTGATACACAGGCTTCAAATAGTTGCCGGTCGTTAGTCCGAATCATTGGTGGAGAATTGCCCAAACGGAAAAAATGTACATCCGGCCAATCCTTCAGAGGGGTTCCGGGGATGTGTTCGGTAATAAGGGAACGATACTTAAATATTGCATCGTACTGTGCACCACCGCCATTTCCATTTACCAGAAATGGTGTTGTTATATCATAAGCGTTTGAGTCCTGTTTTGCCCAATAACTGTGGGAGCGATCGCTAAAAGAGAAATCCTTTCCGTCCAAAAATGCTTCAATATTTTTTATCGTGAGATCACCAGCTCCTGTTATGGCTTTTACAAAGCCTTTATCATTTACCCATAATAAATGTGGTGCCCCATTTGGAACGGAGTTTTCATAAAAGGGCATATTGAAGGCATACGGAAACTTCAATTCCAACTTCTTTTTAAAATTTTCGAACATTGACTGAATGCCTTCCTCGTCTGTACCCACCAGGATCAAGTCAAGTCCTTTGTTCTTATACAATTCATGCACTTGGTTGAGTTTTGGAAACCCCTGCACGCAAGAGACACAGTTTTTATTCCAAAAATCAATAATGACATAGCGCCCTTTTAATTCTGCAGGTGTGATTGCCGGCTTTCTGAAGTTGCCAATATTTTTTAACTGAAAAACTGGAACCGGTTTTCCAATTTCGGGTACCACCATTTTCTTTGATAAACCTTGTGATATTGCTGAGAACTGCAAAAAAATAACCAGGAATATTATGTACGAGATTATTTTCATTGTATATTTTTTAAAGCTTTGTTTCAAATTTTATTAACTGCTTACTGTGCGATTGCTGTTCAATTGTACCCTGTCATTCAACTTTTAATATCCAGGGTTTTGAGGCTTTAGGTTAGGGTTGTTAAGCATCTCTGTTTCAGGGATAGGATATAAAACATCATGAACCTGCCAGTTCGGTTTTACACCCAAAACAGCATTTGCCCTGTCGGTTCTTTTCAAATCAAACCAGCGATGTCCCCATTCTGTAAAAAGTTCCAGCCTTCTCTCCTGTTCAATTGCCAGTAAAAGTGCCGATTGAGAAATGCCCGGATTGGTAATTGCGATAAGTGGAATATTTGCACGGCTCCTGATAACATCCAGGTCAGCAATGGCGGGCACTAATTGATTTTGCTTTGCCCTGGCCTCTGCACGTATCAAATACATTTCTGCTAAACGGATGACCATCGTATATTCAGGACCATTACCAGCCAATTTGAGCGTGCGTTTATATTTTGCAGGGTAGTAAAACTTATTTGTACTGGTTGTAAAACTATCTACCCAGCTACTGCGCCTCTTATCATTCGCCGTAAAAGATTTTACCAGCGAACTATCTAATGCAGCCGGAGAAACAAGTCCAGGTGCTGCATTAAGTATCAATAAAATTCCTTCCGCAGTATAACCATTCATGTTCGGGTTCATCATCTGCCATATGGCTTCGTTACTATTGGCAAGAAATACTTTGCCCAGATCATTTTCAATTCCGTACCGTGAATCGTTAATAACAGTTGTTGCCTGCGTAACAGCTTTATCCCAGGCAGCTGTATATAGATACACCCGGGCTAACATGGCAGTGGCAGTAATCTTATTTACCCTTACTTTATTTGCAGTGGGATACTCTGCAGACAGTTTGGATTGTGCAGCAATAAGATCTGCGATGATTTGATCATAAACAACTCTTGCAGAAGCCCGTGAAGCCGATTGATTGATACGATAATCTGTAGTAGTAATGAGTGGAACGTCGCCATAAAAATTAACAAGGTAGAAATAGCTAAAGGCACGAATAAACAGAGCTTCGCCTTCTAACTGCTTTTTTACAGCGTCTGTTACGCCGGTAGATTTTGACAGCCCTTCTAATACTGCATTGCAAGCATAAATTATTTCGAAGGCGGAGCCCCATAACTGGTAATTATAACTATTGCGGGGCTGCAGGCTATTACTATAAAACTCAATCAACTCCAGTCCATTGTTATAATTAACCAATTCGTCAGCACTATAGGCAGCAAGCAGCATCGTGCTGTTATATGATCCACTGGCAAAGCCTTGTATTGATCGCATTTGGTAATAAATGCCGCTAATAGCAGAAATAGCTGTTGCATCGGTTTTAAAAACTGTTTCTTCTACCACCTGCGATTTAGGAAGTTCTACTTCCAAAAACTTTTTGCAGGAAGGCATCAATACAACCAGCGAGATCAATATTATAGTAGTTAGCCGCCGCATTTTCTTTATAGTTTAATTTGAATTCCCGCTGTTAACATTTTAAGCACGGGCATATTTTCACGGTTGGGAACCTGTGGGTCAAGTCCTATATAGTCAGTAAATGTGATTAGGTTTTGCCCATGAATATAAACTCGTACAAATTCCATGTGCCACCTGCTAACCAATTTTGCGGGAAGATTATAACTAACAGCAAGAGTTTTCAGCCGCAAAAAGGAAGCGTCAGAAAAATTAAGATTGCTCTGCAACCAATACCCATATTCCTGAGAAATTGCTGGAGGACCAGTTGAAATTTTTTGCAGTGTTGTCAAATCACCACTCTTTCTCCAAACATTACTTAATATATATGCGGGTTGATTCGCATTGGCAGATCCGGGCCCTGGAAAAGTTGCAGGATTTGTACCGGCAACCTGTTTTACAAATTCAAAAAGGAAACTCAGTTCAAATGTTTTATAGCTTAGGGTATTATTTATGCCCCCATAGAACTTTCTTCCCACATCAATTACTTGTTGCTGGTCTGCGATATCCAGCTTTCCGTCTCCATTCAAGTCTGCCGTTTGATAAATACCGGTTTGAGGATTTACACCCAAGCCCTTATAGGCCTTGTAAATATTCAATGGTTGACCAATAATATAAGAATTCCTGTAGGTGGATCCCTCAAGATTTGGGAAAGAGATGAGTTTGTTTCTCGGAATAGTTATGTTAAAGGCAGACGACCAAGTGAATTCATTTTTGCGAAGATTCACAGTATTCAATATTAATTCTAACCCTGTATTTTCCACTGTTGCGGGAAGGTTGGCCGGTACGGAAGTAAAACCGGTGATGCGTGGTAATTGATAACCCACTAACTGGTCCGAAGCGAGATTACGATACCAACTGGCTGAGAAATTGATTCGGTCCTGCAATAAACCAAGCTCCACACCGATTTCTAGTTTTTTATTAGTTTCCCAACTATAATCAGGGTTTGCCAGGGCTGTTGGATAAAGTCCTGTAAGGCCATCGTAGGTGTAAGTAGTAGGTGTAAACGTTGACAAGAAACCATAATCAGGAATATTGTCGCTACCAGTAATGCCGTAGCTGCCACGGATCTTTCCGAAGTTGATAAAAGAAAATTTGTTAAAGAATTTTTCATTGGTAAAGATCCAGCCAAGGCCAAGGGCCCCAAAATTGCCAAATTGTTTGCCCGGCCCAAACCTTGATGAACCATCTCTGCGGCCCGTAAGGTTGATCAGGTATTTTTTCTTCCAATTATAAGCTGCACGTCCAAATACGGCCGCATATTTATAGTTGTTCTTGTTTGAAAGATCACGATTTACATAAGAAGCAGAGCTCAGATCTCCTAAAAGATCATCACTTGCATAGGAATAACCTGTTACACGTAATTCTTCACCCCCGCTTTCCTGATAAGTAATGCCTATCAGTAAGTCAAGGCTTCCGTCTCCCATTCTCTTATTATAGCTGGCCTGTGGCTCAATGATCCAGGAACTAAAATCATTTTTTCCAACCTGCGTAGAGTTTATTACACCTGATACCCTGGGGTTAAAACTGGAGTAGGGAGTACTAACAACTTCAGTATTGCTAAGACTGGTATATCCCACATTAGCCCTTAATCGCAAACCTTTCAGCAATTCATATTGCAATACCGAATTTGCTATTAACGATTTGGTTTTGTTTCTATGGTCTATTCTCGTTTGTGCAAGAGGATTTGTCCATGTAGCATTATTGTTATAGATCGCCCAGTTTAAACTTCCATCAGAATTGTAAAGCGAAGGTGCCACAGGTGCAAGATGAATTCCTAAAGGCACTAAATTACCATCAAACAATTTGTTGTTATCTGCTCCAAAACTGGCAGTGAAAGTTGCAGTAAACTTGTTATTTGATGATTGATGTTGTACACTTAAGTTACTTGTTACTTTGCTGTAACCAAAATCACCAGGAAATACTATAGTGGAGTGATGATATCCTCCGCTAAATCGGAAAGAAGTAAAGCCATTTCCACCAGAGAGCGCAATTTCTGCATTTGTGATTTGTGCCGTCCCACCAAAAAGCTGTTTTTGCCAATCTGTACTTCTTGTCGTATCCCAAACCATCAGGTCCGGAGCATAACGTTTGCCATTAGTGCCATTGTCTGCAGGATTAGCAGTTGGTATTAATCCATCGTTTGCAAAAGCCTCTCTTCGCATGGCGAGGTATTGCTCACGGTTCATTAAATCCATTTTTGGAGCCTTTCCAATGCCTTTATAAAAACTTACATCCAACTGTGTTTTGCCTTTCAGATTTTTTGCCCCTTTTTTGGTTGTGATCAATACCACACCATATGCCCCACGGGAACCATAAATGGCAGTTGCGTCAGCATCTTTCAATATTTCAATGCTTTCGATATTTTCAGGATTGATTGTGTTGAGTGGGTCAATTCCATTTAGGGTTAGCCTTGCATTTGAAGTGGTAGGGTTAGATGCCACTGGAACGCCATCCACTACAAAGAGAGGCGGTACAGCATCTGTTCTTACCGTGCTCTTTCCTCTTATAGTAATGGTATTCCATGTACCGGGCACACCGCTTAAAGAAACGATTTCTACTCCCGGCGTTCTCCCTTGCAGAGCCTGCAGTATATTGACTACCGGTTGGTCCCGTATTTCTTTTGCCTCAATCCGCACCACATTTCCCAGCATTGTCTCTTTCTTTTGTTCCCAGTATCCACGCTTAATTACAACTTCATTTAAGCTTTCTACTTTTGCTCTTACCCTTATATCGCCTAAGTTGCTCCTCCCGTTTACTTTTATTTCAATCGCCTGGATACTTATACCGGTAATCTGCAACGTCGCTTGTTCGTTCACGTTAGTTAGTTCAAAATAACCATCCCCATTACTGGTGGCACCCTGCTGTGCTGTACCCTTCACAATAATGGAAGCTGCTACACCTTCTCCGCTCTCATTTACAATCCGTCCTTTTACAGTAATGAGAGGAGGAAGATTACTTATTGTAATATCCCCTCCTTGGGAGGGGTTGGGGTGGGTCACATTCTTTACAACAATGGTTTTTTCAATAATGCTGTATGTAAAAGGCTGTCCTGCAAAACATTTATCCAACACCTCCTCAAGATTTGCATTATTCACTTCAATAGTTACTTTCTTGGCCGCCTTCAATTGAGAAGCCGTATATAAAAAACTGTAGCCTGTTTGCTTTTTAATGGATTGCAATATTTTTTCAAGTGGTGCATCCTTTGCAGAGAGAGTTACTTGCTGGCTGTATCCTGTTGCACTTGCAGTAACAAATGCACATAGCAGTAAAAGGGCGGTTATTTTCATGATCCGAAACAGTTTAATTGCAGCCTTGCTGTCAATTCGGAGCAGGCCACAAAGAGCCATTAATAATGTATCTTTACCTCTGTTTAGGTTCATAACGCAAGTCTTTACGGGCTATATGTTTTGTAACCTCAACTTCGCCGCTCTGGTCTCGTACACCGGGGCGGTTTTGTTTTCTCCTCTCGGAGCGGGTTACAGTTTTTTTATAATATCGTTGCTTACTTTCTTCCTTTCATTACGATTACTTTTTTTCCTTCAATTTTAAAATGCACGCTACCTGTTGTTTCAAGCATCTTAAACAGGTTACTCATATTCGTGTTCCGTGATATATCACCATAAAATTTTTCATCAATAGCAGTTTCATATTCAATCTCCACATCATACCACCTCGCCACTTGCCGCATCACTGTATTCAAATCAGTACCTTGGTAACTAAACATGCCATTCTTCCAAGCCATCACTTCATCCACATCTACATCTTTATTTACCCTGAGCGTACCTGTCCCGCCACCAGCGGGAGTCGAAGGGTTGCTTATTACTCTCGCTTGTTCTCCGGGTTTTAATATTGCCGATTGCCCATTGCCAATTGCAGTTTTCACTTTCCCCTCCAGCAACGTCACCCTTATCTCCGGTTCATCATCAAAGGCGTTCACATTAAAATGAGTACCCAACACCGTTACACCCACATCGCCTTTGCTAACAATGAATGGCTGTTTTATCGTACCTCCTGCATCGTAATTCGTACTTACTTCAAAGTATCCTTCACCACTCATTGTCACTTTTCGTTCGTTGCCAATAAATGCAACAGGATATGTTATAGAACTACCAGCGTTTAACCATACCCTGCTTCCATCACTCAATGTCATATCAATCACCTTACTTCCTCTCGGGTTTGCCAACGTATGGTATTTTAACTCACCCTGAGCGGTAGCCGAAGGGCTATACACTATTCGTCCGTCATCAGTTTTATCTACCTTCACTCCATTCACATTTGCAAGTTGTCCATTCGCAACATCATCCAGGTAAACTGTTGTTCCATCGGCCAATGTAATCTGTGCTCTGTTTTTATCCGGCGCTTTAACATCAGTCTTCTGAGCCGTAATAGGATTAGTTTGTTGTCCGTTATCCTTTGTACTTGAATTAAACAACCAATACCCCACCATAAACAACACACCAATTATACTCGCAGCAACTGCTATTTTCTTCCACAACAGCCTACTGTCTTTACCACTAACCACTAACGCCTCGTCCTGAGCGTCAGTCGAAGGACTATCGGCTTGCATTAAATCTAATTCCTCTTTAACTTTCTCCCAACCTTTCTCAACATCATACTGTTGCAACACCTGCAATTCACTATTCACAAACTCTCTATTCGTCAGGTTATCAAAGATTGTTTTATTAGTATCGTTCAGGTTCTTCCATTTATCAAGTTCAATCTGCTCAGCATCCGTTATGGATCCTTGCAGATAGTTAATAAGGAGATCTCGTACATGTTGATTGTTTGCTGCCATAGAATTGGTTAGGAAATTTTACAATAGGTTCACCACGGCTTAACAAAAGGATAATGGCGTATATCTATATCACGCCCAGCCTTAACTTTTAACTATCCGGTTTCAAAACTTTCTTTTGTAAACACAGTTTTACCCATAAAATGCCAGATTTTATACATTCATTCCCCATCGTAGTACATTGGATTTTTTATCCTCGGTCTGTAAGTAAGTGCAGCTAAAAAATTAAAAAGAGTAGGTCGTGTTTATCAAAAGGATCTTGTCTTTTCTTCTTTGGATTTTGCTCCTTGGATTTTGGATTTTTTTTTCACTTGTGCTTTATCTTTCTGCTACACATAGTATCCCCAATCGGCTTACCACTGCTCTTCACCACAGTAGTGCAAGAGCTAAATCAGGGCTTTCGACGGAACATGGGGGTAATATGTTCCGGCTTGACTTTTTGGTTCTTTTGTGTCAAGACAAAAGAACAAGAACAGAAAGTTCATCTACAAACAAAAAGCTTAATAGAAATACTTGCCCCATTCACTATTCACCATTGACCATTCACAATTCATAACTCCGAACCTTGTCCTAACAAATACAAACAATACATCAACACACCAGCAGAACTAATCCCCTGGTGATAAAGTTTCAACCGTAAACTTTCAATAGCCTGGTTCTTATGATTCAACACCGTCTGCGGACTGATACTCAATTCTGCAGCAATCTGTGCCGTCGTTTTTCCATCCAAGAATATCCTTTGAAAAACAAGTTTTCGTTGAGGCGGCATCTTTTCAACTTCAGCATAAATTGTCTGGAGAGTCATGGCAATGATCATTTCTTTATCACTACCCGTTTCAACGGAATCAGTTAAAAAAGCCAGGCTGTTATGATCCGCATCCCTGCGTTTTGTTTTACGTAGTAGATCAATGCAGGCATTTTTCGTAGCAGTAAAAAGGAAAGATTCAATGTCTTTCAGGTTATCAAAGTCATCTTTTTTCCGGAGTAGTTTAAGGAACACTTCAACCGCAATATCCTCAGCTTCTTCCTTATTGCTGATCATCTTATCTGCATAATAACAAAGTGCCTGGTAATGCTGTTCGTAAAGTTGTTTTACGGCAGCTTCATGTCCATGTTGAAATCCATGGAGTAGGTCCATATCAGAGTACACAATCTTCATGACAGCTTAAGAGTTCTTTGCAGGTTTTGGGTTCAATGTAAATTAAAATTACAAAACTTGAATCAGATACCTTGCATATAACTGTTCAAAAGACGTTAATCTAAATCATAATGCTGCATAATTATCTTAATTCATTGTACGGTCCGTACAATCGTAAAGTTCTTATATTTTAAATTCTTGTAATCTTACTTATAAAGTATTTCAACAGCTTTTTTATAGTCATCTGTTTGCTGATACTCCAGTATCTGCAGTTGAAATCGTTGCAGGATATTTCTGACATATTCTTTCTTGTTTGAAGTAATGCTGGCAATTCTTGAAACATTAATTCCTTCGAGAAAGTACATATTAATGATTTGTTTCTCTTGTTTTGAGTAATCCATCTTACTTAGTAAAGTATAGATATCAGTATGGTTAGCGCCTCGTTTCAATTCTCATAGAATTTAATAGAAGTAAAAAAACGAAGATAAAACAAAACTACCTATAGGTAGTTGTACTAGCGTTTCAATTCCGTCACCTTAGCCGTCACACAAATGCCGGTCAAGACACCCATACAATGGTATGTAATTCAAAAAGTGCGTGAAAAACGCCTTGCAATTGAAATGACACAACTCCAGTTGTCATTAGAATTAGGCTTCTCCGAAGGCTATGTCGGTAAAATAGAAAGCAAGAATCTCCCCGATCATTACAACATCGATCATCTCAACAAACTTGCTAAAATCTTCAAATGCAGTCCGCAAGACTTCATGCCTAAAAAACCTATGTAATCATTAAAAATAATTTTGTTCGAAAAATTGCATTCGCACAAAACAAGTGGTTTATTTGCATTATAAATTGGTAACAAGGCTATAAGTTGGGTTTCAATTAAAAAGTTCTTTAAAATAGTATTCTATTTAATACTAGTAATCATGTATGTAAGGCATTTCGACGATTCATTTACAGCATTAATAAAAAATAAGACTGAAAATATTCAGTCATCACTCAAAAAAAATGAAGTCATGAAGAAAACCACACACGCAAATAATCTAGAAGCATCAAATCAATCATCAGAATACTCCAACTCTAACAGCCACAAAGATATTACACACACTGAGCCTCATAAAAAGGGGCTCTTTTTGTTTGTATAACTTTCTGTTCATAAAGTAAATTCCTATCGGTATACCACTGCTATTAACCACAGTAGTACATAAGCCTAATCAAGGCGATATCCGAAAACCATGCTGGATATTGGTTTTCGGGGTCCTTTTTGTTTCTTTTTGGACAAGCAAAAAGAAAAGAAAGAAATGCATGTTGATAAAAAACATCAGTTCAAAATAATAAACTCAGGTGAACATTAACCATTAACAACTAACCATTGTCAAAACTTCTCCCTCCTGCACATAATCCACTCCTTCTCTCACTTCCATAAAAGCAATCTCTCCAAACATCTTTACGCCATAAATTCATTTAAAACAATAATGATGGCAATTAACATCGTAACCCAGGAAGATCTTCAAAAATTCAAAACAGAACTATTAGCCGAACTCCGCCAACTCCTCGAGCCGGCTGCAAACAGCAAACAAAAGAAATGGCTTAAATCCTGGGAAGTAAGAGAACTCCTTGGCATCTCCCGGGGCACCTTGCAAAACATGCGAATCAACGGCACACTCAAAGCCACACAAGTCGGCGGCCTCATGTTCTATGATAACGACGATATCACCCAACTAATGAAAGGTAACGCAGGCTCTGAGCGCAGTCGAAGAGTCGGGTAACTGTTACTTCGAGAGCAGTCGAGAAATAACAATAATCACTCACTACCGTCATTGCGAGCTTGCGAAGCAATCCAGCCAATATGCATTCCATTGCCAATTCACCATTGACCATTAATAACTAACCATTAGCCATTCTTCATGCATACCATACGCAACAATACCGGCAAACAAAATCAATGCAAATCCAAAATCAGTCCACAGGAACGTAAAAAAAGAAAACATCTCAAGCGTTTACGCAAACTCTTCCCAATCTGGAAACACTTCCTTCCCTTCTTCAACTCAAAATGAATTAAGTAATATGGTAATCGCAATTGCTTCAAACGTTACACATAGAGTGATCAACATACCTACTGCAGTAATTCATCACAGTAGCACAAAGTCAAATCAAGGTGTAATCAGCAACCGTGCTGTATATCGGTTGCTGGGGCCTTTTTTGGTTACTTTTTTGGCCAAACAAAAAAGTGACAGAAAATGAACTACATCAAACACCTCAATGCCTTCTTCAGCATTATAAAAAACGATAGTAGTTTAAATGCAAATCATGTAAGTCTGTATCTGGCATTGTTCCAATACTGGAACTACAATCGTTTTCAAAATCCCTTCCCCGTTTACCGTGATAACATCATGCAGCTATCAAAGATTGGTTCACGCAACACCTATCACAAATGCATGAAAGAACTGCATCAGTCACGTTATATAGTTTATCATCCTGCACCATCTAAATTTCTACAAGTCAAGATCACAGTCACCAGGTTAGATAGTTACTTTGATAAACTCCAACCACATCAAATCAACATCTTCTCATCAAGTCCCAATACTGATACAGTTAATGGCTCATATTTAAGCCACACAAGTCCCGATATTGATACCGACACAGTCCCACATTTGGGACAGAATATAAAACCAAACATTTCTAAACAGAGAGAAACCCACATACCCACTATTAATCAACAGAATATAATTAAGAAAAAACAAGATCCCGGCGCAATGAATATCCCCTCCCGGGAGGGGCTCGGGGTGGGTATGCATTCTAGCTTGCCCTCGGGTTTAGCCGAGGTGAAAGAATATTTCCAGCAAAAAGGATATGCAACATCCGAAGCAAACAAATTCTACAATCACTACAAATCATTAGGCTGGAAAATCCAGGGCGTGGCGCCAATCGAAGATTGGAAACCCTTGGTAGAAAAGTGGATGGAAAATGCGAAGCATTGGCCCGGTGGGCAACAACAGCAAATCCAGGAAAAGGATATTGGAAAAGAAATACAATACCTCTACGAATCCTGGAAAGAAGGAAAGAACATCATTCACCAACTATCACCAAATCATTTCGAATATCTACAACTGCAGTTAACAGATGAAATAAAGACAATTGCAAAAGCCGAACGTATCAAACAATTAAGCAGCAGCAATCAGTACAGTGATCAGCAACTATTGCAAGCCTACAACAGCAAGCAACAAAACAACGAAAGCATGTCAAAAGACAAAAGCAACATAGACCTAATCGCAAAGCGAATAGCCATACTCTCACACTTTAAAACAACACAAGAAAATGAACATTAAAAATTACAGCTCCAACGTCGAAGCATCAAAGTCCATGGCACGTATCGAAGAATTGCTTGTCGAAATCGGTGCAACCAACATCAACAAGCAATATCAAAACAAACTGTGCACCGGCATCACGTTTTTATTGTACGATACGCAACTGCAACAAACACTTCCTTTTCACCTTTCCGCCCAAGTCGAAGAATGCTTCAACATCCTTTGGAAAGAAATCAAGCGTCCCCGACCTGACACCAAAGAACAACTCCAAAAACAATCATCAAAAACCGCCTGGAAAATACTCTCCGACTGGACCGAGATCCAATGTTCGATGATCCTCCTCGGACAAGGCAAACCCCTGCAAATGTTCCTTCCATTCATGTACGACACAAAAAACAACGAAACTTTGTTTGATAAAGTGAGTAGTGGTAAATTGAAATTATTACCAGGATAAAAAGAATTTACAGATGTATAATATCACGCTCATTTCTACCCACCATAGCGAGCTTGGCAAATGCAATGCAGATGAATTGCTTAAGATCTTTGAAGCAATAAGTCCCGATGTAATTTTTGAAGAATTACCGCCGTATTTATTTAACGAGTTATACAAGCTGGATGAACATCCCGTTGAATCCCCGGAATCAAAGTCTGTCAAAAGATACTTACGAACGCATGATATTAAACATATCGCTGTAGATATTGATACAAACCTGGACTTTTATGACAGGGATGTTAAATATATGTGTGATTCATTTAAAAAAGATGCTGCATATAAAAAAATAGAGGACGAGCAAAAAGAACTGATAACAACAAAAGGTTTTGCGTTTCTCAATAGCAATAAATATATAGAGTTGTTTGAAAAAAAGATGATACTGGAAACAAATCTTATACAACTATCGCCGGAGAAAAATAAGCTGCTTCGTATTCATAAATTTCTTTACGAAGAAACCAACAACCGGGAATATGCAATGCTTCAAAATATTTATAATTACAGTAAAGAGAATAAATACGACAAGGCGATATTTACCTTGGGTGCTGGCCACAGAAAATCAGTAATTCAAAAAATACAGGAATACGAAAGCAAAGAAAAACTCAAATTAAATTGGACATTTTATAATGAGCAAGCTAGCTGAAAAACATGTCCTGACTCGTCCCGACTGGACCAAAATCCAATGCTCCATTATCCTCCTTGGCCAAGCCAAACCGTTGCCAATGTTTTTACCCTTCGTGTACGACATGCTGTTTATCTCAGCAAATATTAAAAATCATTGTGGACTAGTGTTTTACATTTGTTTTAATATTTAGTCCACTTTTATTTGGATTATTATTCTAATTTACAGTAACTTACATTCTAAATGGACGACACTAACAATTCTTAATATAAATTTAGTCCACCATAATCTATAATTATCTCAACTGTAAGAAGACCATGATTTCGGAAAAAACACAACTACCACAGGATTTTATTCAGTTAGCACGCACTGCTTTGGCTGGCAGACCGCAGGATATTCAACTGCTTATTCATCGAGCTTCTAAAAAATATATTGAAGCCTATCCTCACATGACAGATGCATTGCTTGCTTTATTAAAAGAATCACCTTCTCGTTCGTCTCCATTAAGAAAACAGATGGACACCCCATTGCCAGTAGATTTAGATTCACGACTTCAGTTGTTGCGTGTTGAAATGGGAGTGCCGGATTACGCCCCTATATTATCTACTGAAAATGAAACTCTTTTATATCAAGTTATATCAGAGCGTGAAAATAGCAGCACATTGTTCAAGCTTGGATTGCACCCAACAAAGTCAATGCTTTTTACAGGTCCTCCTGGTGTTGGGAAAACTTTGGCGGCAAAATGGATTGCAAATCGATTAAATCGTCCGTTACTAGTACTGGATTTAGCGGCAGTTATGAGCAGTTTCTTAGGGAGGACTGGCAATAACATCAGATATGTGCTGGACTATGCAAAAAATACAGAATGCGTTCTTTTACTTGATGAATTGGATGCAATTGCGAAACGCCGAGACGATAACAGCGAAATCGGCGAATTGAAACGATTGGTTACCGTGTTACTGCAAGAAATTGACGATTGGCCTTCAACTGGATTGCTACTTGCTGCAACAAATCACCCAGATCTGCTTGACCCTGCTGTTTGGCGTCGATTTGAAGCGGTCTTAAAATTCAGTATCCCTCCACGAATTCAAATTGAATCTCAGATTAGAAGATTATTGAATGGTCAAATCGAAGACACTGAGTTATGGAGCAAGGTACTTTCGTTCGTCCTGCTGGGTCAATCTTTCAGCGAAGTTGAAAGGCAAATTACATTACTGCGTAAAACTTCAGCTATAGGCAACAAATCATTAGCAGAGGGCATTCAATTATTGATAAATTCAAATGCAAATCTCACTCATGATCAAAAGGTGGAACTCGCTTGCAGCCTTGAGGAAAATGGAATTGTTTCGCAAAGACGTGCATATGAAATCACTGGAATTTCTAGAGACACGATAAGGAAACATCGCAACGACCATTTAGAACAATCGACATCTATGTTGCGTAAAACAAGTCCGGCAGTTAAACAAAAAATGACTAAGAAAACACCTTCAAAATCCATAAAGAAAAAATTAAAACATGGCAAAGCGTAATTTTTTGTTAGGAAAAGGAGAACGTTTGGCGGAAGATATTCGTGTAGGGTCAGCACCTGTTAATAAGTTATCGCCTTATACTTTTGGTGAAGCAAAAGAACGCCTTGCACCAATGCTGAAAAATGTTGCATCTGACATTGATGATCTTCCCGCAGATGCGTGCCCCGATGATCTGGCTGTGGCTACGATCACAATGAATCCGGAATATATTGCAAAAACTTATTTCCCTTCGGAATTATTGAGATCAGTAGGTTTAGAACCGATTGGAAGCAGATCAAGAACTATCAAGCCCGAAAAGAAAAGTGGTGATAGGGATCCCCAAGAGGCATTCACAACTGAATTATTTGTTATTGGCAACCGGCAAAGCTTCAAACGTTGGGCAGCAACATTCGATAATTTGGATGAAACAGATCCAGGAGCCACTCAGATTACTGGAATAGAAGAAATTTCTTTTCAAACACCTCATCAAAAATTGAAACTGGTTGAAGAGAAAGTAGAAAAGAATGTTTATGAAGTTGTACTTCATCTGGATGAAGAAAAAGGTGAGGGCCGCTATTTAAATCAATTCAAAAATTACCTTAAAAAGCATAAGTTAAACCCCGATTTTACACATCGTTTTTATGCAGGCGGTTTATGCTTTCTTGAAATGGAGGCACCAGTTGACCAAACAGAATATATTGCTCAGTTTAGTTTGGTTCGTGTTGTAAGGACTATGCCAACATTACGATTATTACGTCCTGCCATCCGTACTGGTGGAGTAGATAAAAGTATGAAGATTGACATTCCCAATATCGGTCCGCTTGATTCTAATATTAAAGTTGCAATCTTCGATGGTGGTATACCAGATAATCATCCGATTTCACGTTGGGCAACCAACTATAATGTGCCAGGAATTGGCGCTACAGTTCCGGCATTGCTGGAGCATGGTGTAGGAGTTACTTCTGCTTTTTTATTTGGCCATATTGATCCTAAGGTACCCCTTCCGCAGCCATATTCATTCGTAGATCATTACCGTGTTTTAGATGACGTTCCCGGGAAAAATCCTTTTGAACTTTTTGAAATATTGGATAGGATTAAGGATGTTTTAGAAACTAATAACTATGACTTTATTAACATAAGTCTTGGACCTCGACTACCTATTGAAGACGGAGAAGTTCATGTATGGACAGCAGTATTGGATGACTATTTATCAAAAAGATCAACTCTTGCTACTATCGCAGTTGGCAATGACGGTGAAGGGGATGCTGCAATTAAAGCAAACAGGGTTCAAGTTCCTGCAGATTGTGTGAATGCCTTAGCAATCGGCGCTTGTGATGTTCCTGATGATAATTGGCAAAGAGCACCATATAGTTCTGTTGGGCCAGGTCGCAGCCCGGGTATTACAAAACCAGATCTTGTTGAATTTGGAGGATCTATTCAACGTCCCTTTCTAACATTAGATGTAAATGATGGCACCCAGATTATTCCTACCGGAGGTACTAGTTTTTCAGCTCCATCTACTTTAAGATTAGCGTCAGGAGTTAAGGCACATTTTGGTGCAGCATTAAATACACTTGCAATCCGAACTCTTCTTGTCCATTGTTCGGAGGCTGCTGACATACCGAAATCAGAAGTTGGCTTCGGCAGAATTGCACGTTCCCTTGATGATATTGTCATTTGTAATGATGGAACAATGCGTGTTGTCTTTCAAGGAAGAATTACTGCTTCTAAATTTATTCGCATTCCAATACCTGTCCCAAACACTGCCTTACCGGGGAGAATAAAAATTAAAGCAACTTTATGTTATACAACTGCGGTGGATCCTCATCATCCTGAAAATTATACACGAAGTGGGTTAGAAGTTGCTTTTAGGCCTGATAAAACAAAAAGAAGAAAGGATAAAAAAACCGGAAGGGAATCTGTGCATCCGATGACAAAAACATTTTTCGGTACCATTCAAAAAGATTTTCAAACAGAGGAAGAACTTAGAAGAGATGCTTTGAAGTGGGAGAATTGCATGCATGATGAAAAAAGTCTAAATGGTACATCCTTGAATGATCCGACTTTCGATATCCATTATAATGCACGTATGGAAGGTCATAATGATACTAGGTCTCAGGAAATCGAATACGCTTTAGTTATAACAGTAGAAGCTCCAAAAATTACTGATCTCTATGATAAAGTTGTTAGGCGTTATGCAACTAAATTAGAACAGTTAGTTCCGGTTATTGACTTGCCTTTACGGGTATAACTTTATGATGCATGATTAAATAGTTCCTGAATATCCACAGGTGCTATTTGTATAAGTTCACTCATTATAATCTGGCAGTTATTTACTAGTATTGAATCACGATTAGGTGATAGAAGCTGCCCTGAAAAATGTTTACCGCCATGAAACAAATTATTCCTCACTGTTTTTAGAGCATCGACCAATAATCTCCAATCTGCATCGCCTGTTATAGGTAGCCAGGTGTCAATATTTATTTGTCTGTTAGGAGGATTCGATGTCAAAAGAATAATTGTATCCCGCAATGAAAGCGGTATAGGTTTATCTGCCAAATAGTTTGTTAGTTGAATCCAATCGGGTTCTAAATATCCCCGATTAGTTCGATGAAAAGAAGAATTTTTCATTGCATATTCAAATCTGGAAAACCAAAGAATGAAATGCAAAATTGAGTTCTTCCGTTCATCCTTAGGATACCAATCTGGTTCAATACCAATTTTCATATTTAAATAATTGTTTTACAAAATACGTTCATTCAACTTCTTTTTTTACTCAAACCAACCTTTCATAACATCTTCCGTTGCTTCGCACTTTTGTACCTTCTGTTCGTTACCATCAAAACCTCTTGGAAATCTTCTCCGACTGGACTGAGATCTAATGCTCCATGATCCTCCTCGGCCAGGCCAAACCCCTCCAAATGTTTCTCCCCTTCATCTACGATATGAAAGCCAATGAAACATTGTTCCAGAAAGTAAGCACCGGTAAAACAAAACTGCTGATCGGCTAAGCTAAGTATTGTCATATTATAAAAGGCACATATAATATTTATACTACATAATTAGTTGGAGAACTCGTATGCTTCAATGCATGCTTGTACTATCTTTTTCGGCTACAGCTCGTCGTTACTTTGTAATGTAGATGGTGAGACAATGTGTTTAAAATTCAATATCCATTAAACCAACTTCTGAAACCATTTAGTCCGTATCCTATTTAATAAGGTCGTTTACCCAATTCCTCGACCCATAATTACGGTCGCAAACAACCGTTTTTACTCCATACCCTTAAGAAATGATAAAGAGCAAACCTTGCTCTTTTTTTTATTTTCCAACCAGAACAAAAAGAGGCAACACGAACTACGACACGTTTTAACTAGCTGTGTCGCATACTTTATTTATGCACAGCTGTTATGAGCGAATGTGATTTAAATTATTATTATTCGTAATACACTTTTTCTAAATTTATGGTCGCCCAACTACACATTTTATCCAAATAAAGTTTCTCAATGTTAACCTTCGCAACCTCCAAACATCATTGGAATTATTTTCTTGCAATCGAAAAAGACCTTGAATCATTATCACGTTTCATCGAATTTGATGAAGCAAATATGGAAACGTATTCGATAGAACTCGCTCACATTCTGCTATCGGCTTCATCCGAAGTAGATGTTGTCATGAAACTATTATGCAATCTATTAGCACCTGCCGAAAGAGCAGAAAATATTATTCATTATATAGCAATTATACAAAACCATTGTCCCGATTTGATAATGGAAGAAATAGTTATACATCGCCATGGAATTACACATAAGCCCTGGGAGAATCTTGCATCTTCACAATCACCAGATTGGTGGCGTAGTTATAATAATGTAAAGCATCAACGAAATGCACATTACAATGAAGCAAATTTAAAAAATGTAATTAATGCCGTTGGTGCATTGTTAATTACCACTGTCTATTATTACCGTCAACTCGTTCTCGCAACAGACACCATCCCTTCATTTCAGGATATCACAACTTCATTATCTCCAGGCTCATCCTTCTTGAAATTATGTAACCTTGATTACTACCATCAATTTCTTGTCGTTTAAATAATCACTCTACATTCATTAAATCTTAAATAATGGCACTATTTACAACTGATCGTTTGACAAGGCGTTTGGAAAACCAACTATCAAAAGGTGGTATTGTCGATCAAAATTTGTCAGCGAAAGCTAAAAGAATATTAAATGAAAGTTTCGATGATCAAAAGTCTATACGGTCTTCTCAATTAATATATGACATTTTTCTATCGCATAGCTCCTCAGACGCAACTATCGTAGCAGGTCTTAAACTTGAGTTAGAGGATCTCGGATATTCTGTATATGTCGATTGGATCAATGATCCTCAACTGGACCGTTCACAGGTAACCAAAAAAACCGCAACACTTTTACAAAAAAGAATGAAGTCTTGCAAATCACTTTTCTACGCTTTCTCTGAAAACTCTGCAGAATCAAGATGGATGCCATGGGAATTAGGCTACTTCGATGGCATAAAAAACAAGGCTGCCATTTTACCAATTACTAATAACTCAAAAGATGAGTTTAAAGGATCTGAATATCTGGGCATCTATTATTACATCACAAAAGAATTAATTCAAGGTTCAACAACCAAGGAAAGTCTTTGGGTCAATGAATCTAAAAATGTTTACGTCGCATACAATGATTGGATTTCAAAAAATCAACTACCATACAAACACACAACATCATGAAGTATTCCGCCGAAATTGAAGCATTTATAAAAGATTTTGTAAACGACCTTTCGGAAAATAACGTCGCCATTTTTGCCGGTGCCGGTATGTCAAGAAGTGCAGGCTTTGTCAATTGGCCTGAGCTACTAGCAGAAATCGCCGAAGAACTGGGCTTAAGTATCGATAAAGAACACGATCTTATATCCTTAGCACAGTTTCATGTCAATGAAAGTGGTGGAGGCAAACACAAGATCAACAAGAAAATACTCGAAGAGTTTACAGAAGATGCTCAGCCAACCGAAAACCATAACATCCTGGCTCGGCTTCCAATTAATACATATTGGACAACAAACTATGACACACTTATAGAGGACACATTAAAAAAGTCGAATAAGATTGCCGATGTTAAACATCAAACTAAACAACTCGCTAACATTCTTCCAAAAAGAGATGCAGTTGTTTATAAAATGCATGGCGATGCACACCACCCTGCTGATGCCATCTTAACTAAAGACCAATACGAAGGATATTTCAGAACCCATGAACTGTTTATTACTGCATTAAGTGGAGATTTAATATCTAAAACTTTTCTGTTCATTGGTTTTAGTTTTACAGATCCTAACCTTGACTATGTTTTAAGTCGCTTGAACATTCATTTCGGAGAGAACAACAGACAACATTATTGTTTTATTAAAAAGCATAAGCTGGGAGAAAAAGGAAATGAAGATCAGGCCAAGCTCGACTACAACTCCACCAAACAACGGTTAATGATAGGAGATCTCAAAAGGTATCGTATAAAAGCGATTACAGTTGAAGACTACGCTGACATCACTGCTATATTAAAAGAGATCGAGACAAGATTCAAAAAGAAAACAATTTTCATTTCAGGTAGCGCAGAAGAATATGGCACTTGGGATAGAGACAAGGCTCAAACATTTATTCACTTATTAAGCAAAGAAATCGTCAAATCCGGGTTCAGAATTGTGAATGGATTTGGTTGGGGTGTTGGCAGCGCAGTGATTAATGGAGCATTGGAAGCGGTGTATGAAAAACCAGAAAAGTTTTCCCAAGACCAATTAATAATTAAACCTTTCCCACAATTTTCTACTGGCAAGAAAGATCTACATGAAATGTGGCAAGAATATCGTCAAAATATGATTTCGTTAACTGGCATAGCAATTTTTATTTTCGGTAATAAAAAGAAATCTGATGGCAGCTTAATCCTTGCTGATGGACTGCAAAAAGAATTCGACATAGCAATAGGACAGAAATTAATACCTATTCCCATAGGCGCAACCGGCTACATTTCGTCCAATATAGCAGACACGGTGTTAGCAAGCCCTGATAAATATTACAACGAAAAGCCCGCCATTATTCCTCTTATTCAAGAACTAAAAGACTCTACTCTTGAACCTGAAGAGATAATCAAAAAAATTATAAAAATTATTCAACTCGTAAATAAGTAACCATGGCAAAAAGACAAATTTTCTTCAGCTTTCATTTCGACAACGATGTTTTCCGTGTTCAACAGGTTCGTAACATGGGTGCATTAGAAGATAATAAACCAGCTTCAGTAAACGACTGGGAAGAAGTCAAAAGAGGTGGTGATGCTGCAATTGAAAAATGGATAAACGATAACATGTATTATCGTTCTTGTGTTGTTGTCTTGATAGGTTCAGAAACCGCTAACAGAAAATGGGTTAAACATGAAATTAAGAAAGCCTGGAGAGACGGCAAGGGAGTAGTTGGAATCTACATTCACAATCTTAAGTGCCTCAGAAATGGATATGGCTCAAAAGGCTCTAACCCATTTGATCAATTCTCAATTAACAATAAATCAATGTCATCAATTGTCAAATGTTATGATCCAGGCAGGGATGCATACAACACCATCAAAGCAAATATGGAAACTTGGATAGAAGAAGCAATCAAAATCAGGAATAATAATTAATTTCTAAATATTATATTCCTATGGCACCTACATCTACCGGTTTAGGGGGAGAAGAAAAAATTTTAATAGCAAGCTTACTTTTGTTCTAATAACGGTTTCGCCATAGAAAATATTTTTAAATATATTTATGACCCATCATTGTAAAATCACAAAAAATGCAAAAGTCAGTTGCTTACCCTCGTTTTATCAGTAATTCACCTTCCGGCGTTGATTTATTTGAAAGCCGCTCTCAAGAAAAAACCGCTAAAAGTATTTCTGATCATATCAAAATTGGGGATAATGATTATAAACTTATTGGTCTTGATGGGGTTTGGGGGTCTGGCAAGTCAAATACTATCAGTATTATTCAAAATCAACTTGGAGAAAACTATCATCTTTTCGTTTATGATACCTGGGCGCACCAGGAAGATTTACAACGCCGTTCATTTCTCGAAGAACTCACCGACAATTTACAAAAGAATGATATTGTAAACCAATCTGAATGGAAGACTAAACTCAGAGATTTATTAGCAAAAAAGAAAGTAACAATAACTCAGTCAATACCCACATTAAGTGCAGCAATAATTGCATCGCTGATTGTTACAGCGGTGATGCCAATAGCAAAATCAATTTCAGATACTCTTCCGGAAGAAAAGAAATTCTACAAGTTTCTTATAACTTCAACACCTTTAATAGTTGCAGCGATTGTATGGATTTTCTCAGCTCTAAAAGACAAAAAGAACTGGAATCTTGTTCATTTATTTAGGATTTATGAAAAACATGATTTGAAGAAAATAAGTAATGAAACCATTTCCGAAAGTGAACCCTCCTTAAAAGAATTTAGAGATTGGTTAAGCCAACTGAATCAAGATAGTAAGAAGAATATTGTCATTGTATTCGACAATATGGATAGGTTACCAGCTGACAAAATCAAAGTTATTTGGGCGTTGTTACACACTTTTTTTTCAAGTGAGCCCTATTCCAAAATATCGGTCATTGTACCATTTGACAGGACGCATATTAGAGAAGCTTTTGGTGAAAAAGACAAGGATATTAACTTTGAAAAAACAAACCACCTTATTAATAAAACTTTTGCAGTTATATTTAATATTTCGCCAGCTGTAATTACCGATTGGAAAAAATTATTTGAGTGCAAATTTAAAGAGGCGTTTGCCGAAAACGAAAGAGAAGAATATATTATTGCCAGAAAAATATTCGATCTCCACAGCACTGCCATTACACCTCGTAAAATTATCGCTTTTATTAATGACTTGGTTTCTCTAAAACTTTTATGGGGTAAAGAAATTCAATTACGGTATATGGCGCTTTTTGTTATGAATCGGCAGCAGATTGCAGAAAACCCACTCCATGAGATCTTAAATAAACGATATCTGGAAAAATCAAAAAACATATTTATCAGCGACGATGCACTTACAGATAACATTGCCGCATTGATGTATAACGTTCCTTTGGAAAAAGCCACTCAAGTTACACTGCAGAGAGAAATAGAGCTAGCTATTCGCCTGAGAAAAATTGACGACCTGAAAGAATACTCCAAAAATTCTGATTTCATTTCCGTATTAGAGCAAATACCCGCCGAAGACATAGAAGTTGAATCAATGTCGATATGTTTGAATGAAATCGAAAACACGACCGCAGAGGCTGACAGGGCCGCTATTCAAATCATCTGGGATAGAGTTGTCGGATTGCAAATGAACTCACAGATACAGACTATTAAATTTACTGAGGTCCATAAAACACTTGTCCTTAAAGCACGCCCATATGCTAAAAAGAAATTCGTAAAATACCTTCTTTCTCAATTCTATAACGTTCAACCTTTTACAGGTTCGCATTATTTTTTGGAACTCCAGAAAATTGAAAACTTCCTCGATGAAAACAATATTGAAATTGATTATATTAATTTAATTGATGCAAAAAAGGTCGAGGCTGATAAATTTGTTGATTATGTTTACGAAGGCGAAGACAATTATGAAAAATTCAAAGTGAGTTGTGACGCTTCGATCTTGGAAAAATTCTTTATCGAAAAGCTTCCAAATAAATTGGCAAACACTAGTATCTTATGGCATATTAATACAAAGTACTCGTTCACAAAACTTAAAGCAGAACTAGAAAAAATTATTAGCAACAACAATATTGCCATTGAAAATATTGATCCAATATTTGACGCATATAAAGCCACTTCATCTTCAAAATTGTTATCTGCCAAACTGAGTGATGCCAAGATCAATGAACTTTTGTCGGAAGCAAGAAGTAAAACACCAGCATATTATGAATTGTGCGCCATGCGATTAGCTAGAGGGGGCGCATTTACCAGTCCCGGAAATTTAGATGAAACCATTTCAGCATCAACTGATGAAAATTATATTAGTGAAATATCAAAACGTATACAACACTACAATGACTATGGCAGCATATTGCTGATGACAATTAGTTGGCCAACCGCGGCGATAGCTTTGATAGCGAAAAAAATCACTATGGACAATGCAGGCGTTGCTATGCATATCGAAAAAGTTCTACCAGAATTTGAAACAATTGCAAAAACGATAGATGTTGGCAATGAGACCTTACTAAGCAAATTAAACCCCTGGGCGGTATATTTAAAGCAGAAAATGACGGAAAAAAATTTAATCAACATCATTCCAGATTCTGATTTTTATAAATTCGCTATAAAGACCGATAATGATCTTACACGATATATTTTTGAAACAGCAATTAAATTCACAGATCAGGCGACTGAGGACGAGTGGAAAGAAGCTTTTAAAGATTTTTCCTCGTCGTACCTTTTTGATTTATTCTTAACACTCATTAACAGCAATCGAATTATCACATTGCCTAAGGAGGCATTCGATGCATATAAAACAACATTACAAGCAATAGTAGATAATCCGGATGATTACGATATATCCGACAATACCTTAAAGAATTGGCAACTAATTTATCAAATAGCGGACAAGACTCATTTGCAGCCTGTCATTAAAGATATCAGGGATAGGTTTTTACGAGAAGTTGATATTTCGTCAGAACAATTTATCTTTTTCGAAACATCGTTACGAGAAATTGGCGCCTTAAAAGATAGATGCGGCGATTATGTGAGAAGAATTTTAATCTGTGTATTCACTGATTCAGAGTGCTTCACAGTTATTGCTAACAACAGATCATTTTATGGTGCTTTAATCTCATCGGCAGGAAACGACGCATTCACCTTTATAGACTCTCTCCGTGAAAGTCTTCAATCTGATGCTAGTAATACTGCTATGATGGATCTGAATAACATCATTAATTCAAACTTAGCAAACGATATTAAAATAATTTATGCAAAATACTACTCGCCTTCAAGTGAAGAAGTTGAAGAGTTAGATATAACAGATTCGTTAAAACGAATTGTAGAGCAGGAAAAAAACCTCCATTTTATGGTTGACAATGGCATAGTCGACGGGGCAGACCCCGCACCTGGTAAACTGAAATCATTGTTTGTTAAATTCACTTACAAAGACGAAGAAAAAGAACAATTATTTGAAGAAGGCAAATGGCTAAGTCTCCCCTGATTGACCGATTCCCTACGTAACACCTTAAAATACGTGAATGGAAATGCATCACAACAAAATCACACTAGGGCTACTCCGCCTACTAAGCAATCATCAACGACAATGATATTTACATCGACGTCGTCGCAGGTTGCCTAAAAAAATAACTGTATTTAATATCTATAAGCGATTCTCTCATTTCCTCACCCTCTTCACCTCCTCACTATTCTTCGGCACCATCACCACATCAACACTCTTAACATTATTTATTCCATAATGATCATGTGCTTTCTTTAAGTAAAGGCTGTACATCGCATCCAGGTTCCAGCTTTCATTTTGTCTCAATCCTTTATGGATTTTTCCATTTTTAAGGCCTACAGTCACACGGTACCAGGGCATAACAGATTCATTTTGATCATTAAATACTTGTCGCCAACAAAAATATACCGTGAGTGAATAAAATTAGCTAAAATTGCTAAAAATATTAGCTAACATGTCAGCCATTCATACACTCCGTTCAGATGAGGTGCAGATTTATCGCCTCCGTGATTTTGATTGTGTTACTCTTCGCTTGTATGATACAGCTGTCCCGGCAGGCTTCCCTTCTCCAGCTGCAGACTATCGTGAAGATGACATCGATTTTAACCAACTGCTTCGCCCTCGTCCTTCATCAACATTTGTTGTAAGAGTAAGTGGCGATTCTATGACAGGTGCAAACATTCCCGATAAAGCCTGGTTAATAGTCGATCGATCCATCAAACCAGCCAGCGGTAACATCGTTTTGGCTGTAGTCAACAGCGAGTTTACTGTTAAGCGATACATTGTTAACAGCAGTGGAACAAGGTTGATGCCTGCCAATCCACGTTACAATCCAATCGTCATTACCGAAGAGATGGATTTTCGTGTATGGGGCACAGTTACCAAAGTCATCATTGATCCACTTGTTTCAGGCATTTAAAAATGATAGCACTAGTTGATTGTAATAATTTTTATGCTTCCTGTGAGCGCATCTTTCAGCCCCGGCTCGAAGGCAAAGCAGTTGTGGTTTTAAGTAATAATGATGGTTGCGTCATTGCACGTAGCGAAGAAGCAAAAGAGATCGGTATTGAAATGGGTGCACCCGCATTTATGATGCAGGAATTGCTTTCAAAAAATCAGGTAGCAGTATTCTCTTCAAATTATACATTGTATGGAAATCTGAGTGAGCGTGTCCAGGATATGCTGTCAACGTTCACACCTAAAATAGAATGTTATTCAATCGATGAAGCTTTTCTCGACCTGTCCAATATGAAATTCACCGATCTGTTTCAATACGGTTATTCAATTCGTGAAGCAATCAAACAGGATATTGGTATTCCTGTCACCGTTGGTATCGCTCCTAGTAAAACTTTAGCGAAGATGGCTAACAGGTATGCGAAGAAAACACAACGCAGTAAAGCAGTCTACTGTCTCGATACAAAAGAAAAGATCAACGAAGTTTTGAACTGGACACAAATTGAAGATGTGTGGGGCATTGGTGCACAACATAGTCGCAGGCTTAAATGGATGGGCATTCATACTGCAGCCGACTTTTTAAATAAACTCAATCCTGATTGGGTCCGCACAAACATGACGGTGGTAGGTGAACGTATGCTCAATGAATTAAACGGCATTCCATCAATTGAGTGGGAAGATATAATCAAACCAAAAAAAGGTATCTGCACTGCACGTTCATTTGGAAAATTGCTTTCCGAAAAAAAAGATATTCAGGAAGCCGTCGCAAATTATGCTTCATCATGTGCTGCAAAACTTCGCAAACAAAAAACTTGCGCCGGCTTAATGCATGTGCTTATTCAGACCAATGTTCACCGCACTCAGGATAAACAATATGCCCGCAATCTTACATTAAAAATTCCTGTAGCAACCAATAGCACAAAAGACATTATTCGTTATGCATTAAAAGGGCTCGACATGATTTATAAACCCGGTTATCAATTCAAGAAGGCCGGTGTAATTGTTATGGATATTGTGCCGGAAATCGAAGTACAGCAGTCCTTGTTCGATAAAGCAGATCGAAAAAAGGATGCTACCCTTATGAAAACACTCGATAAAGTCAACACACGCTTCGGAAAGGATTTGGTTAAATTTGCTATACAAGGTTACTCACGGCAATGGCGCTTAAAACAGGAACATCTTTCACCCTGCTATACAACAGATATTAACCAGGTGCTCACCATCAAGATATGAATACAAAAACAATCATTGCTGAATTATCGCAGGAACTTATGTTCTTTCTGAAAGACAAAAGATATACACATATTCTTTCAATGGGTGATGCATTTGCAAATAATGAAGCGGATCATCATGTAAATGATTACTACTTGCTTCCCCTATTGCCCGATGATCCCTTGTTGAAAGCTGAAGCATCCGATCAGCTAATTAGTCCTATTGATAGCGATGAAGTGAAGGAAATGGCTGCAGGTATAGATGCCATCCGCTTTTTGATAGAAATTTCTGAAGACTTATATTTTCAGTACCTGCACAATTCAACGGTCCTTTAAAACAAAACCCAGGAAATGTTCAATCCTTGTTATCCATTTACAACAGAGTTGCTGAATGCAATGATTGAAAAACAAGTGCGGCATTATGTACGTTCCACTTATCCAAGAGGCTTAGTAAAAGACCACACTTCCATAAAAAACAGTTTTCTCATATCCCACTACCACGATTCCGCCGAAGCCGAACGTCATTACAAAGCTATCAGGCACGATCAGAATCGCTTTCTTTACGATACAAGAATTCCGGAACATTTGGATAAACTAAAGATTGCAGCTGCCGCACCTGAAGGATACAAAATTTATTCGAGGATCATGATACCGGGTATTGAAAAGAAAGTAACGGTTTTGTTTAAAGAACGTACCAAAAAATACCTTTATAAAAATACCGGTTGGGATCTGAAAGGGAAGGTAACAATTATACCTTTTTTGTATTTTCAACTGGGCGAATTGTTCACCCGTATCAGTTATGGTGGCGATGAAATAAAATTCAAATTTGAAGACCTTGAAAATAGTTAGTTATGTGTCTTGATATTTCTTTTCGTATCGATATTTCGGAAGATTCTCTTTACGATTATCTTCCACATTTAAAGATTGATCCGCAAATCAATTTAAAGTTTGAAGCTAATTCACATATCCAGGCACATTCCCGTCCGCAAACACGTATCATTTACATGAATACGGAAAACATTCCTTACATTACTTTAATGCGGTGGGGAGTAATGAGCAAATTCATGTTGAAAAATGCAGTCAACTTTTTTAAGTACGGAAACAACATGTACAATGCCCGTTCAGAAAACATCTTCGATCCCAAATCAACCTGGTTTAAAATAAAACAGAATCGTTGTCTCATTGTCACCGATGGTATTTACGAACATCGAAAGATCATTGGTTGGAAAAACAAAGTGCCTTATTTCATCCGGCTTCAATCAAAAAAACCAATGCTCATCCCTGCATTATACAATTACCTCGATGTAACAAAAGAAGATATTGCTGCTATCAAGTCAACAGGCGATACAAAATTCCTTGAAGCCATCAATAAGATCATCAATATCGAAACCGGCGAACTGTTGGGCACCTATGCAATGATCACAGTGCCGGCAAATGAAAAAATGATGAACATCCATAACGATGGCGATAACAAACATCGCATGCCTTTATTCATGGAACCGGAAATGGCAGTTAAATGGATTGATCCTGCGTTAACAGATGATGAAATAAAAAGCATGCTGGCATTCCAGATTCCAGCTGAAAGCCTTGATGAAACTCCGGTATTTACAATCAGGACACAAAACCCTCGTCCCGATGGTTTATTAAAGCATGAAACATACAATTGGCCAAACCTGCCACCATTAGGAAACGACAGTCCTTTGGAACCACAAAGTGTATTATTTTAAAAATCAAATGCTGTATTAAAATATAAGGCCTTGGAAATTATTTTATCTGTTATTTCTCACGTTAATTGGCGTATTAATTAAGTCAATAAACTCTTTTGTTTTTTCATTTGAAACAATATCTTAGCCGCTTTAAGATACTTGTATGGAAAATCACCACACCATAACCCAGCCACGTTTAACCATTGAACAGGAAGTAATCATTGCAACAGACACAAATCTTTGCATCAATGCGGTTGCTGGTTCCGGAAAAACAACAACAGTAATTGAATATGCGGCATCCCGCCCTGCCGGTTCAAAAATTCTTTACCTTGCTTTCAACAAATCCGTAAAACTAGAAGCAGAAAGAAAGTTTAAGGAAAAAGGTTTGCACAATGTAAAAGTTGAAACCGCTCATTCACTAGCTTTCCGGTTTATCTGCAGAGGCTCTAACTACAAAATAAAACCCTCACAGTACAAAACACCTGAGATAGTTGAATTGCTACAACTAACCGGCAGTGATCAAAAACTTACTGAATACATTATTGCAAATCATATAAACAAGTTCATTACTTTCTTCAGCAACAGCGATAAACAAAAAGTGCAGCAGCTGAACTATATTGACACTATTACAGATCCTAAAGCAAAATCGTTTGTGCACAAATTCTATGAGTCGATCATAACGGGCACCCGTCAACTGCTTGCAAAAATGGACAAAGGAGAAATAGAAATCACACACGATTTCTATCTGAAGAAATTTCAACTTTCAAATCCAGTCCTGCCATATAACTATATTCTTTTCGATGAAGGACAGGATGCTTCCGAAGCAATGCTTGATATCTTCATGAAACAAAAAGCCACTAAAGTAATTGTGGGAGATACACATCAACAGATTTATGGTTGGAGGCATGCGGTTAACTCATTAAACAAAGTCAACTTCAACATACTGCATCTCTCAGCTAGTTTTCGGTTCAGCCAGGATATTGCCAAACTTGCTTGCAGAATTCTTGACTTCAAAGAAAAGCTGGTTGATTACAAGCCGGTATCCATCACGGGCAAAGGAAACTCAACAATATCAAATTCCTCTGCTACTATTGCTCGTACAAACCTTGGACTATTACTCACTGCAATTAATTACATTACTGAAAATCCAAAAGTGAATCACATTTATTTCGAAGGAAATATCAATTCCTACACCTATGCAGAAGATGGAGCTTCACTTTATGATGTACTTAATCTCTATAATGAGCGTCACGATCTTATCCGGGACAAATTAATTGCTTCAATGAAAGACATTGATGAATTAGAAGAATATATCGAGTCAACCGAAGATGCACAACTGGGAATGATGGTCGAAATAGTAAAAGAATATGAAAACGAAATTCACGACCTTATCAACCAATTAAAGAAACGTCAAACGAAAGATGAAGACAGGCACAAAGCACAAATGATCTTTTCTACTGTACACCGGGCCAAAGGAATGGAATATGATATTGTGTACTTGGTTAACGACTTTATCACCGAAGAAAAAGTGGAACGTATTAGAGCTGAAATAAAGAAAGACCAGGAACCAATGGATGTTTCAAAAATAAATGAAGAGATAAACTTACTGTATGTGGCCATCACTCGTACAAAAAACAAACTACATATACCTGATAAACTGTTGCCAAAAACGTTCATTTCATCACCATCAATAGTAGTCATTAAAGAGTCCGATCCACTAAAAGCAGTCTTTAAATCAACTGTACCACCACAATCAACAAACTCTACAAGCCGCAAACCTACCGGCATGGAAATAAAAAAGAAGGCATACACCCTCGACAAGAAAAGAGAAGTCAACAAATCAGCCTATTACCCTTGGACCGATGCATTAGATGAAGAATTGAAAGAGTTGTTTGAAGACGACTATTCTATCAGCGATTTAGCAGAGCATTTCAACAGAACAAGAGGAGCAATCATTTCACGTCTCAAAAAGCTCAATCTCTTCGATGAATAATTAATCGGAATAATAATTTCAAGAAAAGACATATCAAATGCTCCTCTACCAATAAAATATTTTCCCTATATCTTTGCCCCGCTGTCAACAAAAACAAATAAACCAGTTTGTTTGTTTGACTGTATGCAATCATTAACCCTTAAACCATTGCTATGCTAAGAAACGACTGGTCTCTCCAGGAGATCAAGACGATCTATCATTCCCCATTATTAGATCTCATCTTCAATGCTGCCACTGTTCACCGCAACAACAATGAATATGCGGAGGTACAAATTAGCAGTTTAATATCCATTAAAACGGGAGGATGTTCCGAAGACTGTGCTTATTGCCCGCAGGCAGCACGTTATAATACAGGTGTAGGTGTGCACGCACTTATGCAGGTCAATGAAGTGGTAGAAATGGCACAGCAGGCAAAACAAGGTGGAGCATCACGTCTCTGCATGGGCGCAGCCTGGAGAGAAGTCCGTAACAACAGGGATTTTGATCGTGTATTAGAAATGGTGAAAGCAGTCAACGAAACAGGAATGGAAGTATGTTGCACATTGGGCATGCTTTCATATGAACAGGCACAAAAATTAAAAGAAGCAGGACTCTATGCATACAACCACAATGTCGATACATCCCGTGAAAATTATGAAACCATCATCACCACAAGAACCTATGATGATCGTTTAGAAACATTGCACAATGTCCGTAAAGCAAATATTACTGTTTGCAGTGGAGGCATCATCGGCTTGGGAGAAACAGATGACGACAGAGTTAAAATGCTGCATACACTTTCAACATTACCACAACATCCTGAATCGGTTCCTATAAATGCATTAGTACCTGTAAAGGGAACACCACTTGAAAACCAAACTCGTATTTCTGTTTGGGAATTGGTGCGGATGATTGCAACAGCAAGGAGCATTATGCCAAAAACAGTAGTTCGCTTATCTGCAGGTCGTTTGGAAATGAGTTTACCGGAACAGGCTTTGTGTTTCATGGCTGGTGCTAATTCTATTTTTGCTGGCGATAAACTGCTTACTACGCCTAACCCTTCCTTTGTAGATGATATGCAGATGTTTGAATTGTTTGGATTAACAGCACGCAAAGCATTTAAGAACGAAGAATCTGCTGCTCATGTCAATGCATAACACATTAGTACATGCAGAAAGTAAAAATATCAATGATACTTTACAGGAAGCACTTGATCAACGAAAAGAACAATCGCTGTTCCGCTTTCTCCAGTTGAATAATGGATTGATCGATTTTTGTTCCAATGACTATTTGAGCTTTGCACGTTCAGAGATACTTCAGGAGAATACGAAAAGATATCTCGATGAGATGCAATGCTTTTCCGGTTCAACTGGTTCACGGTCTATTTCTGGCAACACAGCTTTTGCCGAAGAACTGGAACAATTTCTTGCTGCATTTCATAACACAGAAGCTGCCTTACTTTTCAATTCAGGTTACGATGCCAATGTCGGGCTCTTCTCTTGTATTGCTAAAAAAAATGATACCATCATTTGTGATGAACTCATCCATGCAAGCATTATTGATGGATGCAGGTTAAGCTATGCCAACCGTTTCCGTTTTCAACATAACAATCTGCACGACCTTGAAAAGAAATTACAACAAGCCAAAGGCAACATCTTCGTAGTTGCAGAATCTGTTTACTCAATGGATGGCGATATAGCTCCTTTACAGGAAGTGGTTCATCTTTGCAAACAATACAATGCTAACCTGGTTGTAGACGAAGCACATGCAACCGGTGTGTTTGGCACAAATGGAAGAGGCCTTGTTAACCAATACAATCTCGAACAGGATGTATTTGCCAGGGTGCATACGTTCGGCAAAGCAATGGGCTGTCATGGTGCGGTAGTAGTTGGTTCAGCTACCTTGAGAAATTATCTCATCAACTTTGCCCGTTCCTTCATCTTCACAACCGCATTACCAATTCATTCATTAGTCAGCATTCGTATTGCATATGAACAATTACTTGCAACAGATTTCAATACAACACATCTGCACCAACTAATTCAGCATTTCAAACAGCATTGGAAAAATATCGACGATACTGTTTTAATTGATGGTAATTGCCCCGTCCAAAGTTTGATTATACCGGGTAGTGAAAGGGCAAGAAAAACTGCAACACAATTACAGAAAAAAGGCTTTGATGTCCGGGCCATCATCCCACCTTCCGTACCACAGGGAAAAGAACGGCTGCGCATAAGTTTACACCTGCACAATACAATGGGTGAGGTTGATCAATTGCAAACTGCATTAACGGAAATTCTTACTGCATGAACAGGAAAAGAATCATTGTAGCAGGTATTGGAACAGGCATTGGCAAAACAATGGTTGCTGCGATCCTTACTGAAGCATTGGAAGCTGATTACTGGAAACCCATTCAATCGGGAAGTCTTGATTATACAGATACAGATGAAGTTCGTTCACTTGTTACAAATTCAAAATCGTTTTTTCATAAGGAAGCATATCGTTTAACACAACCTCTTTCACCTCATGCTGCTGCGGATATAGATGGAATCGAAATTGAACTAACAAAACTGGATCTTCCTCAAACAAATAATACACTTATCATTGAATTGGCAGGAGGCATCATGGTGCCTCTCAACAAAAATGAATTAAACATCGACTTGCTGGTAAAATGGCAGGCTCCTGTAATATTGGTTTCACAAAATTACCTCGGCAGCATCAATCACACGTTGCTTTCTGTTGAAGCATTAAAAAACAAAAAGATTGAAATAGCAGGAATTATATTTAACGGAAAGGCAAATCAATTAACTGAAAACTACATCTTACAATATACCGAGCTTTCCTGCCTGGCCAGGATCAATCACGAAGAACACATCACGAAGAAAACCATCAGCAACTATGCTCATCAGCTGAAACAATCTTTTGTAAAGTGAAGCATATGAACTTAACACAACGGGACTTACAATGCATCTGGCATCCATACACACACAGAAATTCAGACATCAATCATGCTGACTTTCCAATTCCGATTGTTAGAGGCGAAGGCGTTTATTTGTTTGATGAAAAAGGCAACAGATACATTGATGCCATTTCTTCCTGGTGGGTAAACATTCACGGACATGCACATCCATACATTGCAGAAAAAGTTGCTCAACAATTAAACACACTGGAACATTTGATCTTCGCCGGGTTCACCCATCAGCCGGCTGTTGAATTAGCCGAACGTATATTACAGATCCTTCCTTCCAATCAATCAAAAATATTCTATTCCGATAATGGGTCCACTGCAGTGGAAGTAGCATTGAAAATGGCCATACAGTATTGGAGCAACAATGCATTAAAAAAGAATAAGATCATTGCATTTGACGCAGCTTACCATGGAGATACATTTGGTGCAATGAGTGTAAGCGCAAGAAGTGGGTTTACAAAACCTTTTTCATCATTGCTGTTTGAAGTAATTCATATACCTGTTCCTGTAAAAGGAAACGAAGAAGAATCATTTACAAAACTCAGGGCTGAAATTTTAAGTCATCACGATGAGATTGCTGCATTCATTTTTGAACCCTTAATCTTGGGCGCAGGTGGTATGATCATGTATGATGCTGCAGCCCTCGATCAGCTCATAAGCATCTGTAAGAAAAATGAAATCCTCACCATTGCCGATGAAGTCATGACCGGGTTTGGCAGAACAGGAAAACTCTTTGCTTCTGATCATTTGCAACAGCAACCCGACATCGTCTGCCTGTCCAAAGGCCTCACAGGGGGAACAATGCCAAAGGGTATCACAATCTGCACTGAAACTATTTTTAACAGCTTTCAATCAACCGACCGTTCGAAAACATTGTATCACGGTCATTCCTACACAGCAAATCCTTTAGCCTGCACAGCAGCATTGGCAAGCCTTGATCTGTTATTAAACGATGAGTGCAAAAATAATATACAACGCATTTCAACTCATATGAAGTCACTGGCTCACAGTCTTCAAAACGTAACTACTTTAAAAAATATCCGTTGCACTGGAACTATTTTGGCCTTTGATATTATAACAAACGAACAAACTTCTTATTTCAATTCTCTTCGTGATTGGCTATATCATTTCTTTCTGAAAAGAGGAATCATTCTTCGTCCATTAGGCAATACCATTTACATAATGCCACCATATTGCATTGCTGAAACTGATTTGAATGAGATTGAAAATTGTCTGAAACTTATGGCAGCTGAGCTACAACATTCTTCCACCATGAAAAATGAACGATGAACGATCTCTATAATTTCAGTTTGATCTGATCTAGATATGGATCTAAAAATTCATTCGGACTTTGAAAAGTTCTTTGATCCCTTGTTACACCCAGTTCCTTATTGAACAGCTTTTCCACGTAGAATTTGTCTATCTGGTACAATGTGTATCTGAATTCCCCATCTTCCCGCACAGCTAGCTTTACTCCATGTTTCCAGATTGCTTCTTGCTGTTCCATTTCATCTAGTTGGTTGAATTGATATAGTGTCATCTTTTCTCATGTTGGTATTCGTTTTTAATAATACGATTTCTTTCTAAAAGAAAATTAAATTCAATTGCGTGCCTTCGGCACGTTCATAATTGTGTTTGCTTACTCCATTTCATTCTATAAGCAACGCTTCGCTTCATCAGCATTTACAGCTATCGCTACTTCTTTTTCACAACAATTTTCTTTCAACATTCATCAGCTTTCTCCGTAGCCGGTAAAAAGGTGTTCGTCATTCGTCGTCGGCAAGCAGGTATGCCAAACCATTGCAGCAAAAAAAATGAATACAATGCTTGTTCCTGAAAGGCATTTTTATAGCTGCAATACCCTTCGCATGCTCCGATACTCCGCATGTCTTGGGTGCTCCGTTTCACTTCGCAGTTTGTCATACTGTTTGCAGCTCCTCCTCATTCCTCACGGCAGCTCCTGTGTCCTTCACAGCCCTTCATTCAACCACTCCTTCATTACGTTTCATTCCACCACGTTCGTTGCTCTCCATTTGCTTCTGTGCCTGGCATCCTGGTCAAAACACAAACCCACGCACAGCAGGATGCACATGCACTTTCGCAAACCCACATACACCACTCACTGGGTTTCATTACACTTCATTCAGTGGGGTTTCATTCAGTACTGCTAAGTCCACCCGCTGCCACACTTCTTTGCTCGCCGGCCGCCCCTTCAGGCATCGTTTGCTGTGTGCTGCTAATTGCTTCTGTCGTACCTCCAGGTCGCAAAGCTGCACATCAGCTCACTCGCATACGTCCGCCGCCTGCATGCCCTTCGGGAAATTTATGCAGGCGGCTCCCTATGTAGCCAGCATCGCTACAGCCCCATGGCCACGCTTCTTTTGCCATTGGCAAGTGATGGGGCTGCAGCTTTACTACTGGCCCCTTTCGGGGGCTCGCCGTCGCCTCCGTTCATCTTTCTCTCCGGCTCCTTTTGACTCGCTATGCTGCCGCCCTTCCCCGCCGTTACTCCCGGCGGGCTCTGCTTCCTTTTTGCCGCAGGCGCTTTTACCGACAAATGCTTACAATAGTTATAACACTCTTTTTATTTCAATAATTAGATATTACATTAGCCCGTTATCCAAAACTCAATTAGCCCTTTTTAAATGCACCCCCTAGTCATATTTAACCATCATTACAAATGTTGAGACATATACCAAATCAATATTTTGCAAGTAGCAGTAGAGAAAATAATTATCGTATTCCGCTATCAGTTGATACAACATGCCCTTTCTGTAAAAGAAAAGCAAACTTCACATTGAAATGGAATGCCAGCAAAACGATGGTAATAGAACATACAAAATCGCATTGCCCGGCTTGTCAGCAAAAAGTGCTTTTTTTATACCTAACGAAAACTAACGAATCGAACAACTCCTATACTGGCGAACTTTTTATTAATCCACCTGGAGACACTCGATTAGCACTAGAGGGAATTGACGAAGCTGAAAAATTGCCTGAAAGTATCAAAAAGGCCTACTTTTCAACAATAAATGTGTTAAATGCTCATGAATGGACCGCAACTTCTGTTTTATGCAGAAGAGTTTTAGAAGGCATCACTAAGTCTATCGTTTCAGAAGAACAAAAATTGAAACCACTTGCATTGCAACTTAAAGAATTGCCTAACTATATAAACTTGACTGACCCAATCCTGACTTTAGCCGATGCTATTCGCAAAGGGGGCAATTTAGGAGCTCATTTTGACGCAGAAAAAGAACCTAACGAAGAAATTTCTTCACTAATGGTTGATGTACTGGATTACTTAATAGAATATCTCTTTATTCTTCCTGCAAGAATTCAAAACTTGCATGACAAAATTGAGAGTTTATCAAATCCTAAATCATCTAGTTAGGTTACTCGCATTTTCTTTATCATCTGTCATCCTTTATAACCAGAAAACTATGCCAATATTTGTTGACGCAATGAAATCAAAGTACAAATTAAAAAAACTGAAAACCTTTTGCTTTTAACATTTACGAAATAACAGCCAGACTTATGTTATATCGGCTTATTGAAGTGTTTAAAAATCTCCAAATTTTAAATCGCTGTCCTCGACCACATTTCACTAAAATAAATAATTGATGAAAAAAATAAGACCTAACCTTTGGAAAATAATTCTGATTGGTAGCGGAATGCTTGCTGTCTTTGTCATTATCTGTCTTCCTATTTATTATTATATACTATATTTTGGCAATAACAACCCATCAAGCAATCCTTCCGATTGGGGCCCATTTGGTGATTTCTTTGGTGGCATTTTAAACCCCATTATTTCCTTTTTTACATTATTAGTTACCATATACATCGCTTTCTATATTAAAAAAATTGAAGATAAAAGAGCAGACAAAGCCATTGAAAGCAGTTACAAACCGGATTTAATAATTGAAGAGCGTCTTTTTTACATTGCATCAAATTCTCTCAACGATATACCATTGGAATTTTCTTACGACAAAATTGCTTTAAACTATCGTTCGTCAATTTCACTTATCAACTCCTTTCACCTTAAATTATTAAATATAGGCCTTGGCCCAGCAAAAAAAATAATTTTACGATTCAGTATCGATTTGGACAAGATTCATCATTTAGTTAATATTTCGGCACATGAAGCGGGCAATAACGATAAAATTACTGCTTCATATGACATTAAGAAACCGCAAATCTTTCAATTCACCCAAAATATAGGCGGCAATTCGTTTAGATCCATGAATGTGGTGCAAGTTCAAAACGAAAGTCGGATTAACCACATTTTATCTATTGAACACAACGTTGAACCTTATCAAATCGACATACCCCACTACATATTAGAAGCTTACAGTGCTTTAATATTTAATTCTTGGAATTCCGTTGAAGAAAAAAAACAATTATTTGACTTACCGGTGTTTTCAATCGAGCTAATCTATGCCGATATCGGAAACAAAGTCTTTAGCAAAAAATTCGAAATATCTATCGCTTACTTGGGCGGCACTCGTAATAACTCTATAAATCAAATTAAAGTCAACGATATTGAATTATCAATAAACTAATATTAACAACCTGTGCCAATTAATAATGTTTTAGTTCTTGCTAAATTTTTTATTGTGCCATTAAAGACAAATACATATTCTTCAAACACTATTATTATCCTTCATATTAAATTACTGCTTCTTTATTTTTCTAGTCTTCTATTCTTTAGAAATAAACAAGCCTTCAAACAAAAAAACTCATTCCTGATTAGCACTATTGCAATAAATTTTAAAAATTGATCGCTCTTTTCAAACTCACCATGCCCAGCCGAATAGGCAAGTTATGCTCCTTGTAGTCGTCAAGGTCTTCACTCCACTTCATTCCGTTTGCCCTCCGGGTTTTTGCAAAAAAATCTCCACCCCTCATTTCGCTTTTTGCTTCGCTAATATCTGCTCATTTCGGGTAGTATTTTTTATGCAATAAACCTTGCCTTCCTGCCCACGCTGCATTTGGGTTGCCTATCGCTGGCCAAATGTGGCGTCTTGCTGCATAGCAAAAATCAGCGGTATAAAATTTATGATGTATCCAATGGTTCGTTGCTATCATCCAAATGCATCCATTCCACCGCATTCATTTTTCATTCTCTGCAAAGGCAATAATGCCGGCAGGCCTGCACTGGTTCCATGGCCAAATTCTTTTATTATCACTTGTTCAAATGAAGAGTATTTTAAATTCTTCTTTTGGTTAGTGTATGGTTTGCATCAATCAAAAAAGTTCAAGGTTTATCAGCGTGGTTCTGTTATTCCTTACATCAATGTAAATGATGTTCGCATTTGCATCAGGGAAGTTGCTTTACTTATCCATCCTAATTGGTCACGCTTCCAGGAAATCCTTTCCTCATTAGAAAAATGTAATCAGCTTAAAGCCTCACTTGCCCAGCAAATCATAGCAACAGAAAAACTGCAGCAGGTTTTGTTGCAGCAATACTTTCAGCAAATAAAAAATGTCCCGTAAGGGAATTCGCTTTTTCTCATACAAATTGGTGACATGTGATGACACACACAGTGCAGCTCACCAACTAAGGACGAGCCAACACAAACCATTGAAAAAATAAAATATCCGCCAAGATAGCTACGGGCACAATGCCGACACTGCGCAGCATAAACACAATACCCTCACACAAGGCCATCATTTATACAGCCACCCTAAATCCCTTCGCTGTGGGTGGACGGTTATTTTATTTCTTAACCTTCAATTGTTTGTTATGGCAGTGCTTGTTAATCGTTGGTTCGTCGGCAGTATGTGGGTTTCATGCTGGCATGTTTCACCTGGTGTTTTCGTTTTTTCATCGCAGTTGGGCTATTGCTTTTCTTCATCCTGTGCGCCTCCTTTTTAGGGGCTTTACTTTTTGTAATAAAAAAGCCTCCTGAAGAATCAGGAGGCTATCAATTCGCTCACCACAAACGAAAAGAATTATTTTTTAACTCGCTTTGCAAGAAGCTTTAATAACAAGGTCACTGCAAAACTTACTAACGCACCAACAGCTGCAAGTACTGCAGTTTTGATAAGATCCTCACTGTTGATATTGGCGAAGATGCTCAACAGTGTTCCACCTGCTGTTCCTGCTTTTGTTGTTTTATCAAACATCATTCACCCTCCACCGCAGTCTGACTGACTGCACTCAATACACCGCTTGCTACAGCCAGGTACCCGGCTACTTTTACAATCACAGCGGGCAATGCTATTGGTGCTGCCGCAATAGTGCCGGCAACAGCTGCCAGTGTTAAACCAATTAAACGAAGTCTTTTAAAGAATACTGGCGTTGGCGCTTTCACACGTTGAATAAGTTGTTTCATCAGATAGCAGATTTTATTGTTAGAAATACCTTGTTGTCTTTGTCAAACTCAATGGATGTAATGGCAAGTAATTTCTTCAATGCAAGCATTGAATTGTTTCCTTTTCCCTCACCGGTACAAATAGAAACTGGAGCGATACAGCCGTTTGATTCTCTCAATGCATCATTAAATGAATGTATCAATATCAAACTTCTTCCTTCAACATTATTCACCAACAAATGATGTTTATATCGTTGGCTGTATCGCTTAGTCAGTTGATATCGTCCTTCCGGAATACACGAGATCCTTTGTTTATTATCAAGCCAGGGAAGTTCTATTGTAAAACATACCCGCTTGTTATTATGGAGCAACTCTCCGTTCGTGCCATCAGGAAAATATGTTCTGATCAGTTCCAGTTCCATCTTTCATAGGATTTTAAGATTGAGAAATTCCATTGCCTTAAACACCACCATCCACCTTCACAACATTCAGCGCATTGAATGCACCGTTTTTCAACGGATACATTTGCCCGTTCACTTCTTGGTAAAATTCAATACCAAGTACAAGGAACAACGGATGCGTACTGTTGGCGGTAACTGCATTGGAAAGATTTATCACCGCAGTAGCAATAGCATCCCAAGGCAGGATACCTGTTTGCTGTGCATCTACAACAAATACTTCATTTTCAAAATCAATCTCTGCACCTGCAGAAATGAGTTTAAAATGTGTTGCACCTCCAGGCGCTGCTATCATGTTCAACGGTACAAATGAAGGCAGGTTCACTGCCAGGGTGCCAGCTACACGATCAATTGTTGAAGTGAATGGTGCGTAAATGGTCGTACCCAACTTACCGTTGATGTTGAAATCAAAACCTTGCACCAACTCAGCTTCACCATCAATTACGTTTCTTAAACCACGTGGATTAACAGCATCTTCCTGGATTACTTTCAACATTAAAGTTGTAAGGCGGCTAACCATCTTGCTGTCCTTCGAGTTTTGCAAAAGACCTCTAATTGCAGTCCTTAACAGTTTACCGGCTTTACCTGCTCTTCCAAACTCAGCACCGTTTTCACGGGTACGCTGAAATGCCGGATCATTTGCAATACGATCCGCAGGTACACCACCTTTTTCACGGGCTAAGTAGCCTTCTTTAGATTTGTAGAAGGTTAGATCTCCGATCGTACCATCTAATTTGATAATACCTTTTTGTCTTGCCATAGGATTCAGATTGTTTTAATTTGATACATTTTGCAAATCATCAACCCGGCGCCTGATCAATAACTTTGCATGTTTAACAACACAAGATTAGACTGATGACGGCAGCTTTAAAAGCAAGCGTTCCGAATATGCAGGGTTATGCAGCAAACGATCCCAAACCGCATAGTGATTTATGCAAAAGATGTAATGAATATCACCGGCCGTAAAGAAAGGGCGGCAAGGAAGCTCCTTGCCAGAATCAAAAAGAAATACAATAAGAAAGAAGGAGAATTTATATCGATTGACGAGTTCTGTTCCTTCACCGGTTTAAAAGAAGAAAAAGTAGCCCCTTTCCTTGTACTATAAAGCATATCCTAAGTATAGATAAAGCATGGATGGTGCATAAATTAAAAGACTGGCTCAAGAGCCAGTCATATCAATAACATGTTTTTGGGTTCCTTTAAATTTCTCACGTAGTATTTGCATATCAGCACTTACTTTCTTGTCCAAAATTTTTGCATACAGTTGAGTTGTTTGAAGCTTCTTGTGCCCAAGCATCTTACTTACACTTTCAATCGGTACTCCATTTGTCAATGTCACTGTTGTGGCGAATGTATGCCTGGCAACATGAAACGTCAGGTCCTTGTTTATTTCACATATAGCTGCTATTTCTTTTAGGTAGGCATTTGCTTTTTGATTGGTAGGTATCGGCAGTAACTTTTGTTTATTGGAAGCTTGTGGATGATTCTTGTATTTTTCAATAATTGTCAATGCAGGTGCTAACAGTGGAATTCTGCTATCCGTTTTTGTTTTCTGTCTGCTGGTGTATATCCATTTTTCGCCATCGATTCCTATTGTTATAGAATCTTTTGTAAGATTAGTTACATCCACAAATGCGAGCCCGGTATAGCAGCAGAATACAAACATATCTCGTACATGGCTCAACCGTTCAATTTTAAATTCCTTTTGTTCCAATCTTTGCAATTCTGATTCAGACAGGAAAGGGCGTTCCGTTTTTTTAGTTCTTAATTTGTAACCAATAAAAGGATTCTTTGCAAGCCAATTTTTGGCTACGCATTCGTTGATGATCTTCTTAATATTCTTTATGTACTTCGCATTCGTATTAAGATCAATTTTCTTTTCTGTTTTAAGATAGAATTCAAAATCTGAAATGAACTCAACATTGAGTTCCTTTAGAGTAATATCTTCTCGTTTGTACTTATGCCGTAAGAACTCATAAACATGCTTTCTGGTAGTTTCATATTTTATCCAGGTTGCCTTAGAATATTCATGACCTATCAATGCTTTAATATCCGCATTGTGTTGGTCAATAATGGAAATTAACTTTCTGGGCTTTTCTACAATGCCAGAGTATTCATTTTTTAATAATTCTGCTGATATGTAAACCTCTCTAGCTTCGAGTTTGCTGAAGCAACTTATCAGTTTTGTCTTGATCATCGCCAGATGATTATTTAACTCTTTTGATTCGGCGCCCTTACCGGTGCAGAGTTGATTTTTTGGATTCCATTCTAATGGCGAAACAAATCGATGAGTTGATATTTCGACCCTTCGCCCATTAACAGTAACTCTCGTGGAAATTGGCGCTTTACCCGCCTTAATTCTGCTCTTACATATCCAAAATAGGATTGTAAATGTTTGCATTTGTTTCATGGTGGTGACCTTAAATGTGGTGAACAATTTTTAAGGCATTTAGCTATTCAAATATTTGGAGAAGTACCAGAATTTCTGTGGTCTATTAACAAACATAAATGATCTGCTTTCTTATAAAAAGCCTTCAATCATCTTAGCCTCGAATGAGCCAATTATTACATGACCCCGGCAGAGAATTCGGTTACCAGAAATTTGAGAATTACTCTTACTAACCGTTTTGCTAACCGAACAGAATGAGATTAATTGATCAATTTTGAGCAAATTACAAAAGAAAAACCGCTTAGAATATCTATTCTAAGCGGTTTTCTTACAATTTGTAGTTCTTTCAGCGGACCGGACGGGACTCGAACCCGCGACCTCCGCCGTGACAGGGCGGCATTCTAACCAACTGAACTACCGATCCAACTACCCTATGCATGAATGCCTGATCAATAATCAATTATCATTCATTTTTCGGGACGGCAAAGATAGGGGTTTTGCGTATTTAGTAAAAAAAGTTTTTCATCTTTTTTGATAAAAGAATAATACAAGCCAACCTCGTAACATCCATAGTTTATATTTGTTCCTAATTAACTGAATTAAATGCTTAAAATAGCTGTGTTTGGCACCGGCCATCTCGGGAAATTTCATCTCAACAACTGGAAAGAAATTGATGGCGTAGAGTTGGTTGGCTTCTATGATCCAAACGATAAAGCCGCCAAAGCCGTGGCAGACAAATACCAGTTGCAACGTTATACCGACCCGGAAGAACTCATGTCGCTTTGTGATGCGGCCGATATTGTTGCTCCTACCAATTACCATTTTGAACTTTGCCAGTTAGCCGTTCGTAAAGGCAAACACGTTTTCGTGGAAAAGCCCATGTGTAATACGATGGAAGAGGCAAACGAATTGGTGAAACTGGTGCGTGAAGCAAATATAAAATTACAGGTGGGACATGTGGAGCGCTTTAACCCAGCCTTCCTGGCGGTGAAAGATGTAAAGCTGAACCCGATGTTCATTGAGGTTCATCGCCTTTCTCAATTTAATCCAAGAGGAACAGAAGTAAGCGTCATCCTCGACCTCATGATCCACGACATCGATATTATTATGAGCCTTGTGAAGAGTGATGTAAAGAATGTATATGCAAATGGTGTGGCAGTTATGACGGATACGCCTGATATCGCCAACGTTCGTATTGAATTTGATAATGGTTGCGTAGCCAATCTTACCAGCAGCCGAATCAGTATGAAGAAGATGCGCAAGATCAGGTTGTTTCAACGTGATGCTTATATAGGAATTGATTTTCTTGAAAAAAAATCAGAGATCATCCGCATGAAAAATCCTGACGATAAAGAAGAATTCACATTTGACATTGAAACAAACAATGGCAAAAAAACCATTGCTATATCTAACCCGGTGGTAAAAGAAGTGAACGCAATAAAAATGGAACTCGAACATTTCAGAGATGCCATTTTAAATGATAGCCCTATACCTGTAAGTGAAGTCGACGGATTAAGAGCAATGGATGTTGCTCACCAGATACTTCAAAAAATTCAGCGAACCACTGCTGTATAATGCATGAACCAAATACCACGAATACATATTGGTTGGTATGTTGCTGCCGATTGGTTTTCTGCAACGCTGGCCTGGGGATTGTTTTACCTCTTACGTAGAATTTTACTCGGCGAAGCTTCTACAATTTTTACCCAGCCACTCGATAGTCGTTTTTTTGCCGGCATATTATTAGTTCCGATATTTTGGCTGGTGCTATACCATTTGTTTGGTGCATATAAAAACCTTTACAGCAAATCAAGATTGCAGGAACTTACCAGCACTTTTTTCTGTTGCCTGCTTGGCTGCCTTATTCTCTTTTTTGCATTATTACTTGATGATCGTATTGGCTCTTACACATTTTATTATAAAGAATCGATCTTACTTTTTGCATTGCAGTTCAGCATTACATGGCTATTTCGTTGGATTATTTTAACCAATATCAAACGCCAGTTCCTTGCTGGCAACGTAAAGATCAATACCCTCATCATTGGTGCAAAGCAAAGCGCCATCAAGCTTTATAAAGACATTAAAGAAAGCAGCGAAACGCAAGGCTTTTATTTTTCCGGTTTTCTTTATCCTGAAGAAAATAGTTCCAATGGCCTTGGCAAATACCTGCCTTCGTTAGGAAGCCTTCATAATCTGTCAACGGTGATTAAAAATCATAAAATCGAACAGGTGATTATTGCTACTGAAGAGAAAGAACGGAAATCGCTTGAACAATCGCTTAGTATTTTAAGCGAGCATGATGTAAGTATTAAACTATTACCAAACACGGTTGATATTCTTTCAGGTTCTGTTCGCACAAGCAATGTATTTGGCGCAATGCTGATTGATTTGCACACGGGTATGATGAGTGAGTGGCAGCAAAACATTAAGCGATTGATGGATATTACTGCATCCATTTTTTCATTGATCATCTTTTCACCACTTCTTCTGTTTGTTGCAATCAGGGTGAAGTTATCATCGAATGGGCCGGTGTTTTATTCGCAGGAAAGGATCGGCTTAAAAGGCAAACCGTTTTACATTCATAAATTCCGTTCCATGATGGTTGATGCAGAACAAAACGGCCCTGCATTATCATCAGAAACAGATCAACGCATAACGCCCTGGGGAAAAGTAATGCGTAAATGGCGGCTGGATGAATTGCCACAGTTCTGGAATATTCTTAAAGGAGAAATGAGTTTAGTAGGCCCAAGACCCGAACGCAGATTTTACATTGACCAGATTGTGGAAAGCGCACCTTACTATCGCTACTTGCTAAAAGTAAAACCAGGCATCACTTCATGGGGAATGGTGAAGTTTGGTTATGCGGAGAATGTAGAACAAATGATTGAACGAAGTAAATACGATTTGATTTATATTGAAAATATTTCGCTTGCTCTTGATTTAAAAATCATCATTCATACTATACGACTTATCTTTTTAGGAAAGGGTAGATAGAAAAAATCCCAACTTATAACATATGAAACGACTTGCCTTTTTACTTCTTGCATTTACTGTTATTTCTGCATCAGCCCAACAAACAACTTATTGGCAGCAGGAAGTTCATTATAAGATTGATGTAAAACTGAATGTTGCTGATAAATCAATCAAAGGTTTCGAGCAATTAGAATACATCAACCATTCACCCGATACACTTACATACATCTGGTTTCATCTTTGGCCCAATGCTTACAAGAATAACAGTACTGCTTTATATAATCAATACAAAGAAGGCGACAAAGCAGGCTTAGCAAAATTTAAGAAAGCTGACAAAGGGTATATAGACAGTCTCAACTTTAACATCAATGATCAACAAATAAAAGTTGAAGCCGATAAAGACAACATCGACATCGTTAAATTAATTCTTCCGCAACCATTGGCTCCGGGAAGTAAGATCACTATCTCCACTCCGTTCTATGTAAAATTTCCAACCTATTTTTCAAGAAGCGGCTTTATTGACGATGCGTTTGCGGCTTGTCAATGGTATCCTAAACCAGCTGTTTACGACCGGAAAGGTTGGCACCCCATGTCTTACTTAAATATGGGTGAGTATTATAGTGAGTTTGGTTCGTTCAATGTTAACATCACTGTGCCATCAAATTATGTTGTTGCTGCAACCGGCACATTGCAAACCGAAGATGAATTGCAGAAATTAAAAGCAGCTGGTAAGATCAATAAAACCCGAAAAAAAGATTTTGAACGGTACGTTGTAAATACAGCCATCGCAACAAAAACACTTTCTTATAAGGCTGAGAACGTGCATGACTTTGCATGGTTTACCGATAATGACTTTGTTGTACAGTATGATACACTTGCGTTACCATCGGGAAAGGTTGTTGATGCATTTACATTCTTCAGTAACAATGCCAACACGCTATGGAGTAATAGTGTTGAATATGTTGAAGATGCAGTGCGCAATTATTCAAAATGGATCGGCGAATATCCTTACCCCACTGTAAATGCAGTGGAAGGGCCGGGGAATGTATCAAGTGGTGGCATGGAATATCCTATGGTCACACTTATTACAAGTCCTTCTGCCGATAAAGAAACACTTGATGGAGTAATTACACATGAAGTGGGTCATAACTGGTTTTACGGCATATTGGGAAGTAATGAACGCATGCATGCGTGGATGGATGAAGGGCTGAATACATTCTTCCAGTTTCGTTATGAAGCTGAAAAATACCGGAGTAATTCTGTGTTTGGAAATTCATTGCCAGCTGAATTGAAAAAGCATAATGCTGATGAATTTATGGCTATCGTTTACAATGCGCTGAATGAACTGCCCATGAATGAAGCTATAGAAACTGAATCGGAAAAATTTAAGACGAAAGATGAATACGGTATGGTGGTTTATCTTAAAACAGCAGTGTGGGCCTATTTGCTCGAACAAGGGTTAGGAACCGATGTGTTTGCCAAGGCTATTCATAGCTATTATGAAAAATGGAAATTCCGTCATCCCTACCCTGAAGATTTTAAACAGGTACTCGAAGAAGTAAGTGGCAAAAATCTCGACAACTACTTTGCGCTTTTAAAAGAACGCCGCAAACTATAGGTGCAACGGAAAGAAGATGTTATTTTTGAGAAAACCCATTGAGTGAAATATATCCTTTCCCTCCTCCTGCTAATCGCAACACATTTTCTGCATGCCCAGCAAACTTACTGGCAACAGCAGGTCAATTTTAAACTTGATGTCGCCCTCAACGATGCAGAACACACATTAGACGGTTTTGCGAAAATCGAATATGTCAACAACTCGCCTGATACGTTGAAGTTTATTTGGTTTCATTTGTGGCCAAATGCTTACCGTACCGACAGAACTGCTTTCAGTGATCAGTTATTGGAAAATGGTCGCACTGATTTTTATTTTTCTAATAGCGAAGATCGGGGCTATATCAACCGTCTTGATTTTCGGGTAAACAGCGTGCTTGCAAAAACAGAAGATCATCCGCAGCATATCGATATCGTTAAAGTGATATTGCCTCAGCCATTGGCTCCGGGTGCATCCACCATACTTACAACTCCTTTTCATGTAAAGCTGCCAAAGAATTTTTCGAGGGGTGGCCATGTTGGTAAATCATACCAGGTAACGCAATGGTTTCCAAAACCGGCTGTGTATGACCGTTATGGCTGGCACCCGATGCCTTATTTAGACCAGGGTGAATTCTATAGCGACTTTGGTAATTATGAAGTGAAGATCACGGTGCCCAAAAGTTATGTTGTGTTAAGCACCGGCGATTTACAAAATGCCGATGAATTGCAATGGTTGAAAGATAAAGCAGGGATGGATGTGTCAACACGAACCGTTAAAACCAAAAAGCCTGCACCTGCCACTAAAAAAACCACCAGGCTTGTTTCCAATACCGTAGCCAACGAAGAAACAAAAACACTTTTCTACACGCAAAAAAATGTACACGATTTTGCATGGTTTGCTGACAAGAAATATCTCGTTCGTTACGATACTTTGCAATTAAAGAACAGAGTTGTCGACGTATTCACTGCTTTTACTGCAGAAGGTAAAGCTGTTTGGAAGAATAGTACAACCCTGGTAAAAGATGCTGTACGTTTCCGAAGCAACAGCATTGGAGAATATCCTTACAATACCATTGCGGCAGTGGAAGCAAAAATGGGTTTTGATGGTGGCATGGAATATCCATGTATCACCTCCATTTCTCCAATGTCAAATGAAAAAGCACTGGAGAATGTAATTGAACATGAAGTTGGACATAATTGGTTCCAGGGAATGCTTGCAAATAATGAACAGGCATACCCATGGTTTGATGAAGGCATTAATACTTATTACGATAAATGGTATGAAAAAGAAATCAGTCGTTACAAACCCTCTGTTACTAAGAAAAAAACATTTCAGTTTAAAGCAGGTGATGATATCTTTCTACAAACCTTCGAACGTTTGCATCTCGCTCAGCCATTAAGCACAACAGCCGATAATTTAACAGAAGCAAATTATTCGTTGATTGCTTATGAGAAAGGTTCTCAGTTTATGCAATTGCTGGAAAATAAATTGGGCCGTGATGTGTTCCTGAAAGGTATGCAACAATATTTTGAACAGTGGAAATTGAAGCACCCCTACCCTTCCGATTTGAAGAGCGTGCTGGAACAAAGCAGCGGAAAAAATCTTGATTCAGCTTTTGCATTACTGCACAGCAAAAATCCACTATTACCTCCTGCAAAAAAGAAGCTGCATTTGGGATTGCTAGCTGCCAATAATACTAACAATTCAAATGCATTGATCATTACGCCTGTGGCTGGTATCAATATGTATGATGGCTTTATGATCGGTGGCGCTCTCACCAATTACACATTGCCGCCCACGAAATTCCAGTTTATTGTAGCACCCATGTATGCTACCAAAAGCAAACAACTGAATGGCTTTGCACGTGCAAGCTATACGATGTATCCTGCAAAAACATTTCAGCGTATCACCATTGCAGTAAATGCATTAAAGTTCAGCACTAATGATTTTGTTGATACAGCAAAGCAGAAATATATTACAGGCTTCAGGAAAATTTCACCAACGCTAAAGTTTGTATTTGCTGAAAAAAATCCACGAAGCACAAGGGAACGCTTCATACAATGGAAAACATTTTTGTTAGATGAAGATGATCTCCGTTTCAAGAGCGACACATTTCTTAATGGAAATCGTTTTACAAAAATTTCAATCGTAAGTGCCAGTCGTTATTTGAATCAGCTTCGCTTTGTGATACAAAACAGCAGAGTTTTGTATCCTTATCGTGGCGAACTAATGGCTGAGCAGGCAAAGGATTTTATTCGTCTTGCATTCACTGGTAATTACTATTTTAACTACAATGAAAAATTGGGAGCCAATATCAGGGTTTTTGCCGGTAAGTTTATTTACCTCGGTGAAAAAACGATTAGCAAACAATTTGGCACAGACCCCTACCATTTGAATTTGTCGGCACCAAAGGGATATGAAGATTATACTTATAGCAATTATTTTATTGGCAGGAATGAGTTTGAAGGGTTTGCCAGTCAGCAAATGATGATGCGTGATGGTGGTTTTAAAGTTCGTACCGATTTACTGGCGAATAAAATCGGCAAAACAGATGACTGGTTAATGGCGCTCAATTTTTCAAGCGACATTCCAGACCAGATCAACATTCTTAATATTCTTCCTTTTCGTGTTCCGCTAAAAATCTACATGGACATTGGAACTTACGCAGATGCATGGAAGGCAAATGCAGAAGGCAGTAAAGTGTTGTACAATGCAGGCTTGCAACTTTCCTTGTTGAAGAATACCATTAATATTTATGCTCCTTTACTTTACAGCAAAGTATATAAAGACTATTTTCTCTCAACAATTTATGAAAAGCGTTTCCTGAAAAATATTTCATTTACCATCGATATTCAGAATTTTAGTTTTAAAAAATTCGACCGTCGCATGCCTTTCTGATGCCACAGATCAAATACATACTACATAGTGAAATTGACAAGGCGAAATGGGATAACTGTGTGCTGGAATCGGGGAATGGTTTGATCTACGCTTACTCATGGTATCTTGATGCAATGGCTGAACATTGGGATGCATTGGTACTGAATGATTATGAAGCCATCATGCCACTGACATGGAATAAAAAGTATGGTGTGCATTATTTATATCAACCCTATTTCTGCGCAAGCCTCGGAATATTTTCCAAAAAAGAAATTACGGCGGGAATAACAGAAGCATTTCTAAAAAACATTCCCAGGCGATTTCGTTACATTGATATTTATCTGAACCAGAAAAACTTTTTTCCTGTCGATCATTTTTCGTTAACGGAACGCATTAACTATGTACTGCCTTTGAATCGCTCATACAATGATATGGCAGAGCAATACCGGACCAACCTGAAGAGAAATATTAAGAAAGCAGAACAAAGTGGATTAAAGGCGGTGAAAAATATTGCTGTAGATGATATTATTTCATTGGCTAAAGAAACAATGCAACGTGTTTCAGCAATTAGTGATGAACAACTGAACCGCTTTAAAACTGTATTTTCCAACGCAAAGGCGAAGCAACAAGCAGAAACATTGAGCATTTATAACCACAATGATCAATTGCTGGCCTCGGCTGTTTTTCTTTTTTCACATAAGCGCTGGTATTATATACTTGTGGGCAATCATCCAAATGGAAAAACATTAGGTGCTTCACATTACTTGATCGACCGGTTTATTGAAGCGCACGCAAGCACAGACACGCTACTTGATTTTGAAGGAAGTGATATTCGCAATCTTGCTTTTTTCTACAGCAGCTACGGCTCTACAGAAGAGCGATATCCTGCATTACGCATGAATCGTTTACCGAAATTATTGAAGTGGCTGAAGGAATAAGAATGAGTCCTGAACTCAGTCGAAGGGTGGTGAAGTGAATCGAGCGAAGTCGAGATTGACCTAGCTATTACTTTCCCTCCAGAATATTCTCCGCAATCACCAAGTCAATAGGATTTGTGATCTTAATATTTGTTTCTTCGCCCTGCACCAGTGTTACTTTTAAACCAAACGCTTCTACCACATTTGCTTCATCAGTAAACCATGCTTTGTAATCAATGGCAAAAGCGGGCAGCAATATTTTACTATGAAATGTTTGCGGTGTTTGTACCAGGCGAAGTTTACTGCGGTCAACAGGATCGTTGCCATCTTCAGTGATCATACGCACACTATCACGACATTCAACAGCAGGAATAGCACTGCCTGTTTCTAATGCGGTTTCGTAACAACGTTTAATCAATTCTTCACTTACCAGGCAACGAACACCATCATGCACAAAAATGATCGACTCATCTTCTATCAACTTCAATCCATTTTGCACCGAATGAAAACGTGTTTCACCACCAACAGTAAGTTGTATACGCTGCTCATCAAAAAAGCCATCAATGATCTCTTTGCCTAATTCAAGATGTTCTTCCGGCAACACCACAATTACTTTACACTCAGGCAATGCTTTTAGAAACGCATCGATCGTATAATATAATACCGGCTTATTCTTTAACAGTAAAAATTGCTTTGGCAATACGGAACCCATTCGTTTACCGGAACCACCGGCCACAATTACAACATATGTTTGCATAGCTTCAAAGATAAGAGAGAGTTTTTACCTGTAAATGGCGATTTGTTTTTCGCCTTTGCTGTTTTGCATGGCACGGTACATGCCTTCGCTGTTAAAGATCATTGCTGTATTTGCCTGTGCATCCACACCAATCATTCCGCCTTCACCATTGATCTTAACTAATTTATCGAGTGTAACAATTTCCATTGCTTGTTGCAGACTCATGCCTTTGTATTCCATCAGGCAACTAACATCATAAGCGGCAACGGCACGCAAGAATAATTCACCATGACCCGTGCAGGATATAGCACAGGTTTTATTATTGGCATAAGTGCCTGCACCAATTACCGGAGTATCACCAATGCGGTTGAAATTTTTATTCGTCATGCCACCGGTACTTGTTGCAGCTGCTATATTTCCGTTTGCATCGCAGGCAACTGCACCAACTGTCCCAAATTTTTTCTCCACGTGGATATTGTGATCAAGTGCAGCACTATTTTCATTTTTCACCAACTGCCACTGATCATAACGAAATTGAGAAAAGAAATAATCATCGTCCTCCAATTGCAGTTGTTGATCTTTTGCAAATTGCAAAGCACCTTCAGCACTTAGCATCACATGTTCACTTTTTTCCATGATGGTTCTTGCAAGCACAACAGGATTCTTCACACTGCTCACACCAGCAACAGCACCTGCTTCCAAGGTAAGTCCATTCATGATGGATGCATCCATTTCATGTCCACCGGTTTTTGTAAACACAGAACCTTTGCCTGCATTAAAAAAAATACAATCTTCGAGGGAGATAACAGCGGCAGTAACAGCATCGAGTGCATTGCCTCCTTTAGATAATATTGCATACCCACTTGCTATTGCATCAGCAAGACCTTTTGTGTAAGCTTCTTCCAGCTCAGGTGTGATATCTTTTTTCAGGATCGTTCCTGCACCACCATGTATAGCAATTGAAAAATCACCCATGCTTAATTCAATAACAATTTACACTCCTTTATCAAACGCTCACGGTCAATAGCTGCAGTACCTACTTCTTCACAAACCAAACCACCTGCAATGTTTGCTACTTCAGCCATTAACTCAACATCTTTTGTTGCTGCATATACTAATGATGCAACGGCAATAACCGTATCGCCAGCACCACTTACATCTGCAATACTGCGAAGATGTGATGGGATGATATCGGCATCATCTTCATTTTGATAGAACACACCTTTTTCAGAGAGCGTGATGAACGAAATATGATGTTGTAATTGTTCTTTTAATTGGGTGTGAATATGACGAAGAGAAGTTTCATTCACCTGATCAATTAACAGATTCAATGCGTCTTTCACTTCCTTCAGATTGGGTTTAAACACATCCACCTCTTTATAAGAAAAGAAATTCTTTCGCTTCGGATCAACTGTTGTAAGAATTCCGTGATGCTTGCAAAGAGCGATCGCTTTTTGAATCACCAGCTCTGTCAATACACCTTTATTATAATCTTCGAAAATGATCACATCAGGTTTTTCCTGCGCAATAAAGGTTTGCAGTGCAAGGATCAATCGATTTTCATCTTCATAACCAAGGTCAGTTGCAATTTCTTTATCAAGCCGCATCATTTGCTGGTTACGACTGATGATCCTTGTTTTGCTGGTTGTGCTGCGCTTATCACTGCTTAACAAAAAATCTGTTTTGATCTGCTGATGTTCTAACAGCTGACGTAGCTGTTTTCCATCATCATCATTACCAATTACACTTAAGATAGAAACAGAAGCACCGAGTGAAGCAATATTCAGAGCAACGTTTGATGCACCACCTACACGATATTCCGTTTTATCTAATGCAACAATCGGAACAGGAGCTTCAGGTGATATACGTTCTACATGTCCCCACATATACGTATCAAGCATTACATCACCTAACACACCTGCTTTTAATTGTGTGAACCGCTGAAACAACTGATCAAACTGCGAAGCACTCATATTAACTCAACTTCTTTTTATTTGCCACTGCAATATAATAAACAGGAATACCAATAAGAACAATGATCAAGCCGGGCCATGTAAACTCTGGTTTAAACACAATCAGGAGAATGCAAAATGCAAGACCCATAATAATATAAAGAATAGGCAAAACAGGATAACCGAAAGCCTTGTATGGACGTTCAATATCAGGTCTTTTTCTGCGAAGAATAAAAATACCAGCAATGGTAAGCATATAGAACAACACTACTACAAATGAGATCATGTCAAGAAGCTGACCATACTTACCACTCACACTCCATAAACATGCAATGATGCATTGAACCCACAAACTCCATTGCGGAACAGCAAATTTATTGAGCTCACCGGCCTGCTTGAAAAACAATCCATCCTTTGCCATTGTGTAATACACCCGTGCACCTGCAAGGATCAATCCATTGTTACAACCAAATGTTGACACCATGATCATTAATGCAATGATGACCGTACCTGCATTGCCGAAGATGGCATTTGATGCAGAAACAGCAACCCTGTCTTTCTCAGCAGAAGCAATTTCCTGCAAAGGAAGCACAGCTGTATACATTACGTTGGCCAAAACATAAATGATGGTAACAATCAGTGTTCCTAAAAACAAGCTTAAACCAATATTCCTTTTTGGGTTTTTTATTTCGCCTGCGATGAATGTTACATTATTCCATGCATCGCTGCTGAAGATAGTACCTACCATTGCAGCTGCAATAGCACCCAATGCTGCAATCATGGTATAACTCATAGTGCTACCATCTTTGCTGAGCGATTGAATATTCCATGCATCTGTCCAGTTAGCCGACCATACATTACCCTTCATGAAAATTAATCCAAAAACAATGAGACCAAATAAGCTCAACAGTTTGGTAACTGTAAATGTTGTTTGAATAAATTTCCCTTCTTTTACCCCTCTCGTGTTTATATAAGTGAGGAGAATGATCAAACCTATTGATACAAGTTGTGCAGGAGATATTTTGATAAAGCCGAGATCAAATGCTACCAGGTCTTCACTAACTCCGGGAATTAGATATGCAAGAAATTTTGAGAAGGCAACACCAACTGCAGCAATGGTTGCTGTTTGAATAACAGTAAAGAAACTCCATCCATACAAAAAGCCAAGTAATGGATTGTATGCTTCTTTCAAATACACGTACTGTCCACCTGCTTTAGGATACATTCCACTCAACTCGCCATAACTTACAGCTGCCGTCAACGTCATAAAACCTGTAAGCAACCAAACCACAATAAGCCAGCCTGCACTTCCAACGTTACGTGTAATATCGGCACTTACAATAAAGATACCTGAGCCAATCATAGAGCCTGCAACAACCATTGTTGCATCGAGTAAACTTAAAGACGGTTTAAATTCCTGCTGAGTTGAAGTCATAGCAATGGTTTCGTTTCAAAATAATGAAACGGAAGATAAGGATTAATTTGAAACCGCTATTGCTTCTTGGATTGCTTGTACTTCTCGTTTAAACCTTTCACTACTTCATTGGTAATGTTGAATGCAGTGTCTTTGTAATAAAGCGTAGGATTACCTTCCTGTGTTGAAAAGATGAAATTATAATTGCCTGCCTGGTTATATTCTTTCAGGTATTCGTTGATTCGTTTTTGAATATCATCAATAGCTTTCGCCTGGTTCTCGAGATGCTGGCCCTGTAAGGATTGCTGACGTTGACCAATTTGCTGATAACGTGTTTGATATTCCTGTTGAAATTTCTCAGCTTCAACCTGCGTAATGGCTTGTCCCTTTTTAAGGAACTCAATACGATCACGTTCAAGTTTATTTAATTCACTTTGTATCTGGTTATCGTAACGTGTTTTTTCACGCTCGATATCATCATTCTTCAACTTGAAATATTCATAGTATTTCTGAATGGTATCAAGATCGATATACGCCACCCTTATGTGTTGTTCTTTTGCATCAGTGCTATCTCTTTTTACAACGGCACCAGATGTTTCTTTTGGTTTTTTACCAGTAAAATGTAACACATAAAGTACAGCCACAGCAGCTGCCACTATCCACAATAAAATGCTTTGTATACTTTTCATATCAGGTGGGCAAAGTAAAGGATTTCGGGTGAGTGTAAAAAAACGAAATGCTTTTTAAGAAAGCGTTAACAAGAGGGAGTCTGTTAATTTGACGGAGGAAAATAACTGCACTCCTAGAAAAAAATAGCAATATCATGTACAGTCACCTTACGATGAGCAGACATCAAAAAAAAGTCCTCCGTTGCCGGAGGACTTTAGATTATGATTCAGCTATAGCTTATTCTTCATCATCAAAGCTCATTGCTTCCTTGGTTGTAAGGAGCAATTCATATTCTTCCTTGCTACCTACGATCATGTTCTCGAATTCACGTAAGCCAGTACCTGCAGGGATCGGGTGACCTGTGATCACATTCTCTTTCAAGCCTAAGAGATCATCAGTTTTACCTTCAATTGCCGCAGTACTCAACACTTTCGTTGTTTCCTGGAACGATGCAGCAGAGATCCAGCTTTGTACACCCAATGATGCTTTAGTGATACCAAGCAATACAGGTTGTGCTGTTGCAGGATGTGCATCTCTTACTTCCACCAGCTTTTTATCAGCACGACGGAGTACACTGTTCTCTTCACGGAACTCACGGAGAGTTACGATCTGACCCGGACGGAACTTATGACTATCGCCAGGTTCAGTAACCACTTTCTTATCGAAGATGCGATCGTTTTCTTCATTGAACTCAAAGCGGTCAACTAAGTCCTCTTCAAGGAACTTCGTATCACCTGCATCAATGATCTCAACTTTCTTCATCATTTGACGAACGATGGTTTCAATATGCTTATCGTTGATCTTAACACCTTGTAAACGGTAAACTTCCTGGATCTCATTCACTACATACTCTTGTACTGCGAACGGACCTTTGATAGTAAGAATATCGCCAGGAGCAATTTGCCCATCACTCAACGGAGCACCAGCTTTAATAAAGTCACCTTCCTGTGCAAGGATCTGGCGTGTAAGAGGTACGAGGTACTTCTTAACAACATCATCCTTACTTGTTACAATGATCTCACGGTTACCACGCTTGATGTTACCGAAAGCAACTACACCATCAATTTCAGAAACAATAGCAGGGTTACCCGGGTTACGTGCTTCAAACAATTCAGTTACACGTGGAAGACCACCGGTGATATCACGAAGCTTACCAAGTACACGTGGAATCTTCACCAACACTTGCCCGGCAACTACTTCTTCACCTTCTTCGATCACAATGTGTGATCCAACAGGTAAGTTGTAAGATTTGATCTCTTTGCCTTCAACAAGTAATGCAGGGATCTTTGTTTTATCTTTTGTTTCGATAACCACTTTCTCACGGTGACCTGTTTGTTCATCAGCTTCTTCACGGAATGTGATACCATCAAGAATGTTTTCAAACTTAATTGTACCGGCAATTTCAGCAACTACTACGTTGTTGAAGGGATCCCATGTACAAAGCACATCACCCTTCTTCACTTGCTGACCATCTTTAACTGCAAGTGTAGCACCATAAGGAACGTTGTTAGTGATCAAGAGACGATCATTCTTAACATCCATGATACGCACTTCACCTGTACGACCGATTACTAACTGTACTTTCTCACCTTCGTTATTAGTAGTAGTTACAGTACGTAAACCATCGAACTGGATAGTACCATCGAACTTAGCAGGTAATGCAGATTCTACTGACGCAGAACCGGCAACACCACCTACGTGGAAGGTACGAAGTGTAAGCTGTGTACCAGGCTCACCAATTGATTGTGCAGCAATGATACCAACCGCATCACCTTTTTGTGCCACAGCACCTGTTGCAAGGTTTTTACCATAACACTTCACACACACACCACGCTTGCTTTCGCAGGTAAGTACCGAACGTATTTCAACTGTTTCAATACCTCTGTCTTCGATTTTCTTGGCAATTGCAGGAGAAATTTCCTGGCCAGCTGCAACAATGAGGTCGTCAGATTGTGGATCGTAAACATCATGTAATGATGTACGGCCTTCAATACGATCGCTCAATGGTTCAATAATATCTTCGTTATCTTTTAATGCACTTGTTGCAATACCACGTAATGTTCCGCAATCTTCATCTTTAATAACAACATCCTGCGCTACGTCAACTAAACGACGGGTTAAGTAACCGGCATCCGCTGTTTTCAAGGCAGTATCCGCAAGACCTTTACGAGCACCGTGTGTAGAGATAAAGTAATCCAATACGCTCAAGCCATCTTTAAAGTTGCTCAATACCGGATTCTCAATGATCTCGCTTCCAGTAGAACCACTCTTACGAGGTTTCGCCATCAGACCACGAATACCAGCAAGCTGTTTTACCTGCTGCTTACTACCACGTGCACCTGAATCAAGCATCATGTACACAGAGTTGAAACCTTGCTTATCAGAAGCCATTTCACGAATCAATGTTTCAGTTACACGTGTATCAACACGGCTCCAGATATCGATGATCTGGTTGTAACGCTCATTGTTGGTGATAAGACCCATGTTATAACTATCCCATACTTCATCAACTTCACCTTGTGCATTTTCAACCAATTGTTCTTTCACTTCAGGAATGATCAAGTCATTAATGTTGAACGACAAACCACCCTGGAAGGCTGTACGGAAACCAAGTGTTTTGATATCATCAAGGAACTTCGCAGTTTTTGGAACGTTGGTGATCTCGATAATATCGCCAATGATTTCACGAAGGTTTTTCTTCGTTAATAAAGCGTTTACGAAACCAACTTCTTTCGGTACAAACTGGTTGAAGATGACACGACCCACAGTTGTTTCAATGAGCTTGTATTCTAACTCACCGTTTTCTTTGCGCACATTCGCTTTCACTTTAATCCATGCATGAAGATCAACCTGCTTCTCGTTGTAAGCAATAATCACTTCTTCTGCAGAATAGAAAGCTTTACCCTGACCTTTTACAGTTTCAGTGTCAGTTGTTTTCTTGCCTTTAGAAATATAGTACAGACCGAGTACCATGTCCTGAGAAGGAAGAGTAATTGGTTGACCGTTCTGCGGGTTAAGGATGTTGTGTGATGCAAGCATCAATAACTGAGCTTCCAATACAGCAGCATTGCTTAACGGAACGTGTACCGCCATCTGATCACCATCGAAATCGGCGTTGAACGCAGAACACACGAGCGGGTGCAATTGAATGGCTTTACCTTCAATCAATTTAGGTTGGAAGGCCTGGATCGACAAACGGTGAAGCGTGGGGGCACGGTTCAACATGATCGGGTGACCTTTCAATATATTTTCAAGAATATCCCAAACAATGGCTTCTTTCTTATCCACGAGTTTACGTGCAGACTTCACTGTTTTAACGATACCTCTTTCAATCAGTTTACGGATGATGAATGGTTTAAACAATTCAGCAGCCATATCTTTTGGAAGACCACATTCGTGCAGTTTCATTTCAGGACCTACCACGATAACCGAACGACCAGAATAGTCAACACGTTTACCAAGCAGGTTCTGACGGAAACGACCTTGTTTACCTTTCAATACATCACTCAATGATTTCAATGCACGACCGCCTTCGGCTTTCACTGCATTTGATTTTCTTGAGTTATCAAATAATGAATCGATCGCTTCCTGTAACATACGTTTTTCGTTACGAAGGATTACTTCAGGAGCTTTAATCTCCAACAATCTTTTCAAACGATTATTACGGATAATTACACGACGATAAAGATCATTCAGATCAGATGATGCAAAACGACCACCATCCAAAGGAACTAACGGACGAAGTTCCGGTGGAATAACAGGGATGTATTGCATAACCATCCATTCTGGACGGTTAGTGATGCGGAGGTTTGCATCACGGAAAGCTTCTACAACGCTCAAACGCTTTAACGCATCTGCTTTACGTTGTTGTGAAGTTTCAGTTGCAGCAGCATTACGTAAGTCGTAGCTTAATTGATCGAGATCAATACGCTGCAACATATCATGCACTGCTTCAGCACCCATCTTCGCAATGAATTTCTGAGGATCTTCATCAGGCAGGTACTGGTTATCTTTTGGTAATGTATCTAACAGATCGAGGTACTCTTCTTCAGTAAGAAGATCACCCATCGCCATATTTTCTTTTACGCCGGGTTGAATAACCACATAGCGTTCGTAGTAAACAATTGTCTCTAATTTCTTAGAGCTAACACCTAACAGGTAACCGATTTTGTTAGGTAATGATTTGAAATACCAGATGTGTACAACAGGCACCACCAATTTGATGTGACCCATACGCTCACGACGCACTTTCTTTTCTGTTACTTCAACACCACAACGGTCGCACACAATACCCTTGTAACGGATACGCTTGTACTTACCGCAGGCACATTCGAAATCTTTTACTGGTCCGAAAATTCTTTCGCAAAACAAACCATCACGTTCAGGTTTGTAAGTACGATAGTTGATTGTTTCCGGCTTTAATACTTCACCAAAGCTACGCTCCAGGATTGTATCGGGAGAAGCCAGACCAATGGTGATCTTTGAAAACGTAGGCCTCTGACGGTTGTCTTTTCTGAATGCCATATTGTAATTTTCGATTTTAGATTTACGAAGTACGATTTGCTACATCCCGGCTATTGTACTTCAATTGTTCACCGGTTAAACAGGAAACCGGTAACCATTTTACTGGCAACCGGTAACAGAATTATTCTTCAAACTTAAGGTCTAAGCCCAAGCCTCTTAATTCATGAACCAATACATTGAATGATTCAGGAATACCAGGACGTGGAATGTTATCACCTTTTACAATGGCCTCATAGGTTTTTGCACGACCCATGATGTCATCTGATTTGAGTGTAAGTAATTCCTGCAGGATGTTGGATGCACCGTATGCTTCCAATGCCCATACCTCCATTTCACCGAAACGCTGACCACCGAACTGAGCCTTACCACCCAACGGCTGTTGAGTAATTAAGCTGTATGGTCCGATAGAACGGGCGTGCATCTTATCATCAACCATGTGGTGCAGTTTGATCATGTAAATGATACCAACTGTAGCCTTCTGGTGGAAGCGCTCACCTGTTTCACCATCATAAAGGAATGTATGCCCAAACAATGGTAAACCTGCATCAGCAATATGTCCTGCAATTTCTTCTACTGTAGCCCCATCAAAGATTGGTGTTGCGAACTTCACACCGAGTTTTTCACCAGCCCAGCCAAGAACAGTTTCATAGATCTGTCCAAGGTTCATACGACTAGGTACACCCAATGGGTTCAATACAATATCAACAGGAGTTCCATCTTCCAGGAACGGCATATCTTCCTGACGAACGATCTTGGCAACGATACCTTTGTTACCGTGACGACCCGCCATTTTATCACCCACTTTCAGTTTACGCTTAACAGCTAAGTAAACTTTAGCAAGCTTCAATACACCAGCAGGTAATTCATCACCAATAGAGATATTGAATTTCTCACGCTTGTAACGGCCGAGTTCTTCGTTATACTTAATATTATAGTTGTGTAACAATTGGTTGATCCACTCATCAGTTGTTGCATCACCTGTCCAGCCTAACGGGTTAACGTTTGCATAGTCAATTGTTGCAAGGTTCTTCTGGTTGAACTTAGCACCTTTACCAATTAATGATTCACCAAAGTTGTTGTTAACACCTGCTGAAGTTTTTGTTTGCAACAGTGATAACAATTTGCTCAGCAATACGTCTAATAAATCAGTTGTATTCTTTTCGTGGATCTTCTCAACTTTTTCTAACAATGCTTTTTCACGGATCTTACCATTCTTATCTTTTTTAGCACGTTGGAAAAGTTTCTTATCAATTACCACACCTTCAGTTCCACTTGGAGCTTTCAATGAAGCATCTTTTGCATCACCTGCTTTATCTCCAAAGATTGCACGTAACAACTTCTCTTCAGGAGTTGGATCGCTTTCACCTTTTGGAGTAATTTTACCAATGAGAATATCACCTTCTTTAATAGCTGCACCAATACGGATGATACCGTTTTGATCCAGGTCTTTTGTTGCTTCCTCACTTACGTTTGGAATATCTGGTGTTAATTCTTCTTCACCGAGTTTGGTATCACGCACTTCGAGTTCGTACTCTTCAACGTGTACAGAAGTGAAGAGATCTTCTTTCACTACTTTCTCGTTGATTACGATAGCATCCTCGAAGTTGTAACCTTTCCAAGGCATGAACGCCACCTTCAGGTTACGACCCAATGCCAATTCACCATCTTTCACTGCATAACCTTCAGTTAAGAAGTCGCCTTCTTTTACTGCCTGACCTTTCTTAACGCAAGGCTTCAGGTTAATACAAGTGCTTTGGTTTGTTTTGATGAACTTGGTGAGTTTGTATATCTTCAGATCTTCTTCAAAACTTACCAAACGTTGTTCTTCATTTCTATCGTAGCGAACATGAATTTCATTTGCATCAACATACTCAACAACACCTTTACCTTCAGAGTTTAACTGAATGCGGCTGTCACGAGCTGCCATTGCTTCCAAACCAGTACCAACAATAGGAGCCTGCGGACGTACAAGCGGAACCGCCTGACGTTGCATGTTCGATCCCATCAATGCACGGTTGGCATCGTCATGCTCAAGGAACGGAATCAGTGACGCACTCAAACCAACGATCTGGTTTGGAGCAACGTCCATGTATTCAACCTCCGCTCTTTCTAGAATCGGGAAGTCGCCACTTTCACGTGAACGAACTTTATCTTCAGTAATGTTTCCTTTATCGTCAATATCAATATTTACCTGTGCGATCTTCGCTGTATCTTCTTCTTCTGCACTCAGGTAAGTAAGATGTTTTACATCAGCTTTACCATTCTCTACTTTACGATAAGGCGTTTCAATAAAGCCCATATCGTTTACAGTAGCATGAACGCAAAGTGTAGAGATCAAACCAATGTTTGGACCTTCAGGCGTTTCAATTGTACAAAGACGACCATAGTGTGAGTAGTGTACGTCACGCACCTCAAAACCTGCTCTTTCACGACTCAAACCACCGGGGCCGAGTGCTGAGATACGACGTTTGTGTGTGATTTCAGAAAGTGGATTTGTTTGATCCAGGAATTGTGATAACTGTGATGTACCAAAGAATGAGTTGATCACCGAAGAAAGTGTTCTTGCATTGATCAAATCAACAGGAGTAAATACCTCATTGTCACGTACGTTCATTCTTTCACGAATTGTACGGGCCATACGTGCAAGACCTACACCGAACTGAGCATATAACTGCTCGCCCACTGTACGTACACGACGGTTACTGAGGTGATCGATATCATCGATCTCAGCTTTAGCATTGGTTAATTTAACCAGGTATTTAATGATGGAGATGATATCATCTTTCGTTAATACTTTCTTCTCGATAGGGAAGTTCAATCCAAGTTTACGGTTGATCTTGTAACGACCAACTTCACCAAGATCATAACGCTTATCGCTAAAGAATAATTTATCAATGATACCACGTGCAGTTTCATTATCAGGAGCATCAGCACCACGCAATTGACGATAGATGTGCTGTACCGCTTCCAACTCACTGTTAGAAGTATCTTTATTTAATGTGTTGTAGATGATAGCGAAGTCACCACTCACTTCTTCTTTCTGTACGAATACGCTCTTCACTTCCATTTCGCTGATCATTTCGATCGCTTCAGCGTCAAGAATAGAATCACGCTCCAATACCACTTCGTTACGCTCGATGCTCACAACTTCACCAGTATCTTCATCCACAAAATCTTCAACCCAGCTACGGAGTACACGTGCAGCCAAACGCTTGCCTTCGTATTTCTCCAACGCTTTCTTATCTGCTTTTACTTCATCAGCCATACCAAACAGTTCAAGGATGTCCTTGTCTGTTTCAAAGCCGATAGAACGTAACAGTGTTGTTACAGGGAATTTTTTCTTACGGTCGATGTAAGCATACATCACGTTGTTGATGTCTGTTGCAAACTCCATCCACGCACCTTTGAAAGGAATTACCCTTGCAGAGTAAATCTTTGTTCCGTTGGGGTGAATTGATTGACCGAAGAATACACCAGGTGAACGGTGTAACTGAGATACCACTACACGCTCAGCACCGTTGATCACGAATGTACCACGGGGAGTCATGTAAGGAATGTTTCCTAAAAACACATCCTGAACGATGGTTTGGAAATCTACGTGTTCCTCATCATTACAGCTCAAACGGAGTTTGGCCTTGAGGGGAACCGCATATGTTAATCCACGCTCCATACACTCGTCGATCGAGTAACGGGGTGGATCAATAAAGTAATCAAGGAACTCCAGAACGAAAATGTTACGTGTATCAGTGATAGGAAAGTTTTCCTTGAATACACGGAATAACCCTTCAATGTTACGTTTGTCAGGAGTAGTTTCTAACTGAAAATACTCTTTAAAAGATTGAATCTGGATACCCAACAGGTCTGGAATTTCTGCAAGGTGTTTTACTTTTCCGAAATTAATTCTCTTGTTTGCTGCAACTCTTGATGAAGACATATGTTCTTACCGGTTTTTAAGTTTGTGCACACGAATAGCTCACCGTCTTTTGGTAAAGACAAGTAAATTGATTTTCAGTTATTTATGACTGTAAATGGGCGCCAACTTGCTATTCAGCCTAAATTTAGGGAGGCAAAGTTAGTGATATTGTGTGTTGGAACAAAATTTGATTGCCGTCAATTGTCCCCGTTTTGTCAGGATTGGGAAAAGTTGGCAGAGAATTACACTTTAAAACGGATACGTTATCGTATCAAAATAAAACTACCCTTCCTGTTCACCTCTTTGCCGGTCACCAAATCCCTGTACGACAAAGTCCATACATAATTTGCAGCTGGTTGTTGTGCGCCTTTAATTGTTCCATCCCAAGGTTTTGTCCAGTCTTTTGATTCATATACTAACCCACCCCAGCGGTTGTATATCCGGAAGAGAAAATTTCCAGCAGTAAGTGCATTCAACGGGCCAAAGAAATCATTTAGACCATCACCGTTAGGTGTAAAGGCAGAAGGGACATCAATACGGCAGGTAGCTAACTGAGTTACTATTTGTTCCACCCTGTCGGAGCAACCGAGATCGTTCGTTATTGTATAAGCAACGGTATACTTCGCTTCGCTTGCAGACCCGGAATAAAAATGCGGAGCTGGTATTGAATCAGTACTAGTAGCCCCATCACCAAATTCCCACAAGAAAGTCAGTGGGCGTTCTGATGTAGGTGTTGGCAGCACGTACAATAAACTGTCAGGGCAAAGGAACGGGTTCATTAAGAAATCAGCTTTCAGAAAATTATTCAAACGCAATGTAGTGGTTGAAGTATCGGAACAAAAACCATTCGAAACAATAAGCGTTGCTGTTTTATCGCCAAATGAATTATAAATTATTTCTTCTGTTTGATTAGTGCCGTTTCTGTTGTTACCAAAATTCCATAACCAATTATTTACACCGTTGTCTCCTGGATGAACATAATTAACTGTATCTGCAGTGCAACCATAATTGACATTGTAAGTAAAGTTTGCATTCACTGTATCTTTTACAGTAAAGCTTAATTGTGATTGTGGTGTTTGCTGATTACATTCATCAACAATCGTGTTACCGTCAACACCTGCACGTAACGTGACTGTAAAAGTACCAGCCTGTTGTAATGGCTGTGAAAAATTCAGAACGATATCACCGGTTAAACCATCTGCATTACAACTACCCGTGGCACTCACAATACTTACAGGATAAGTACCACTGATAGAAAAGTCGGAACCATTAGTCGCTATTGAACTGCAACGAATCAATTTTTTAAATACGAATCGCAAGCTTGTGGGCGCACATTTCACAGTAACAATACTATCGAAAGGTGTTGGTTGTAATGTTTGAATGTTGAAGTTAACTGCATCAGTAGTTGGTATTGCACGATCACACAAATCAAGAATGGTATTACCATCTGATCCATTCTTTAACTGCAATGAATAGTTACCAGCAGGCAATGGTTGAGATAAAGTGATAACAACCGAATCGGTTTCGAAACTGCTGTTACAACCAATTGGTCGCACATTAACGGCAGTAATATTTCCGGGAAATGCAACAATGTCACTACCATTTGCAGCAATACTTGCGCATTTCATTTTTTTGTTCAACTTCAAACGTAATTCATCGCTGCCGCAATTAGTTCTTACCTGCTGCATTAAAGGTTCTTTCGAATCAGTTATAACAGCAGTACCTCCACCAAATGACAATTTATATCCCTGTTGAGAATTGGAAAAATTGCTGATCATCAAAATGTAGGTATGACCTGCAACGAGGTTTGGCATTCTGCTAAACTTAGGTGGATTATTATTGTTGAATGATCCGCATTCAAATAATTTAGCGGCACTTCCATTTGTTCCTGTTTGTCCTTTAAGTCCCGACCAGTTAGCCCCAACTGCGGCCGATGTATTATTGTGTATTGTGGAAGGATCGATGCCTGTGATATCCCATATCTGCCAATCATAATCATCATTTGCACTGATGGGATCAATCAAAAAACCTAATGTACCGGAAGTAAAACAGGTGAATCGATACCAAAAAGGATTTACATCATAATATGTATTTTCTGAACCGCAACCAGGCACTATCACCTGGCGGTTAACACAACTGGGAACATTTGACTGTGAAAATACACTGGTGCCGCAAACAGGAAATGCTGTTGCAGGCGTTTGACCCAGTGTTGTACACTGTGCCTGAATTTTGTTAACGCAAGCTGTCATCAGCACAAGAGCAACTATGTATTTACTAACGATAAAAGATAAACGCTTTTTCAACTAACCGGGTTTTATTTCCAAACGCAAATTAAACGTAATAAAATCAAGACAAGCGCCACTTGTAAAACGTTGCGCATAAAAAACCCCGGCAATTGCCGGGGTTCCTAAAATTGTATGAAGAAATGCATTAAGCAATCTCAACATCAGCACCTGCATCTTTCAATTTAGCTGCAATTTCATCAGCTTCTGCTTTAGATACACCCTCTTTAACTGGCTTAGGAGCGCCATCAACGAGGTCTTTTGCTTCTTTCAAACCAAGACCAGTTAAGTCTTTAACGATCTTAACTACGTTCAGTTTAGAAGCACCGCCGCTCTTCAGAATTACATTGAATGCAGTTTTTTCTTCTACAGCGGCAGCACCTTCGCCACCACCCGCAGCAACTACTACTGCAGCAGCAGCTGGTTCAATACCGTATTCTGCTTTCAGAACATCTGCTAATTCTTGTACTTCTTTTACTGTTAAGCTTACTAATGATTCAGCTAATGCTTTTACGTCTGCCATTTTTTTACTTTTTAACCGCCTTCATTGTTTTCGACTCCGGCGGATGGTTATAAATAGTACCTCATTTGAACCTCAGAGGCATTGGTTGTTATTTAAAGTGCGAGGTTAAAAAAACGAACTACGTACTTCCAACTTCGTATTTCGTACTTATTCTGCTGGGGCAACTTCGGCTTCAGCAGTAGCTCCGCCTTTTGTTTCAGCGTTATGCAGCAATGCAGCAATAACACGTTTTGCAGGAGATTGCAACAAGCCAATAACTTCGCCGATAAGCTCGTTCTTTGTCTTGATTTGTGTTAACGCTTTCAACTGGTTGTCGCCATTGTAAATATCGCCATTAATGAAAGCAGCTTTTAATACCGGCTTTTCACCATTGCTTGTTTTACGGAAAGAGCTGATAATTAAAGCTGGCTCTTTTGGATTTTCAGAAAACAACAATGCTGTTACGTTATTTAATGCATCAAATACACCATTGTAACGCTCAGCATCGATTGATTCCAATGCTTTTTTAATAAGCGTGTTTTTTGCAACCTTCATTTCAACATTCTTGTCGAAACATGCACGGCGCAATTTACCTACCTGTTCTACTGTCAACGATTCTGTATCGGTGATGTAGAAGTTATTGTATTGACTGAACTTGCCTTTCAGCACTTCAATCACTTCATTCTTTTGATCTTTTGTCATGATTTTAGTTTTTGTAACCCTGAAAGGATTAGTTCATGAATGATTTTGTGTCAACAGCAACAGCAGGGCTCATTGAGCTTGCCATGTAAATGCTCTTCAAATAAGTTCCTTTTGCAGTAGAAGGTTTTGCCTTTACAATTGCATTTAAGAACTCAGTGATGTTCTCAGCAAGTTTCTCAGGAGCAAAACTGATACGGCCTACAGAAGCGTGAATGATACCTGCTTTATCAACCTTAAATGCGATTTTACCGCCTTTTACTTCATTTACGGCGGCAGCAACATCATTTGTTACAGTTCCTGTTTTGGGGTTAGGCATAAGGTTACGAGGACCTAACACTTTACCCAATTTACCAATCCTAGGCATTACAGCTGGAGTTGCAACAATAACGTCAACATCCGTCCAGCCACCTTCGATCTTAGCAATAAATTCATCCAAACCTACATAATCAGCACCTGCAGACTTTGCATCGGCTTCTTTATCAGGAGTGCAGAGTACGAGAACTCTTTTTGTTTTACCTGTACCGTGAGGTAAGGTTACAGTACCACGAATAGCCTGGTCAGCTTTCTTAGGATCAACACCTAAGCGAACGTGAACGTCAACAGAGCTATCGAATTTTGTACAGTTAATTTCTTTTACGAGCGTAGAAGCTTCTTTCAGGGAATAAATTTTGTTATTATCCACCTTGGCTTCTGCTACTTTTCTTTTCTTAGTCAAAGACATGTTTCAAAAATTTGAGGTGAATAATTAATTTTCCCAAGGAGCTTTACCATCTACAGTAAGCCCAAGACTACGAGCCGTACCGGCAACCATGCTCATTGCACTATCAAGTGTAAAGCAATTAAGGTCGGGCATTTTGTCTTTAGCAATTTCTTCAACCTGGGCCCAGGTTACTTTGCCAACCTTTGCACGGTTAGGCTCTTTAGAACCCTTTTGAATTTTTGCTGCTTCTAATAATTGAACAGATGCTGGTGCAGTTTTGATAACAAAGTCGAACGACTTGTCGGAGTAAACAGTGATCAAAACAGGAACTACTTTTCCCATTTTGTCTTGAGTTCTTGCATTGAACTGCTTGCAGAACTCCATGATGTTAAGACCCTTTGAACCTAGGGCCGGACCTACAGGAGGCGCAGGGTTTGCCTGTCCGCCTTTTACCTGCAGCTTCACAAATCCTGTGATTTCTTTTGCCATTGTAAAAGTTTTTTTGGTGATAGCGTCGTTCACTTTTGTAAACAACTCCCAAACAAATAAATTCTTCTAAAGAACTTTTTGGGATTGCAAAGGTAAGGCTGATTTCCTTACCGGCAAAGGTTTTCAAGAAGTATTTTAGCCAAAAGTAAAGGTGAAATTGTAATGATTTTTATTGCAACTTTTATGCTCTATCATACTCTCTTCATCTAATCATTTAAAAAAAAGAGAGTTTATTTTTTATTGACTGCATAATTTGCTTTAATTTTTCAACTCAATTCTAAAAAACTCCAAAAACAACTTTAAAAATCAATCACATGGCAAAAGCAAAAAAGAAAGCTGCCAAGGCTGCCAGGAAACCAGTTAAAAAGGTGGCAAAAAAGAAAGTAGCTAAGAAAGCTGCTCCTAAAAAGAAAGTAGCAAAAAAGGCAAAAAAAGCCGCTCCTAAAAAAGCTGCTAAGAAAGCCGTTAAAAAAGCTGCAAAAAAAGCTATCAAGAAAGTGGTAAAAAAGGCGGCTAAGAAAAAGGTTGCTAAAAAAGCTCCTGCCAAGAAAAAAGTTGCTGCTAAAAAAGCTGCACCTAAAAAGGCTGCAGTGAAAAAAGCGGCTGCTAAGAAAGCTGCGCCTAAGAAAAAAGCAACTCCTAAACCAAAAGCTGCTCCTGCTCCGGTTGAGGAAAAAGCGCCAATGACAGAAGAAATTCCAATGACAGAAGAAGCTCCGGTTACTGAGCCAACTGCTGAAGGAGAAACTCAATCTTAATGTGATTTGTCCACAAATAAAAAGTCCCCACTCATTTTGAGATGGGGACTTTCTTTTTATCCTTTGAGTAAGCTTATGAAAGCTTTTCCACTTGCATGTAGTTCAATTCAACCGGTGTAGCACGGCCAAATACTTTTACCGCAACTTTCAATTTCTTCTTTTCATCATTTACTTCTTCAATTACGCCATTAAAGTCGTTAAAAGGTCCATCAATGATCTTAATTGTTTCACCAACAATAAATGGTTCGCTCATGGTCATGCCACTTGCATCTGCCATTTCATCTACTTTACCAAGCATTTTGTTTACTTCTGCTTTACGCAAAGCGATGGGATTTTCTTTACCAAGGAAATGAATAACGTTGCTCGTATTAGCAATTGTTTCACGAATATCATCACCCATCTTTCCGTTTTCCACTTCAATCATTACATAACCGGGATAAAAGTTACGCTCACGCACAACTTTTTTACCATTAGCAACTTTATAAACTTTTTCAACAGGAAGAAAAACCTGTTTAACGATATTATCCCAACCGTTGCGTGAAATTTCCTTGTCAAGATATTCCTTCACCTTCTTCTCTTTGCCGCTCACGACACGAAGTACATACCACTTACTGGTTTCCACATTGGCAGTTTCAGACATATGTTACTTTTTGAAGAATGAATAAAAGGCTTGAAGACCGCTGGCAATGCCCAGATCCATTACCCATACAATAGCGGTAATAATGAGCGTTGCAATCAAAACAATCATTGTTGATTGCTGAAGCTGTTGCCAGGTTGGCCAGGTTACTTTTTCAAGAAGCTCTTTGTAAGAGTCTTTGAAATAAGCGGATACTTTGTTCATTGTTTCGTTCTGATTTAATTTTCAGATTAATCAGCACGGGCACTAGGATTCGAACCCAGATCAAAGGTTTTGGAGACCCGTATGCTACCGTTGCACCATGCCCGTAGAAAGCTAAAAGCTATCCGCCAAGAGGTGGACAGCTTTTAGTTTTATGTTTTGCAAATGTAAAACATTTGCCTAAGCTAAAAGCTATGCCTTAGCTTATTTTATAATTTCAGTTACCTGACCGGCACCTACTGTACGACCACCTTCACGGATCGCAAACTTCAAACCTTTCTCCATCGCAATTGGCTGGATAAGTTTTACAGTAAGGTTAGTGTTATCACCAGGCATCACCATTTCAGTTCCTGCAGGTAATTCAACTTCACCAGTTACGTCAGTTGTACGGAAGTAAAACTGAGGACGGTATTTTTGGAAGAATGGAGTGTGACGACCACCTTCTTCTTTGCTCAATACATAAACTTCACCTTTGAATTCAGTATGAGGAGTGATTGATTTTGGAGCACAGATAACCATACCACGACGGATATCTTTTTTCTCAATACCACGAAGGAGTAAACCTGCGTTATCACCAGCCTGACCTTGATCAAGAAGTTTTTTGAACATTTCAACACCAGTTACAGTAGAGTTCAAAGGAGCATCCATCAAACCAACGATTTCAACTGCTTCACCTACTTTAACGATACCACGCTCAATACGACCTGTAGCTACAGTACCACGACCAGTGATAGAGAATACGTCCTCAACACTCATCAGGAATGGCATATCAACCGGGCGGGGAGGAAGAGGAATGTAAGTATCTACAGCTTCCATCAATTCTTCAACTTTAGCAACCCATTTTGGTTCGCCAGCCAAAGCGCCTGTTGCAGAACCTTGAATGATTGGAGTATTGTCACCGTCAAAGCCATATGAGCTCAACAGTTCACGAATTTCCATTTCAACCAGTTCCAACAACTCAGCATCTTCAACCAAGTCAACTTTATTCATAAACACAACAATCTGCGGTACACCTACCTGGCGTGCCAAAAGGATGTGTTCTTTTGTTTGTGGCATAGGACCATCAGTTGCAGCTACTACCAGGATAGCACCATCCATTTGAGCAGCACCAGTGATCATGTTTTTTACGTAGTCAGCGTGACCAGGACAATCTACGTGTGCGTAGTGACGGTTAGCTGTTTGATATTCTACGTGTGCAGTATTGATAGTGATACCACGCTCTTTTTCTTCAGGTGCACCATCAATTTCGTCATATTTCTTTGCCTGCGCCAGACCTTTCTTAGAAAGGATGTCTGTGATAGCTGCAGTCAAAGTGGTTTTACCATGATCAACGTGACCAATGGTACCAACGTTTACGTGGGGTTTCTCCCGCTTAAAGGTCTCTTTAGACATCTTATTTTGTTTTTAATTGTGTTTACAAAAACTGTTAAACTCTTTTATGTTGTCGGCAACAATTTTCTATCGAACTATTGTTGCGTCGCACACTTCATCGTTTTTTCATTGCTCACCAGTTTAAAGCCGTGTTTAAACAATCTGAGCCGTTAGTGAGAATCGAACTCACGACCTCTTCCCTACCAAGGAAGTGCTCTACCACTGAGCTACAACGGCTGGCAGAGTATCAATGAGATTTTCTCACTTCAACCGGTTAAAGAACTTTCTGTTGAGCGGGAGACGAGGCTCGAACTCGCCACCTATAGCTTGGAAGGCTATCGCTCTACCAAATGAGCTACTCCCGCAAGGCAATTTGAAAATTTAAAAATGAGATAAGTTGAAAATTACCTCGCTCTCATTTTTCAAACTCAAAGAACACATACAATTGATCAAATATTCAAATTGAATAATTTTCAAATCGTATTGGTGGGCAGGAGAGGATTCGAACCTCTGAAGTCGAAAGACAGCGGATTTACAGTCCGCCCCATTTGGCCGCTCTGGAACCTGCCCTAAAAACCAAGAGCCACTTGTCGGACTCGAACCAACGACCTGCTGATTACAAATCAGCTGCTCTACCAACTGAGCTAAAGTGGCAATTATACTTTTTCGCTAAAACAAAACTTGCTTAAATGTAAAAAAGCAATTGCTATGTTATTCGCTAAAAGTCAATACTGTAAAGAACTTTTTGAGGCACATAGAGATACACCTCGTTTTTTGGGAAGGCAAAGGTAACGGAAAACAGCAAATCGAAAAATTTTTGTAAAAATTTTTCTGAAGAAAATGTTCAAAAAGGTATGGGCAAAAAAAATCCCCCGAATTTCCGGAGGATTTAAAGTGTGTTTACAAATCGTATTGCTTTTCTTTTTTTCTTTTTAGTTGAGTGATAAGTGAGTTCAATGCTTCATCAAAACTCTGCTCAAATGATTTGGATGTTTGTTTTACGAATAAGTGCTGCCTTGGTACGTGTACTTTAATCTCGGCTACTTTGTCTTTAATGTTGTGTACCACATTGTCGAGTTTTAAAAACACGTCAACCTTCGTGATCCTGTCGTGAAAGTTGTAAAGTTTCTCTACTCTTTGTTTTACGTACTCAATTAATTTCGCATCTGCGTCAAAACGTACGGTTTGGATCTTAACGGTCATAGCATTCCAAATTTTAGCTAGTGAATAATAATGTGAAAGAACTGGTTTTTCTGATTTTGGGTACAGGTATTTCCAGTGCTAACAAGTTACTTCACGATACCGACTTATCAAAATATTTTTTGTTAGAAAATGGCCCCATTTTAACAAGGTTTCATAAGCCAATTGTACTAATAAAATTATAAACCAATGCAAGCAGAAAGCTAGGCTTTTGGATGAGCTTTTTTATGAATGTCTTTAAGTTTTTCAATATTGTTGTGCGTATATATCTGGGTTGCCGCTAAACTACTATGACCAAGCAGTTCTTTCACAGCATTTAAATCGGCACCGTTGTTCATTAAATGCGTGGCAAATGTGTGACGCAATACATGAGGGCTTTTTTTCTCAATAGTTGTAATAAGTGAAAGGTATCTTTTAACAACTGCCTGCACATATTTGGGGTAAAGTTTTTTACCCTTTTCATTTACAAGCAAGTTTTCGTATACCGGGTCATCGGCAAAATACTCCTTTTTTTGCTTTAAATAATCGCTCAAATGCGTTTTCATCACATCCGACAAAGGAACTAGACGCTCCTTATTGCCTTTTCCCAATATTTTCAATTGACCTTTTCCAAGATCAACCTGTGTATGTTTTAGAGATATCAACTCACTCAAACGCATGCCTGAACAATAAAGCAACTCCATGATCATACGGTTCATTAATCCTTCCCAATTATCTGGAAACTCCACATGCTGAAATAAGACATCAGTATCCTTCTGCTCCACAAAAAACGGCAGGCGTTTGCTTTGTTTGGGGGTAACAATGGTGGTCATGGGCGAAACTGAGATCTGCTCCTGTCTTAATTGGTATTTGAAAAAAGAACGAAGAGAAGATATTCTTCGATTGAGTGTTTTAGATGAAGCCCCCTCCTCTTTTTGTTTGGCCAACCAACTACGAATATAAGTGGGTTTAATGTCTGCTATTTGAACTTCGCCGAATGTCAGGGAAAGAAATTCGAAGAAGAAAGCAAGATCATCCTGGTAAGAACGAACGGTGTGGGGAGAATATCGCTTCTCAAATTTGAGATACTCTAGAAAAGAAAGGATATGTGGATGATCGTTGACAGGCATAAATACGAATAGCCGTAAAGTTATGAAACCTTACGGCTATTAGCTATATTCAGGCGAAAGAGAATTTTACAATTCGATCTTTCCGCTTGCTATCTGTTGCTTATAGATTGCTTTTAACACATCACCTCTACGACGAACAGATGGTTTTGTGTACGATTGACGCTCACGCAACTGAAGTAATACCTTACTCTTTTCGAACTTCTTCTTGTATTTTTTCAGCGCCTTGTCAATGTTTTCGCAATCTTTTGAATCGATAATCAGCATAATTTGATACCTCCTTTAAGGAATTTGAGGCGCAAAGATAAGGGAATCATTTTTTATTCATGCAATTCAACACAATTTTTCTTTACTAGTCCTTTTAAACTCAAAACTACGGCTACATATGAATTCGACTCCAAACCTTAATCAGCATCTCAAAAATTGCAATGGTCAAAAAACCATCTAATTTGCAGCATGTTTACAGGAATTATTGAAGCAACCGGCATCATAACCGCCACAGAAACATCGGGAACTAATAAAACCTTTTGGATAACCTCGGCTGTTTCACAGGAACTTAAGATTGACCAAAGTGTGGCCCACAGTGGTGTTTGTCTTACCGTGGAAGAAATAAAGGAGGACTCGCACCGGGTTACCGCTATTGCTGAAACCCTGGAAAAAACTAACCTCGGCAATTGGCAAAAAGGCGGCATTATTAATATTGAACGCTGCCTCATTATGAATGGACGCTTAGATGGGCATATGGTGCAAGGGCATGTTGATACCACTGGCACATGTATCCAACTAAAAGAACTGGATGGCAGTTGGGAATATACGTTTCAATTTCCGCAGCAATATGCCGGCTTAATAGTTGAAAAAGGTTCTATTGCTCTTAATGGCATCAGTCTTACAATATTTAATGTTGGTAACGATCGTTTCACCGTGGGAATTATTCCTTATACGTATGAACACACCAATATGAAGACGATAAAAGAAGGTTCCGCTGTAAATCTTGAATTTGATATTATTGGTAAGTATGTGTTGCGAAATGCAAGATTGCAAGCCGGCAGTTGAGACGCAATTGAAAACCATTGTAAGAAAAAATACCAGCTTGCTTTTTCTTATATTATTATTGTAAAATAAAAAAGAAGAATACAACTTTCTCTTTAAACAACACATAAATCAAACTACTGTTTGCGAATGCCGCAAGTGTCTATTCTTATACCTGTATTAAATGAAGCTGAAAATATTCTTCCGCTTTTTTACGAAGTAAAGAAATACGTTCCCGAAGACTTCGAGCTGTTGTTTATTGATGATGGCAGCACTGACTCTACATTTTCTGAAATACAGCAATTAGCATTTAAAGATGATCGTGTAAAATGCATTTCGTTCTCCCGCAACTTTGGACATCAGCACGCATTAATGGCGGGCATGGATTATGCAAACGGAGATTATATTATTACCATGGATGGTGATTTGCAACATCCACCCTCTTGCCTGCCTGTTATTCTTGAACGGTTAGAAAATGGCCATGATATTGTTCTCACGAAAAGGATGAAAACAGAAGATCTTGGTTTCGTTAAAAAAATTTTCACCCGTTTTTTCTACCGCTTCATTAATTTTTTATCGGACATACCGATTGAAGAAAACGTCTCTGACTTTAGAGGCTTTAATAGAAAAGTGTTGACTGCTATCCGCAAATTTGAAGAAAGAGACTTGTTCCTCAGAGGTATTTTTAGTTGGGTAGGGTTCAAAAAAGTAACCATTCCTTTTGATGCTCCTTCCAGGCTACATGGTGAAAGTAAATATGGATTTGCCGCCATGATGAAGTTGGCTCTGCGTGGAACAACTTCTTTCAGTTTTAAACCTTTGCGGATTTCACTACTGATTGGCACCATTGTGTCGCTTATTTCCTTTGTTTTATTAGGTTTTACCGTTATAAGCTACGTTCAGGGTAAAACGGTTCCCGGATGGGCATCTTTAATGACAGTGGTAACTTTTATGGGTGGTATTCAACTTTTAGTTATTGGATTAATGGGCGAATATATTGCCAGCCTGTTTAGAGAAAGTAAACGGCGTCCCTTGTATATTATTGATGAGATGATTAATGTTGATTAGAAAGCATCCCAGTCGCCTGTTTGCACAAACCATTTATCGGTAATGAACGCTTTATCTTCCTCTTTTAATGGATTACCATAGAACACCATTTTCTTTGGCTGAAATAATTCAGGCAATCGAAAAAAACCTGCTCTGTCAGATTTAATTTGATCTTTTACAGACAGCATTATCACAGTCAAACACTTATTTTTTATTGCGCTCTGACCAATGAATCGATTAAGAAAAGTTATTGCTTTGGGATTAACGTAATGATACTCCATCACCAGCAGTACCTTGATATTTTTTCTTTTAACCATTCTTGCCACTACGTTTCCTAACACAGCGGTTCCATCGTTGTAAGCATAACACAAATAGTTTGTGCCGGGCTTCTCTCGGTAACGCCAATTCATATAAGCAGAAGAACGAAGGATCATCGTTCGTCCGTCTTTTGCCAAAACTTCAGCATACTGATCTTGTAAAAAGGAAAATGGCTCAACTTGGTTTTCAAGTGTTTTACTAATACCAAAAAAATAAGGTTTTATATAAAACTGCAAATCTTTTATATGTTTAAACCCGGCCCGCATTGCCCCGGAAAGATTATTATGATTTGGAAATCCAAATAGAAAATCCTTTTTACTGTTGCTGTTTTTTAATGCATTCATACATTGATTAAAAAAGAACTTACCCCGGTATTCGGGCAATACAGCAACATCACCTGCATTCCATGCTGTAAACAAGCGGTCACCCTTTATTAAAGTAACAGGGAACATCGATACAGAGCCTACCAGTTTACCATTTTGCTGCATTACTGCAATCTTTGCTTTACCTGCCGGGCCATTATATTTCCAGGAGAAATGTTCGACTGTAAATAACTCTTCGTTGATCTTGCTCTCCTGAAGTAATTCTTGAAATGCAACGGCATGAAGCATACAAAACTGCTCCTGATTAATTTCTTCGAACGTTGATACAGAAATACCTTCCTTATTCATGCTTCAATTGTTTAACTGCTTCTAATTCCTGATCTCTTTTTTCTGACGCAAAGAATGCAATCGCTGATCGTCGTTTAATATTGCCGGTTAATTCTTCTGTAGTACTCCTGCCAACATGCAACACAACTTCAAGTGAAGCAAAGTTGTTCCGTTCAGCTTTCTCCAACCCTCTTATAATATTTTCAGCGAACATATTTCCGGAATAGAGAATGCCCATTGCATCTTGTCTTTTATTATGACTATTGGCGTCGTTTATTTTTACAAATAATTTGATCACAACAAATTTTACCAGATTGCTGATGTAAAACCTACAAAAAAAATGCTTCCATTCTGCTAAATAAAAAGGTTCGTTTGGCACACGAACGAATGAAACATTATGTTTATCTGCTAACTCTGAAATTATTTTAAACAGGCATGGCACCAAATGGATATAATTGTGGCTGTCTAATGACACTATACGAGTCTGACTGAGCTCTTTTTTTACCAGGCTGATCTGTGCATCCCATTCACGGTGAACCTGCTGAATAAAAGCTCTTTTACGCTTGCCGCCCCAAAGATGGATTTGCAGTGCGTTTATAAAGCCTACTTTAAATCGCCCTTGCTTATCAGTCAAAAGGGATACATCTTCAGGTGAGGACACCGCATTAAAATCAGTAAGATTTAAATGAACAGATAAACGTAGCGGAAGATGACTGTTTTGATGAATTGAGTGTTGAACAATTGGAAGCAATGAAGCGTTTGCAAGTACACTAAACCCATTGATAAAACATTTTTCCCAACAGGAAAGAATCTTTTCTGTTGAGCTCTTAGTTAAACATGCATCATCTGAATGATAGTAGATCCGCATCGTTATTATTTATCCTTAATAAAACCTGCTTCTAATGCGCCTACAGGCAATTTTAAAGAAAATGAAGGTGGCAAAAGCTTTCCAATTAAGTTTATCGAAAAATAATTGAAAAAATAACGAAGTGGGTAGCGAACCCATATTCGTTTTACAAACTGTTTTGAACTCGAAGTGTTATACATCGAAGCTACATTTTCAAGCATCAAGCTCATCCCTTCAACAGATGGGATGTTAATATGTTCGCCAGGTATTAAATAGGGCCATTTGGTTTTCAATATCTTTCTTGCAAAGGAAGAATAATCCGGGCATGCGAGAAACAATAAACCTTGTGGCTCGATCAGAGGCAATAGTTTTGATATAAAATCCGATGGATTCTGCACATGTTCTAGAACTGCTAACGTAATCACAAGGTCAAAAGAACGACCGTTCAATACTTTAGTCAAATCAGCCCGGTTAAGATCAGCACGTATCCAATCAATTCCATCGAGATGATTAATAAGAGCTGGTCTTTCATGAAAATCTACGGCTACACCTATTGAATAAGGAAACATTTTTTTAATCAGGGCAGATAGTACTCCATTACCTGCACCAATATCGATCCATGTGAAAACAGAATCAGAAGTAATCCTTTTTTCCATTTTGCTGATAGCATGCTGCAACAATTGAACATATAGCGCATGTAAAGGTGACACTTTACGTAAGGCAGCGGTTGAGGACTGAATACCGCCGCTAAATGAATTGTATAATTGGTCTAACTTTCCTGCATCTGGAACAGGATTAGTAACGGCAGAGCCGCAACTACTGCATTCATAAATATCGTAGCTTCCAATTTCTTTATTAGAAGGATGAAATTGATCTTTGTATTTTAATATCAAATGGCTGCTTTTACAAAAGCAACAACGGTAAGCATCCATTTTTGTAGCTATCAGTTTAAGTCCTGTTATAATAATAGTAATTTAGCATTAAATTATAGTAAAACGAAGTCCACTTGAAAAAAACATTTCAATCCATTTTACTGATTTCAATTGTTTTTCTCATTGCCTACTCCCCGCTTGCTTCGTTTCTTTTTGCATTAAAAAACGATATGTTCATTGGGTATTTGCCCCCCCGTTTTTTAATGGGTGAGGCAATACACAGCCATCAGCTTCCGCTTTGGAATCCATACATCTCTTTTGGTTTGCCATTTTATGGAGATATGAGTTCGTCCTATTGGAGCCCGCTTACCTGGTTCATTGCTTCAACAACCGGGTACAATCCTTATTCATTAACGATTGAGGTGCTAATTTATTTGTTGTTAAGTGGGATAGGTATGTATTTCCTTAGCGGTCATTTTTCAAAGAACAGATATGTGCAACTGATTGCCGCCATTTCATACATGTGCAATGGTTACATTGTAGGACACCTGCAACATCTTAACTGGTTAAGTGGTGCAGCTTTCTTACCCTGGTGTTTGTGGGCATTGGAAAAACTGCACCGGGAACGTAATTTGAAATCACTCATTCTATCATCTGTATTTTTTTACTTACTGATATCGTCTGCGCATCCGGGCATTACCATTGGTGCTATCTATTTTTTTGCAGGTTATGTTGCCGTAAAACTCTATTCTGATTTTAAACTAACCGGTAAGACAGGTTTACTTAAAAGCACAAAATTATATTTGTTATTTATTGGCTTCCTGTTATTACTTTCTACAGGTTTAATTGCAGGCTACAGTGATATTATACCCTACTTTGACAGAAACCAAACTGTTGACCTATCTCTAAGTTTGAACCAGAATACAAACCTGAAAAGTTGGATCAGCAGTATATTGCCTTTTGCAACAACCAGCGGTGATGATTTCTTTAAAAGCGATCCGGCATTCAGGAATATTTACTTTGGCCTTATTATGTTCTTATTGTTTCTCGTTTCCTTGTTCGCTTCAAAATCAAAACAACAGATTTTTTTTCTTGTAACAGGAAGCCTTTACTTATTGATCTCACTGGGAGGTTGGTTTAAACTGTTTACGGCAAAACTCCTACCTCTTCTTGGCCACGTAAGAGTAAATGCCGAGTTCCGGATTTTTACTTTGTTATGCTTCATAATTGCCAGCGTTATTTTCTTTGATCGATTTATAGAAACAAAAGAGAGCTGCCTGAAGAAACTGAAGCCTTATTTTTTTGCTATCGTCGGAGTACTGTCAGGTCTTTTATTATTCAGTATTATCAATCTTATATCAGGCGAGGAAAGCGTGTTTAAGTATGTGAATGAGTTTAATGGAAGCCTGTTATCACGTGACAGCATTAAAAAGCTGCTTGACAGAACGAGTATTTACGATACCATATTTGTTCAATGTATAATACAAATCATTCTTCTCATTCTTTTAATAAGAGCATTAAAATATAACCAACTGAAGAAAATATTTATTATCGCATCGTTAGACATTATTCTTGCTACTTTATTAAACTTACCCTTTACAGGAGTTGGAAAAGTGCCGGTATCAACCATTTCGTTTATTCAAAAAAAATCACCTCAGGGTATTCCCTCACCAACCTTACAAGCCGTAAGAGACAATGATACCATACCTTATTACGAAGTACTGTTAATTGGTGATTGGAGCTTTTACAGCAAGCAACCCGGCGCTGCCAAACCGGCTTTATACCCTGTAAAACTCATTAATAACTATACTTACTATTTCGAAGCAGCAAAGGACACCACACTTCGCATTACCGACATGCCGTTTGTATATATTACAAATTCGATTTCAGAAAAAAAGCCAAATAAGACAAAAGATATAGAGCAGAAGAATATTGTTTCGTACAAAACAGGAGAATTACATTTAAAAGTCATTGCAGATACAGCCAGTTTTTTAGTGATGCTGCAAAATTTCTATCCGCACTGGTACTATAAAAAAAATGGCAGCGTGTTCCCGGTTCAACAAGCTGGTATAAACTTTATTGGGATACCACTTGAAAAAGGAGAAAACGACTTGCTACTATTTTTTAAACCGGCAAGCATCAGAGCTGCGCTTTTTTTTTCCGGGATAATGTTTCTGATTCTGATTGCTCTGTTATTCTGGCCACGCATTAATCGTTTTACGTTCAAAACATTACTGCAATGACAACCCTAACTCATTCGTTTAAAGCAAAATACCTGTTGATAAGCACCGGCTATGTTCTCTTCCTGTATCTTCTATACCGGTACTCGGGTATTGTTACTTCGAATGAAGCAGAAAAATACATTATTGCTTCAGAAGAATTTTTAAAAGGCAACATTACCTATACTTTTAAGCATCATTTGTTTTACAGCACCTATGTCTTTTTTATTACACCCTTTTACGCTATAGGCGGTATTGCGGGGGTAGTTATTGCGCAGGTTATATTTAATATGCTTGCAGCCATCTGTATAAAAAAATCAATTGACCTTATTTTGCCCACTAATACAGTTGCTACAATTGGGGCTCTGATCTTTTTATTCAGCTATCCAATTCAATACTGGACACTAACGCTGTTTAGCGATAACTTTTTCGTGTGTCTTATCAGCATTTGCCTTTATTACACACTAAAGAAAAAAACATCTGCAGAAACAATGTTCTGGCTTTTTCTTTTAATTATTCAGGTATTCACCCGCCCTCCAGGTATTTTCCTGTCAATAACATTTGGCTGTTATTATCTATACGCTGAAAGAACAGTCTCAACTTCAAAATTTTGGATAGTAGCAGCTATACTCCTGCTCTTTCTGTTCTCAACTCTTTTTTTAATTCCGGTTGAAACAAGAGGCTATATTAAACCAATTGCGGCAGGTGCTGTTATCATTGATAAACCGGATTATAACGTTCCGGAATTTAATGAAATTGAAAAGAGCACTTTAAGTGCTGCCTATTCCCACTTATTTAAGCAAAAAGGGTTTGTCCAAACCATCGGTTTATACTTCCGCAAGCTGGATTCATTCTTTACATTAACCAGGCCTTATTACTCAACGCTTAACAACAGCATTTTGTCGCTGCATTATTTACTTTACTTTTTTGCAATTGGAGGTTTGTTCGTTTTGAAAAGTAAAAAGCAACTGCTTATCTTTTTTCTTGTTACCTTATTTTTAATTGCCAACCTTACTGCCTTAACTTATAATGAATGGCATTACAGATTTACGTTAGCCATTTTTCCGTTTCTGATTGTATTGTCCGTCATTTTGATCGACCATTTTATTTGCAGATTCAAAAGAGAATAAATTAACTTTTACTTCATCCTTTTTTTCAATGCGAGATTAACATTGATCATTGAATCTTTTAACAGTGGAATGCTTTGTTCAAAATGATTGTTTAATAATAGCCGGAAAACGTTTACAAGTGAAGTGGTATCAGTAAACCCTTTGTAATTTTTTTCGGGGGTATGTAACGCTAAAAAAATATTAAACTCATTAAAGAAAGCATCTCCTTTTGGCGCCTCTCTTAAGCCATGATCGCTTGTTAAGACAATAATTGCTCCGGGATCCCTTTGTAAAATATCATCAACAATTTCAATCATTACTTTATTAGTGTATTTCATATAACTTATATAAGACTCGATATTCCGACCGCTATTTGATTCTAAATGGGCTGTCCTGACATTTCTTAAAAGTCCTGTACTATCTCTTAAATAAGGAAAATGGGGCATCATGAAATGAGAGTACAGAAAAAATGGCTGCTTGTATTTGCTTGCTGCGTTCTTGGTCTGCGAAATAATATTTTCATTATACAAATCAGTTTTTACAGGGCCATCTCCAATTAGCTTATGAAAGCTGTTCGATTGAAAAGATGCAGCCAAATCATTTATGAAAATGTTTCCAAATGTTTTATCAAGCATTAATCGTTCTTCAGTGGGCAAAAACAGCCGCCTAACCCTCCCTGCACTTCCAACAGAAAAAAAACTATTGTTGACAATGTTATACCCAGCGGATTTAAAAAAACCTGCCACTTGGTTTTTTTTAATTGCAGTGGAGCACATGTTAAATGCCAATCCCGATGAAATATTTTTATCGGACACCCCGCTGATATAACCCATATTCAATAAGGAAAGAACCGAAAACGGCGTCAAATTATAATTACTGGAAGGTTTTTCTGCAACAAAAAAGTTTCTTTTCTTAAGCCCATAAATAAACTGATCATTTTTAAAATTAAAATAGTTGCTACTTGTTTGGGAACCTTGGTATTCATCCATCAAAAGCAAATAAACGTTTGGACGATCCGTAGTTTGAAGTGGCTTAAGTTTTGGAGCACTCGTAGTTACAACAGGCACTTTTCCGGAAAAAAGATTAAAACCTAATTTACCCGCTTCAGCAAAGAAAAAAACAACAAGCATGGTATTGATGTATAAATTTAGCCTGGCCTGTTTTTGGTTTCCAAGTCGCTTAATAAAAAGAAAAAAAAGTAATGAAATCAGCAAAATAAGAGGCAAGTAAAACTTATATTGATACAAACTGACCGATGTAAATGCAACGACATGTTCCTTTATAACTTTAAAAAACAGGTAATGAATAAGCAACCAAACCGATATTAAAGAAGCAAAAGCATCATCAACAAATTTTTTAAAAAAGAAAAACATTAATGTTGCTGAACCCGATACTATCACAAAAACAATTAGGCATGTATAACCTGGTATAAAACCCCAAAACTTATTGACTGCATCCAAAATAAAATAAAGAGGTAACGACCATAAATAAGAGGAACTCAATAAAGCTATTAACAATCGGTTATTGCTCACCAAGTGAGAAGTCATTCAAATGATTTTAATAACGCAATATATTCATTATTGCTTCAACTTATTTGTATGGTTGGCGAACGGCTCATTTCAAAATACATGGAGGCAAAAAAATGGCGACACGAATCACTTCGGTCGCCAACTATAAAATTCGCATTGATTTTTAACGCATAAGATACATTTTTCCATATCCCTTATTAAAATACTGGTCAGTATTATCGCCCTCTGCCTTGTATTTATCCAGCGCCTTACCATTGTGATTAGTAATAACCCTGTAGAGATAAATGCCATTTGCGAGTTTATTACCAAACTGATCGGTTCCATCCCATTTAAAATCTGTAATATTTCTTCCTATTCTAAGAGAACCTAGTTCCGCTTTTGTAATTTCTCTTACAACTTTACCCGTAATCGTCAGGATCTGTATACGCATATTCTGTGGAATCTCTGAGCCGGTAATGGTAAATACAAAAGCGGTAGATGTTGTAAATGGATTTGGATAGTTTAGTAAATTAGAAATCATTGGCTTGTTGATCACCTGGAATGAAACTTTATATTCAAGCTCTCCGGCTTTATTTCCGCTTTTATCTGTACCAGTTACAATCAGTTCATATTCCCCATCCTGCAAAAATTTTGGAAACAGATCGATTGTTGCAGAATTATTTCCGGTTGCAAGGTTTGCCGGTGTAAACTTCACCGAATCCGATTGCGGCTTGTAATCACGTAATATATTATCGGGGTAACGTATCTGTATTTTCATTCCGGATGTATCATCCAGCGCAAGAAATCGACTGTCATCTTTCAACTGAACGAAAATATGCGGTTTCGAAGAAACAATATCCCTATTAAGAATATGGGTTCCATCAAACGTCACATCAAGCCATGGTTTATAGGCATCAGGCTTAACATAAAAATTCTTAAAAACAAAGTTATTAAACAGGAATTGCTCCGGCTGATCATCATCCGGATTAACCATCAGATAAAGCGTATTGAGTCCTACAAAATCTTTGCTATCAAAAGAATATGATACTACAATTGAATCTCCCGACAGTAAGGGTTTCTTTTTAGGAAGAACAATTGAAATGGGCACGTTATTTTGATTTGTTACAACAAGTTTAAGCCTCAAACTGTCAAAAGCCGTTTCACTTACATTCCGGAACGCTATCGAAAAATTCATGGGCTCACCCAAGTCAAAAGTGTCCTTAAAATTAAATACCACATTGGGAGCAATTGCTCCTTCCGGCACATAATCCGCATAGAGCCTCCATTTACTGAGTTGGTATGGAGTTATTTTCTTGTCGTCTTTATTATGCAAACGCAGTTTAAGATATGGGAAGGCTGATGGATTAATAAATGAAAGGCTCGTGTCTCTTGCTTCGGTAACAGTTGACAAAAGCACTTCAATCCCGGTACTGGTTCGGCCAATAATATCAAGACTTGTTGTATCGGCATTTGGAGTTGTTTCAAGTGAATATCCATTCCATTTTAAATCTTTCCAGGTTTTAACTGGTCCAAACCAAGGAGATTCGACTGTACCTGTAGTGAAATATGCAGGAACTTCAATAACGTCGCTAATTGCTTCGTTCACAAGCCCTGTTTTTTGTTGCGGGAGAAAAGCAGGTATGTTTTTCCTATAGGCAAAGATTATTGGCAGGTTACTTTTGAAATTATCAATTTCAGTTATCCCTGCATTTCTCAATGTGTGATAAAGCGAATTACCAACTCCCAATACGGCCTGATCAGATTTAAGGGCCGCAGTATCAGTTATTGCAAGTTGATTTGAACCCAGATTTGTGATGACAACATAATCGCCATCCTTAATAATATTTTTGAGAAAATTAATGGCATTTATTCTTGATGCCTGCTGCGTGTATGAATATTCAAAGAAAATACGTGGGCCCTCACCGCAGGTAGTCAAACTATTATACAATCCTGGTGCACCGCCAAAAGTATTACGCATTGGTTCCAGCGTTTTGCCATCAAAAACATAAATCTGAAATGATCCATATCGGCAGCCGTACCTTTCTATGTTTGTGAAATCTATTGCAACGTCAATACTTCCTTCGATATGATAAGGATGGATACCCGTTCTAATCTGTACTTTTCTGACTGTTGAATCAAAAGTCATTAAACGTGTAGCTGGGTCCATCACCATATAATTATAAGTGCTTTGCTTGTGTTGGAAGTAATGCGATTGATTAAATCCGGTTTCTGAGCCAGGAATATATACAAAGCTGAAATCATTCCAGAGTATGCCTGAATTTGCTTCCGGCCGCATTCCAACACGCCAGTAGTAAACGCTGCTATCTTTAAAATTAAAACCAGTTGGCTTGAATGAAATTGAGCCACCGACAGAAGTAACTGAATCGACTTTCCGCAACCCTGAATTAAAATTTTGTGTTGTATCTAACTCGAAATAATATTTCCTGGAGGTGCCTAATGGATTGGCAGTGGAAGCATAATAAGTTATATTCTGTTTATTAATTATCGAATAATTATAAGGATAAACGGGTCTTACTTCATCTTCAAAAATGAATATTTCTTTTGTAACAGTGTTATTTGTTTCACAGGATTCATCGATAAGATTGTCCGGATCTATCTCCACTTTCAGCTTATTTGTCCCTTTATCTCTGAAGGGATCTATAGGCAACTGTAGAATTATTGAATCGGCGTAGGGCACCCTCCTGTTTTTTTGATCATAAACCACAACCGATTTACCACTTGGAAATATTCTTGTTACCCTTAAACGAACAGAATCCTCGGTGGCCTTACCAATATTTACGAATTTGATTTTAGCATCAAAACTTGATTCCGCAATTGAAATAAATTCCGGAGACACTTTCACCATAGACGACTCAACGGCATAATCAGCTTTGGCTTGTTCATAAAAACGTATTGCAGGATCGCCGTGCAGCGTAATTTCTTCCATGTGCATGCGAACATAAAAATCATTAAAAGAATACACACGTGATAAAGTATCGTTTACGTTAGCCATTATCCTGCCGATTGATTCTCCATACATTTCCGATTTCGCCAATTGATTATAAAATTCTTCCGTGTATAAATGCAAATAGTTCACAATGCCCAAGTGGGTTGACGCAATGAATGCTATGGACCCCCGATTAGGAGTCAGCACCCATCGTTCCGTTATAATCATATTACCCGTAAGTCTCGAAGCATCAGATAAAAACATATTACCCGCCTGACATCCATTTACCAGCATGATGGGATATTTTCCGATGGACGGATAACTTGTAGGGTCAGATAAATTATATTCTAAGGTGGAAGGAGATGAGTGACCGAAATAGGTTAAAAGAGAAAATCCTTCCTGGAACATCCTGTTAATATTTGCACTAGCTATAGTTTGAACAGCGGCAACGCCCGTTTTCTGTAAGGAATAAATATTGGCGCCGAAGGAAGTGTCTTTTAAAACATTGCCATACTGATTGAGATAAAACCGTATCTGGTCACCCAAATAGTCATTCGCTCCAGCAACGTGAATTACATTTTTCTTCCATAATTCATCATTTACTACACAGGACTTTGTGTTGTAAAATGATTCATACGTTTTCACTTTGTCCAGATAAGCTTTTATTTCATTACCGTTTACAACTGTTAAACGTCCAATTGGAATTTTGGGAACAATACTTCCTTCTGGAGAAGCCAGAGACATATCGGAAGCGGGATTTCCAAAACTAGGCACCATATTTAGTTGATCAATTGTCGGTGTGTTCTCCAAGGAGCGATAATTAGTATAAACAACCCCTTTACCAATAATTAAACAGTAAGACGGTTTTTGAGCAAACCCAGAATACGCAAAACGAAGAAAATTCTTGATCGCATAACCATTATTTTTTACTCCGTATCCGAACTGATCAAGTATGTCCTGAACGTCATAGATTTTTGCGTTGTATCCTCCACCAATATTGCTGCTACGATATAAACGATATTGCTCTACCTGATTTATGCCGCCTGCATCTGCATAAAGTTGGGGATTAGATATAATTATATAATTGCCCTGATTTCCTGCTAATGCATAGTTTGTAAAATTGCGGGCAGTGAAATTTGTTATTGACCGGATATTGCCGACTTCCTGACTTACAAGTACCAATTTGCGATCTGCAGATGATGCAGGAAGAACAACCCTCACTTGTGTAGGCGAAACAATACTAGCTGTTATGCGCAAACCATTTGTGAGATCGTACAAAACTGGAGCAACAGCTCCTCCAAAATTAAAATTATCGATCACAAGATTGTTACCACTTGCGCTGGCAGGTAGTTCAAACTCAAAATTTGTTTGTCCTCCAAAATTAAATTGACGAGGATAACTGAGTTCGTACATCCCTATCACTGCCCTATTAAATTGCGGTAACGTGTCAGTGGTGGAAATTCTAAATTCGACATTTGCAGAATTTGAACTTAGAATTGATACTGGAATATTGTCGCTTGTTTCGTTAACAAGTGAATTGAAGTAATTCATCGCTCTGTCCATCACCTGAGTACCGTTGACAAAGGCAGTAATTGAGCGGGTATTAAGTGTACGGCCCGCTGCAGAAAACTTGAGCTTTGCCGGCTCTCCTGACGAAGCTGCGACATATAAATTTGTTTGATTTGACGGCAACGGACTTGTTGCATTAAACTCTACACTTGTAAAACCTTCGCCTCTATCAAAAGAAGAGGAATAAACATAACTTCCAATAACAGCAGCAAATCCTTGATTGATTATGTTGCGATAGTAAAGAGCCGCTTTGTGAATAAAATAAGGCTCAGCCGGTAAGGCTGATGAAAGATCATTTGTTGTTTGCACAAAACGGCTGTTTTGCGCTGCGTTTGTATTTACTGTAAGAAAATATGAAGAGGTATCAGTAAACAAGCTCCAGTTATCATTTATCTGGTACCCAGGCTCTAAATACATTCTCTTCTCCCATTTACCATCATTAACCTGTCCCCAAAATTCAATAAAACCATTGGAAGGAATGGTACCGCTTGCAGCACATGTATAAACCGGCACCTGCTGACCGTTGCGCCACAATTGAAAATGTGCCGCATCTGCATTCGCAATGCCCATAGCGCTGAGCTGCGCTTGTGAAATGCGGTAAACACCGGTAGCACCAACCTTAAACTTGTAATAGGTTTTATTAAAATCAATCCACTCATTCATATACGATTGAGCGGTAGCGGCTGAAACAGCACAGAGCAATATGGTAACGGAAAGTAAAAAGCGTTTCATGCTAGTTATTTTTTCTTTTGGTTTTTAGGTTTCATAAGGTCGAGACGAAGCGATACGATATGTGTATATAACGGGTTTGATTGGTTAGCCAAATTTGTAAAAGCATAATCAACATAAAAAGAATTGCCGAGTTTAAAACCAGCACCTGCACCCGGTTGATAAATCCACACTTTCTTTTGATTAAGTGTATCACCATCAGCAAGTGTTTTCTGAAAATTAAAAATTCCTCCACGCAGGAAGAATACATTTTTAATATTTAACTCCGCTCCAATTCTCGGATCAGCATTGATCACATCCGAGCTAATAACAGTATTCCGCTGTCCATCAAACGTGAGATCAAGATTAACTTCTGCTTTTAGTGAAAGATTTTTACGGAAACGAAAATCGTATGCACCACCAATTACCAAACGTGGCGCTGTTAACTCTGTTGACTTGACAGGTATTTCATTATTTGTAAGAAACAGTACTTCTTTTTCTCTTTCAGTAAAGTTAAACGACCATGCATTGAATGTGGTAGTGATATCCCTTGCTGCAGCACCCACCGACCAGTTTTTTCCTTTCATCTGAAAACCAACATCCAATCCAAAACCCCAGGCAGTTGCAAAGCTCCCAACTTTACGATGGATCACTTTTGCATTTACACCTACGCTCATCGATTTATTTTCTGTCTCTTTAATTTTTTGAGCGACGGATAAAATCACTGCATAATCTGCTGAAGAAAATGAACGGAGATTTGCATAGTTAACACTGCCGTCAGGTTCAATCAAATAAAGTGTATTAGGTATATCATCTACTGCAAAACGTAAGAAAGAAAGACCGATTGTACGTTTATTGTTTGCAACAGGAATGGCTAATGCGCCAAAATCATACTTACCGATGCCGGCAAAATATTCAGCATGCATTAACGATAAAGAAGGATCATTTTTAACTGCGGTTAGTCCAGCTGGATTCCAATAGCCGGCAGTGGCATCGCTAACTGATGCAACTTGTGCCCCACCCATACCAAAAGCACGGGAACCAGCACCAATATTTAAAAATTCGTTGGAGTAAATACGGATTTGCGCAAGAGAGTTTACGCAATACAGTAGGGTTACAGATAGGATCAGGGTTAATCGGGTTATCATCCGGTCAGTTTTCAGATAAACAATTAGTTTCTTATTAAAGAGACATACTCTCTTTCGAAAGCTGCTCAAGGCAAAGACAAAAGTAAACATAATCTTGCCCAAAGCAAACTCTGTTTAAGAAAGTACCAGCTATTCGAAACGTTGATTTACAGGCTTTATTGCTCCATTTTAGCAAAATGCCTTCTACTGCCCTACTTTTGCGGAAAATATCGCTATAAATCATGCATTTGATCGAAGAATTAAGATGGAGAGGGATGATACAGGACATCATGCCAGGCACAGAGGAACAACTGAAAAAAGAGATGACCACCGCTTATATTGGCTTCGACCCCACGGCCGATAGCCTCCATATTGGCAGTCTTGTCCCCATCTTATTGCTTGTTCACTTCCAGAAAGCCGGGCATAAACCCATTGCATTGGTGGGAGGTGCCACCGGTATGATTGGCGACCCCAGCGGAAAGAGCCAGGAAAGAAATTTACTGAATGAAGACACTTTGAATAAAAATGTCGCCGGCGTAAAAGCCCAGCTCGAAAAATTCCTTGATTTTGATCCTGCCAAAGCCAATGCTGCTGAAATGGCGAATAATTACGACTGGTTCAAAAGCATATCGTTTATTGATTTTTTGCGTGATACAGGAAAGCATATTACCATCAATTACATGATGGCAAAGGATAGTGTAAAGAAGAGGATTGAAAGCGAAGTGGGTTTAAGTTATACCGAGTTTGCATACCAACTAATGCAGGGTTACGATTTTTATTGGCTGTATGAACATAAGAATTGCAAACTGCAAATGGGTGGTAGCGATCAGTGGGGAAACATTACAACCGGCACCGAACTCATTCGCCGGAAAGTAAATGGTGAAGCATTTGCATTTACTTGTCCGCTCATCAAAAAAGCAGATGGCACCAAGTTTGGAAAAACCGAACAAGGCAACATTTGGTTGGATTCAACCAAAACAACTCCTTACCAATTTTATCAATTCTGGTTAAATGCTAGTGATGCCGATGCCCAAGGATGGATCAAAATTTTCACTTTTCTTGAAAAAGAAGAAGTGGATGGTTTGATCATCGAGCATAACAGCGATCCCGGCAAACGGATTCTCCAAAAACGTTTGGCGGAAGAAGTAACAAAATTTGTGCATGGCGATGAAGCATTAAGGGAAGCGATTGCAACTACAGAAAAATTATTCGCTAATCAAACAGCATCAGCTGAGAGTTTGAGTGTGGATGATCTAGAAGCAATGGAAGGTGTGGTGAAGTTTGATTTTTCTGCTGACAAGTTGCAAGAAGGTATTGATGTTGTTTCGTTCTTAGCAGAAACAACCATTTTCCCCAGTAAAGGTGAAGCTCGCAAAACAGTGCAAGGTGGTGGCGTAAGCATTAACCGTAAAAAAGTTGAAGCAATCGATATGAAAATCGATAATTCATTGTTGCTGCATAGCAAATACTTACTTGTACAGAAAGGAAAGAAAAATTATTATCTGGTATCGGCTGTTTAAAGAGCCTGAATAGCTTTCCATATTTCATCGGCGACCAATTGGTTGCCGATTGCGTTTAAATGAACCCTGTCAGTAGTTAAGATGCCACGGTCTTTATTCTCTTTATTGTTTTTATTGTTGTAGTCGATAAATGCTTTTCGTAAATCAACCAATGGCAAGCCATTCTTTTGTGCAAGTCCCCGAATGATTTTACTATATTCTGTTAAATCACCATCCTGCTGATTGCTGCCATCAGTCTTTTCTCCTATTACCGCCGGAGTACACAAAATGATCTTTGCATTTTTTGCTTTAATCTTATCGATCACCGCTTGATAAAACTTTGCAAATTTATCTGGATCTGTTCCTGTTCCTGATGAAGCTTTATGCCACACATCATTTACTCCGATGTACAGCACAACAACATTTGGATTTTTTGCCAGCACATCATCTTCCATACGCAGATAGAGATCATAAATTTTATTGCCGCCAATACCGGCACCAATTAAATCATAATTCATTTTCCCTTGAGCACGTGCCATGCTGTCGATACGTTTTACATAACCTCCGGGATTAACTCCTGCCTGTGTAATTGAATCACCAAAGAAAATAACTTTGATCTTTTCCTGACCTTTAAATGCCATAAGCATCAGAACTGAAATAGCGAATAAAAATACTTTTTTCATACAGTTGATTGAATCGTTTTATTACTCTACGTGTACTTGTTTTTTAATCAATGCTCCATCTTTCGCTTCCATTAAAAACTGACGCTCTTTTACCATGTAGCCATTTCCTTTTTCGCAGAAATGTACTCTTAGGTTTTCAATGCTGATCGGATTTCCATCGGGAATGTCCGCAATATTCGAATGCATCATATCATGTCCGTCAATAATAATCACTAACCCACTACCAATTGCTTCCATCTTATTTCCTTCGGTGATGAGCATACCTGTATCTTCTCCCAAGCCAATGCCAATGCAAGATGGATTTGTGGCAACCGCTTGGGTTAATCGAACAAAACGTCCACGTTTTTCAAAATGACTATCGATAATAACATGATCAATAAAACCTAACCCAGTTGTCATTTTCACTTCACCTTTTAAATAAGCACGTGCTGCGTTTCCTTCATAGATCATTGTCTTACTCATAGCCATAGCACCAGCTGATGTTCCGGCAACTACAAATCCTTCCTCTTCGTGGTAACGTTTTTTCAGGATCGCTAAAAATTCCGTTCCTCCATCGGTTACACTTAACCGCATTTGATTACCACCTGAAAACATAACCGCATCGCAGGTCTTAATACGTTCTAAATATTCAGCATTTGCAGTATCCTGCCTGTTACGAATATGTAGCACACCAATATTTGTACACCCAATTTTTCCAAATGCATTCATATAGTTATCGCCCACTTCATAAGGTATAGTTGAAGCAGTTGTAATTACTTCAATACGGGCATCAATGCCGCCGGCTTCTTCAACTACCCGCCTGAGAATGCCCAGCTCGAAAAAATTAAGATTATTGCGGTTGATTTCTCCCGCTTCAAGATCGGTTCCTTTATCTTCTGCACCGCCAATTGCGATCAGTTTTCCTTTTGGATACTGCAATGGTTGAGATTTTAGTTTCAAACAAATTTAAGGGGAAAATATTTCCTGTGCTTCCCTGCATTTATCAACAGCATCGGATAAATTTTGATATATTGGGAGACACATCAATCACCTTATTTATGCAAGTTCTTGAAATTAAAATTCTTCGTGGTCCTAACTATTGGAGTGTACGACGTACAAAACTCATCCAGATGAAACTCGACCTTGAAGAACTGGAACAACGCCCCACTAATCATATAGCCGGTTTTCGTGAACGATTAGAAAAGCTATTTCCCAGCATGTATAGTCATCGTTGCAGTGTTGGCAAACCGGGTGGCTTTTTTCAACGGGTTGACGAAGGCACCTGGATGGGACATGTGATTGAACATATTGCATTGGAATTGCAAACACTCGCAGGGATGGATACTGGCTTTGGCAGAACAAGAACTGCCAACGAAAAGGAAGGTGTGTATTATGTGGTGTTCACCTACCTTGAAGAAGATGCGGGGGTGTATGCAGCAAAAGCTGCGGTACGAATTGCAGAAGCATTAGTTGCATCCGAAGAATATAATCTGGAGGAGGACATTCAAAAGCTGAGAGAGATAAGGGAAGATACAAGGCTTGGCCCTTCCACAGGTTGTATTGTTGATGAAGCTGCAAAGCGAAATATCCCTTACATACGGTTAAACAAGCAAAGCCTTGTGCAGTTGGGTTATGGTGTACATCAAAAACGTATTCGTGCAACCATTGCATCCACTACTTCAAACATCGCTGTTGATATTGCATGTGATAAAGAAGAAACAAAACTGTTGCTGGAAGCCGCTGAAATTCCTGTACCAAGAGGAACAGTTATACGCACTGAAGTTGGATTGGATGAAGCGATTGAAAGATTTGGTTATCCATTAGTGATAAAACCTATCGATGGCAATCACGGTAAAGGAAATACTACCAACATCACCAATAAAGAACAGGCATTAAAAGCATTTGAAGCTGCAAAGGCTTATAGCCGCAGCGTAATTGTTGAACGATTCATTACAGGTTTTGATTTTCGTATACTGGTCATCAATCACAAATTTATTTGTGCCGCATTGCGTACACCGGCAAGTGTAATAGGTGATGACGAACATACTATTCAATGGCTGATTGATGAAACCAACAAAGATCCCCGTCGTGGCTATGGTCATGAAAAAGTATTGACACAAATAACTGTTGATGGCAGCACAATGAAAATGCTGGAAGAAAAAGGCTACACGTTGGAAACTGTTCCGGCAAAAGGCGAATTGGTGTTGTTAAAAACAACAGCAAATCTTTCAACCGGCGGCACTTCAACTGATGTAACCGATGAGGTACATCCGGCAAATGTGTTTATGTGCGAACGAATCAGCAAAATCATTGGTCTTGATATTTGCGGCATTGATATTATGGCTACCGATTTACGATCACCAGTGAGTGAAAATGGAGGAGCCATACTTGAAGTAAATGCAGCACCTGGTTTCCGTATGCATATCGATCCGGCTGAAGGTTTGCCACGCAATGTAGCAGAACCTGTAATTGACATGCTGTTTCCGAAAGGAAGTGTTGGCCGCATTCCTATTATTGCCATTACAGGAACTAACGGAAAGACAACCACTACACGTTTAACTGCACATATTGCAAAGAGTGCAGGTAAAAAGGTAGGTTACACAACTAGTGATGGCGTTTATATCCAGAATCATTTAATGATGAAAGGTGATTGTACCGGGCCTGTTTCATCAACATTTGTATTAAAAGATCCAACAGTTGACTTTGCCGTACTCGAGTGTGCAAGAGGTGGTATTTTAAAATCAGGTCTTGCATTTCAGAATTGTGACGTAGCCATTGTAACAAATGTTGCTGCGGATCATATTGGCCTCGGCGGCATTAACACTGTTGAACAAATGGCGAAAGTAAAAGCAGTTGTTCCTGAAACGGTTTTTCCGCATGGCTATGCTATTCTCAATGCCGAAGATAATTTGGTGTATAAGATGAAAGATGACCTGAAGTGTAATGTTGCTTTTTTCAGCATGGATGAAAATAATCCCAGAATTAAAGAACATTGTGCTGCTGGTGGTTTGGCAACCGTATATGAAAATGGTTTCATCAGCATTATGAAAGGCACATGGAAAATTCGTGTGATGGCGGCGAAAGATATTCCATTGACGTACCAGGGAAAGGCAGTGCATAATATCGCCAATTGCTTACCGGCTGTGCTCGCCACTTATCTGTATCGTGATATCAGCATTGATGATATTCGGCAGGGATTACTCACATTTATTCCGGGTGAAAGTTTAACTCCAGGTCGGTTGAATTTTTTCCATTTTAAAAATTATACTTTCCTTGCTGATTTTGCACACAATCCGCACGGACTTCAATTGCTTTGCGAATTTGTAAACAAACTTGATTACAAGTATAAAGTCGGAGTTATCAGCGGAACAGGTGACCGTAGAGATGAAGACATTCGTGAACTTGGAGAAATAAGTGCGAAGTACTTTGATGAGATCATTATGCGTTGCGATAAAAACCTCCGTGGTCGTACAGCTGAAGAAATCATGGACCTGCTTGAAGAAGGCATCCGCAAGGTGAACAAAACAATTCCTGTTATGAAAATTGCGAATGAAAATGAGGCACTGGAATATATTTATGCAAATCCCAAACAAGGCGCTCTATACACCATAATGTGCGATGTGGTGGCGGGAGCTTTGGACAAGATCAAGGAACTGAAAGACCGTGACGACAGGAGCTGATCAATTTTATAAATTTTTTGGTTGATCATCTATTGAACCTTATTTTTGCAGCCCCGCAAGGGAGATTGGCCTATAGTATAATGGTAGTACGACAGATTTTGGTTCTGTTTGTCTTGGTTCGAATCCAGGTAGGCCAACAAAAACCCTCCACAATGTGGAGGGTTTTTGATTTAATAGCTGTCTGCGTCGTCTTTATTTACTTTCCTGCAACATATCAATACAGCGTTCTAAACTTACTTTCCAATCCGGAACAGCAATAACATATGTTGTTTTGATCTTTGATTTATTCAGTAATGAGAAGTGCGGACGTTTTGCAGGGGTGGGATACTGAGCAGTTTCAATAGGATGCACAACTGCTTTGCTGCCTGTAATTTCCTTGATCGCCAACGCAAACTCATGCCAGCTTATCTTCCCTTCGTTGCTGTAATGATAAATGCCACTCTCCCATTTACCGGTAGAAATAATATCGAGAATTGCCTTAGCCAGATCAGCAGCGTAAGTTGGCGAACCAATTTGATCAGCCACAACATTTAATTCATTCCGCTCATTCATCAACCGCATCATCGTCTTCACAAAATTGTTACCGAATGAAGAATACACCCATGCTGTGCGAATAATGATAGCATCAGCATTTTCTTTCATACACAACTGTTCGCCTAATAATTTTGAACGACCATAGGTATTGATAGGACCTGTGATGTCATCTTCTTTGTAAGGCGTTTCACTTTCACCGTCAAACACATAATCGGTAGAAATGTGTATGAACTTTGTCTGATATTTTTTGCAAACCTCTGCAAGGTTGCCAACTGCTTCAGCATTCACAAGCATGACCAGATCCTCTTCACTTTCCGCTTTATCAACGGCTGTGTAGGCAGCGCAATTAATACAATATTTAGGTTTGATTGCTAGGAAGAAATTTTCAACTAAACCAAAAACTTCCAACTTCAAATCTTCACGAGATGCAAACACGAAACGATACTGCGGATATGCATCTGCAAGTTGTTGCAACTCTTTTCCGAGCTGACCATTACTGCCTGTAACAAGTATAACCGGCTTTTCCATATTCATCAGTTAAAAAAAGCTGTCTTCTCCAAGCTCAGCCCATGCAGCATTCAATTGATCCTTACCTGAAACAATTTCTTTACTGGCTTCTATTCTCCAATCAATATTTAAATCTTTGTCGTTATAGATTAAGCCACCTTCGCTTTGTTTATTATAAAAATTATCACACTTATAAAAAACCTCAGCCGTTTCACTCAACACAGAAAATCCATGTGCAAAGCCACGGGGCACCAATAATGCATTTTTCTTTTCTGATGTCAACTCAACTGCATATACTTTTTTAAACGTTGGAGAATCTTTACGCAGATCCACTACCACATCCAATATTCTTCCACTTAAACAACGCACCAGTTTTGCTTGAGCATATTCTCCTTTTTGAAAATGCAATCCACGAATCACACCATAGGTTGAACTCGATTGATTATCCTGCACCCAATTATTAAAAAGTCCTTCTTTCTCGAAAGCTTGTTGATTGTACGATTCAAAGAAATAACCCCGCTCATCACCAAATACATTTGGTTCAACTACTACTAGCCCGGGGAATCCTGTTTGTAAAAAAGCCATAAAACTGATGTAGTATTTATGATGTAGGATGTAGGATTTAAATCACAAATCAGACATCCGACATCAGACATTATTATTTACCTCTTCTCATATTGCGCATCATAGTAATTCTGGTAATCGCCACTTGTTACATGGTTGATCCATTCTTCATTGCTTAAATACCACTCCACCGTTTTTTCTAAACCTTCTTCAAATTGCAACGAAGGGCTCCAGCCTAATTCTTTGTTGAGTTTGGTTGCATCAATGGCATAACGCAAATCATGACCGGCACGGTCTTTTACATAGGTAATGAGTTTTGCGCTTTCTCCTTCTGCACGGCCAAGTTTTTTATCCATGATGCTGCAAAGCAAATGAACCAGGTCAATATTTTTCCATTCGTTAAAACCGCCCACATTGTAACTCTGGCCTTGTTTGCCGTTATGGAAAATAGTATCAATCGCTCTGGCATGGTCTTCTACAAATAACCAGTCACGCACATTTTCACCTTTACCATACACTGGCAATGGTTTATTGTTTTTGATATTGTTAATCATTAACGGGATCAGCTTTTCAGGGAAATGATGTGAACCATAGTTGTTACTACAGTTGCTCATTACAATTGGCAAACCATAGGTATCATGGTAAGCCATCACGAAATGATCAGATGCTGCTTTTGATGCAGAGTATGGTGAATGTGGATCGTAAGGAGTTTCTTCAGTGAAGAATCCTGTTTCACCTAATGAACCATATACTTCATCAGTTGATACATGATAGAACAGTTTGCCTTCATACTTACCATTCCAATGCTTACGGCATGCATTGAGTAAAATCGCCGTACCCAGCACGTTTGTTTTTACAAACGCTAAAGGATCGAGGATACTGCGGTCCACATGACTTTCTGCTGCCAGGTGAATCACCGCATCAAAATGATATTGATTGAATAATTCTTCTACCCTTGTTTCATCTGTTATATCAACTTTTGCAAATTCATAATTTGCGTTACCCTCAACATCTTTTAAATTCTCCAAATTACCTGCATAGGTCAATGCATCGCCATTTACAATTTTGTAGTTGGGATATTTGTTTACAAACAGCCGAATAACATGACTGCCGATAAACCCAGCACCACCTGTTACCAATATTGTTTTATCGTATGTGCTCATTATAAACTCCAGTATTTCAGTTTAGAAATTTTATTGCGGTAAATACCTTTTAAATCAGCAAACAACGCCTTCTCATTGGCAATGGATAAAAGATATTCTTCTGAAAAATCTTTGTAAGGATTGTGAGCCACTGCCAAAACAATTGCATCGTAGTCGGTGCCGATTACAGGAGCAATAGTTAAACCATACTCGTGTTTTACTTCAGCTGCATCAGCATGCGGATCAACAAAATCAACAGCAACATTATACTCTAATAGTTCTTTCACCATATCCGCCACTTTCGAATTGCGGATATCGGAAACATTTTCTTTAAACGTAGCGCCAAGCACTAACACTTTTGCATTGGCCGCATTAGGCGCATTTTTAATAATATGCTGAATGATTTTTTTCGCTACATAACGAGGCATCTCATCATTTACAAAACGACCGCTGGCAATAACTTTTGAATTGTAACCTAGCTGTTGCGCTTTATACGTTAAATAATAAGGATCAACACCAATACAATGACCACCAACCAATCCCGGTGTGTATTTATGAAAGTTCCACTTTGTTCCTGCTGCTTCTACCACATCAAATGTGTTAATGCCAATGCGATCGAAGATGATCGACAGTTCATTCATCAATGAAATATTCAGATCACGCTGTGCATTTTCAATGATCTTTCCTGCTTCTGCTACTTTAATATTTGGCGCACGATGCACCCCAACTTTCACCACACTTTCATACACCGCTGCAATTTCTTTAAGTGATTCATCGCTGCAACCTGAAACGATCTTAACCGTATTGCTTAACGTATGATGTTTATCTCCTGGGTTAATGCGTTCCGGTGAATAACCAAGTTTAAAATCAACTTTTCCTTTCAATCCAGAGAATTGTTCCAGTATCGGCATACAGTCATCTTCTGTGCAGCCGGGATAGGTGGTACTTTCATAGATCACATAATCACCTTTCTTCAACACCTTACCTACAGTTTCACTTGCTTTCTCCAATGGTGTAAGATCGGGCACTTTGTGATCATCAACAGGAGTTGGAACGGTTACGATATAAAAAGAAGCTTCTTTCAATACATTCACATCGTCGGTAAAAACAATGCTCCTTCCTGCAAACATTTCAGCATCGACCTCCTTGCTGGGATCTTCGTTGCGTTGCATCATTGCAATGCGTTTGCTGTTGATGTCGAAACCAATTACATCCATGTGTGCGGCTAATTCTAACGCCAACGGCAAACCCACATAACCTAAACCAACTACGGCTACTTTTTTTTCTTTATTGATTAACGATTGATACATTTCCAATGTATGATTTCTGATTTAGGATGTCTGATATTATTTCGCTGAATGCATTAACTTCTTCATTCATCATTCACAACTCATCATTCACTATTTCATGCTCACAAACTCTTTCGGTTGTTTGCTCCACTCTTCTTTCGGAAGATTTTTAAAATACTCGTAGGTAATTTTCAAACCTTCTGCTCTTGCAACTTTCGGTTCCCAACCAAGCAATTCTTTTGCTTTTGTAATGTCTGGTTTACGTTGCTTAGGATCATCAACCGGCAATGGCTTGTAAATGATTTTCTGTGATGTGCCTGTTAACTTAATCACTTCCTCTGCAAATTCTTTCAAAGTGATTTCTGTAGGGTTACCAACGTTCACGGGCATATCATAATCGCTCATGAGCAAACGATAAATACCTTCTACCAAGTCATCCACATAACAGAAACTCCTTGTCTGGCTACCATCACCGAATACAGTCAAGTCTTCTCCACGCAAAGCCTGGCCGATGAATGCTGGTAATGCACGGCCATCGTTGAGTCGCATACGTGGACCATAAGTGTTGAAGATCCGAATGATCCTTGTCTGCACACCATGAAAACGGTTGTAAGCCATCGTAATACTTTCCATGAAACGTTTTGCTTCATCGTATACCCCACGTGGACCAACAGGGTTTACATTTCCCCAATATTCTTCGGTTTGCGGATGCACCAACGGATCGCCATATACTTCTGATGTAGAAGCAACAAGTATGCGGGCCCCTTTTGCTTTTGCTAAACCCAAACAGTTATGTGTACCATGAGCGCCCACTTTCAACGTCTGGATCGGAATTTTTAAATAATCGATCGGGCTTGCAGGTGATGCAAAGTGCAGGATATAATCAAGCTTTCCCGAAATATGTATGAATTTGGTAATATCGTGATGATGAAACTCGAATTGTTCGAGCTTGAACAAGTGTTCAATATTTTTCAAGTCACCTGTAATAAGGTTATCCATTGCAATTACATGAAAGCCTTCTTTAATTGCACGGTCGCATAAATGCGAACCGAGAAAACCAGCAGCACCTGTAATTAAAATACGTTTACGATCCATTGTATTTAGTTATGCGATTGTTTGTTTTAAATTATTTCACAGCTTCTCTACCTACGCTTTCATAGAAGAACCCCAATTCTTTCATTTGTGACCTGTCGTACACATTGCGTCCGTCAAACACAACCTTATTCTTCAGCATAGAAGAAATTTTTTCAAACTCAGGTGTGCGGAATTCACTCCACTCAGTTGCAATGATCAATGCGTCTGCATTTTCCAATGCATCGTATTGTCCTTCTGCAAAATCAATTTTATCTCCCACAATCTGCTTCACATTCGGCATTGCTTCGGGGTCGTAAGCATGTACAGTTGCTCCTGCATTTGTTAAAGCATCGATCATATATAAAGCCGGTGCTTCACGAATGTCATCAGTGTTTGGTTTGAATGCCAATCCCCACAATGCAAAACGCTTTCCTTTCAGATCATTATTGAAATAAGCGTTGATCTTGGGCATAAGGAACAATTTTTGTTCTTCGTTCACCTTCATCACCGCATTCAGTATTTCAAAGTCATATTCAACTTCACTTGATGACTTTACCAAGGCTTGTACATCTTTGGGGAAACAACTTCCACCATAACCAATACCAGGGAAAAGGAAACGTTTACCAATTCGCTCATCACTACCAATGCCTTTACGCACCATATCAACGTCGGCGCCAAGTCGTTCGCATAAACGTGCAATTTCATTCATAAAGGAAATCTTCACGGCTAAGAAAGAATTCGCTGCATATTTTGTAAGCTCTGCGCTTTTCTCATCCATAAAAATTACAGGGTTACCGCTTCGTACAAATGGTGCATATAATTCAGTCATCACTTTCTTTGCACGCTCATCGCTTGTACCCACAACCACACGATCAGGTTTCATGAAATCATCTACCGCCACACCTTCACGCAAAAACTCCGGGTTGCTTACTACAGCAAATTCACCTTTATAGTTTTTGGCAATAGCAGCCTGTACTTTATCTGCAGTACCAACAGGCACTGTACTTTTATCAACAATAACTTTATAATCGGTAAGAATTTTTCCGAGGTCATCTGCCACACCTAAAATGTATTTCAGGTCGGCACTGCCATCCTCACCAGGAGGCGTTGGCAATGCAAGAAATATAATGGCGGCATCTTTTACGCCTTCAGAAAGGTTAGTTGTGAAATGTAAACGATCTTCTTTCAGATTACGGAGAAATATTTTTTCCAGACCTGGTTCATAAATAGTGATCTGCCCGTTCGATAACTTATCAACTTTGCTCTTATCAATATCAACACAGGTAACCTGGTTGCCCGTTTCTGCAAAACAAGTTCCTGTAACAAGACCTACATAGCCTGTTCCTACTACTGCGATTTTCATCTGTTAATTTCCGTTTATGATTTTGAATTAAGGTATTCTAACACTTTGCTTGTAATAAAATCTAATTGTTCTTCTTCCAGTTCGGTATGCATGGGCAAGGATATGACACGATCGGTTAACCAATCGGTGATCGGTAAATCAAAATCTGCGCCACCAAATGATGCAAACATTTGCTGACGATGTGCCGGCACAGGATAATAGATCATAGATGGAATTTTTTGCTCGGCTAAGAAAGCATTCAATCCATTTCTTACATCTGCGACATTTTCAAACCCATCGAGCGTTAATGTGTATTGATGGAACACATGATTACTGTATTGAGCACGATAAGGAGTGGTGATGTTTTTATGACCCGCAAATGCAGCATCATAATAATCTGCAGCCTTGCGACGTGCAGCAATATATTCATCCAGCTTCTTCAATTTTATCTTTAACACAGCTGCCTGCAATGTATCAAGGCGAGAGTTGCAACCAACCACTTCATGATAGTAGCGCACCTTCTGTCCGTGATTTGCCACCATCTTTAATTGTTCTGCCAATGCATCATCGTTGGTGAACATTGCACCACCATCGCCATAACATCCTAAGTTTTTTGAAGGGAAGAATGATGTGCAACCAATCGTTCCAATAGATCCCGTTTTCTTTTTTGTTCCATCAGGAAACGTATAATCAGCTCCAATTGCCTGTGCGTTATCTTCAATGACGTACAGGTTATGTTCTGCAGCAATTTTCATGATCTCATCCATGTTGGCAGCGTGCCCGTACAAATGAACGGGAACAATTGCTTTTGTTTTTGGCGTGATCGCTTTCCGTATCGCATTGGGGTCGATACAAAATGTTTGGGGATCTACTTCCACAAACACAGGTTTTAAACGGAGCAATGCCACGACTTCAACTGTGGCGATGTAAGTAAATGAAGCAGTAATCACTTCATCACCTGGTTGCAGGTTGAGCGCCATCATGGCGATTTGCAATGCATCTGTACCGTTGGCACAGGGAATGGTATGTTTTGATCCGAGATATTGACTGAGATCGGCTGCCAGTTCCTGCACAGGTTTGCCATTTATAAAAGCAGAACTGTCGAGCACATCTAAAACCGCAGCATCCACCTCTTGCTTAATTGCAAGATATTGCTGCTTAAGGTCAACCATCTGAATAGGCCTCATAAATAAGCTTGTTTAAACGCTGGCGAAAGTACGGCAAAAAAGGCGTTTGGCGGCTTACAACCAACGTAATACGTTAAGTTTTTACTATCCATTTCATTCCGCTTAGATTTGTGGCGCATGATATTCTTCTACAATTTATTTCGTGTTGCTTATAAAACGGCCATAAGTCTGGCAGCCGGCTGGAATCTAAAAGCCCGTAAATGGGTCGATGGTCGCCAAAACTGGCAAGAGCAACTGCAACAAAATTGGCAACCTAACCCCAACGATAAAGTGGTTTGGATGCATTGCGCATCGCTTGGAGAGTTTGAACAAGGTCGACCAGTGTTAGAAGAGATCAAAATCCAATATCCAGATTCCAAAATCCTTTTAACCTTCTTCTCACCTTCCGGCTACGAAGTAAGAAAGAATTACAAAGGTGCCGATCATGTGATGTACCTGCCGATGGATGGAGCGGCTAATGCAAAGGATTTTCTCAACCTTGTACAACCCCAGCTGTCCATTTTTGTAAAGTATGAGTTTTGGCACTACTACCTAACTGAACTTAAGAACAGGAAAATCGAAACGATTTTAGTCTCGGGCATCTTTCGTCCATCGCAACCATTTTTTCAATGGTGGGGAGGCTTTAACAGAAACATGCTGCAAAACTTTTCTCAACTCTTCGTACAAAATGAAGCATCCAAAGAGTTGTTAGATAGAATTGGGTTGGGCGATAAAACAACTGTTGCAGGTGATACCCGTTTTGATCGTGTGATTACTGCTGCTGAGCAATGGCAGCCGGTTGAAATTGTTAATACTTTCTGCGGAACCGACCTCGTATTGGTGGCGGGTAGCACCTGGGCCGAAGATGAAACAATTCTTGCAGAATGGACGAAGACAAATCCTAATTACAAACTCATTATTGCACCGCATGAAATAAAAGCTGAAAATATCAATCGCTTAAAAAGTTTATTTCCGAACGCAATTTCTTTTTCGGAGCTTTCTACTCGTAACCCACAACCCATAACTCATAACTGCTTACTCATTGATAACATCGGCTATCTCTCACGTATTTACAAATATGCTGCTGTTTGTTATATAGGTGGTGGTTTCAATAAAAGCGGTCATCATAATATTTTGGAAGCTGCGGTTTATGGTAAGCCAGTCATAACCGGACCGAACTTCGAAAAATTTAAAGAAAGCGTTGATTTGAAAAAAATGGGCGGAAGTTTCACAATAAATAATGCAGCCGAACTCGAACGGGTAATGCTTTCACTCAAAATAAAAGAAGCGAGTGCTATTGCAGAAAATTACGTAAAAGAAAATGCCGGCGCCACTGCTTTAATTCTTGAATGGATTCAGGAGAAACGTCTTTTTACCAACGCATAAAACTCTTGCGTTGCCGGACGATCATTATCCCAACCTAGTTTAATTTTCAATTCACGTTCCATCCAGTATTGTGCTTCGGGATAAATAGAAAAGTTATTGATGGTCTTGATGCTGCGTTCGTACATCACCTCATCGCCACGGAATAATTCATTAATGAAAACAAAGCGATCGTTAATGCCTATAGCTTTCTTCAGATCTTTTATTGATGCACCTTCTGTTAACCGATGTCCCACTTCTGTTTTCTGTTCGCCTAACTGATCGTTCAATGATAATTGTCTGCCGTTTGCCAGTTCATTTACCTCTTTAGAATTTTGTTCGGGCTTTTTCGGTTCAACATAATTCGGCTGGTGAACAAGTGTGGGAACTTCGGGTTCTTCATCAAACAATAAAACGGGTTTATTTTGATGTTGCTGTGCTTCTACTTTTTTTGCAAATTCTGCTTTCTGGCGAATCTCTTCCAACTCAGCTTCTACTTCACTTTCATCAACCTGCAATACTTCTACTATTTTCTCAACGGGCTTCTCTTCCACTTTTACAATTGTTGGAGGAACAAGTTTAGTTGCAACAGCAGGCATGGTTGCGGAAGTTTGTATTGTGCCCCTTGACGCAGGTAACACTACTGCTACACGGTTGGTACCAAGGCTTTCTTGTTTTTGTTGAGTTGCCTGTTCCAATTCTGCACGGAGCATGTTGGTAAGGATCAGCATTTGCGATGCATCGGCATTTCGCTGAAGGGCTTGCTGTAATTGTTCAATAAGAGAAGCAATTCGTTCCATGAATAGTGCTTACTTTTGGCGGTATTGGAAATTTGCGGTTAAGTTACAAACAGTTTGGCATAAAATATTGATAATGTTTATTGAACCGAATATTAAAGGCGACCGGAGAGGCTGGATTGAAGTGATCTGCGGCTCCATGTTTAGCGGAAAAACAGAAGAACTTATACGGCGGTTAAAGCGTGCACGCATCGCCAATCTGAAAGTAGAAATATTTAAACCGGCTGTTGATGTCCGTTATGACGATGTAAAAATTGTTTCGCACGATGAGAATGCTATTCAATCTACACCCATCGATAATTCACAAAAAATACTTTTGCTGGCTCAGGATGTTGAAGTGATCGGTATTGATGAAGCCCAATTTTTTGATCCTGAAATTACTAATGTGTGCGAGCAGCTGGCTCTACGTGGTGCACGTGTAATTGTTGCAGGGCTCGATATGGATTATAAGGCGCAACCATTCGGACAAATGCCCAACCTTTTAGCTGTTGCCGATTACATCACAAAGCTACATGCCATCTGCGTTGTGTGCGGCAATATTGCCAATTACTCATACCGAACTTCAAGCGAAGGTGGGCAAGTAGTGTTGGGCGAAAAAGATAAATATGAACCGAGATGCAGGCATTGCTATCATCTTTAACATCAACTTATAAATCTGCAAGCTTGGCTTCAACAAACAAAATATACGCACTGTTTAAGAAAGATCTGCTGCTTGAAATAAGGCAGCAGTACACGTTTTACGGCATTTTACTTTATATCGCCAGTACCATTTTTGTTTTGTACCTGGCAATGGGGCAACCCGAAGCAACTGCATGGAACGGATTGTTCTGGATGAACTTATTGTTTATATGTATTAACGCCGTTGCCAAAAGCTTTTTGCAGGAAAGTCGGGGTCGTATGCTGTATTATTACAGCATTGCTGGAGCACTTGATTTTATTTTAGCCAAGCTCATTTATAATGTACTACTCATGTTGGTAATGAGTTTACTAAGCTTGTTACTGTTCAGTTTTTTTCTTGGAGCACCCTTCGCTAAAACAATTCCTTTTTTAGGTATTACGGTTTTAGGTGGCATCAGTATAAGTCTCGTATTTACATTGCTGGCGGCAATTGCCGCAAGGGCTAATCAAAATGCAGCACTTATGGCCATCCTTGGTTTTCCGCTCATCATTCCACAACTTTTACTACTCGTGAAAATTTCAAAATCTGCATTCGGCGAAATATTTAATGAAGGTGCGTTAACGCAAATGGTTCTGTTATTAAGCGGATTAGATGTGCTGGTGATGATCCTCAGCCTGATTTTATTCCCTTTTTTATGGAAAGATTAAGGCTCAACACCCTAACTTTGCCGCACCGAAAACGAAGGGTTGTAAGTTAATGTGAGGATATGTAATTCGGGAAATGATTAAACAAGCATATGCAAAAATCCTGGTGGAAGATATTAGCAGTTCTGCTCCTGTTCTACACATTTACCGCAGGCTTCCTCATTCAAGTTCCTATCATCGGTAATCTCTATCAAACCATCCGCAACTTATTTTTCCATGTGCCGATGTGGTTCGGTCAAATGATTCTTTTGCTGGTTTCAATGATCTTTTCGATCCGGTATTTGCGCAGCGGAAATCTTGCCGACGATATTAAAGCTCGTGAGTATGCCCGTACCGGCATTATTTTCGGTCTTCTTGGTTTAGTGACTGGTGCTATCTGGGCAAATTTTACCTGGGGCGAACCGTGGAGTAACGATCCGAAGCAAATTGCGGTTGCTATCGCTTTATTAATTTACCTCGCCTACTTTGTATTGCGTAATTCCATGCCCGATATGGATAAGCGTGCAAGGGTAAGTAGTGTTTACAACATCTTTGCTTATTTTATTTATGTTCCGCTTATTATGGTGTTACCTCGATTAGTTCAATCGTTGCACCCAGGTGGACAAGGCGTAGAAGGTAATCCTGCTATGAATGGCCAGGATCTCGACCCGGCTATGCGAATGGTGTTTTGGCCTGCAGTAATTGGCTGGACGTTATTAGGTGTTTGGATGACTACCCTGCTCATCCGTATTTCTAAAATCAAAGAAAAAAACTGGATCAATGCGTAAATTTTTATCCCTCCTATTGTCCTTTCTATCCATTACACTAATCGCTACGGCACAGGTAAATGATGAGGGTGGTGCCATGGAAAAAAACGGTAAAATTTATGTTGTAATGACAGTATGCCTTACCGTGCTTGTTGGTTTGATCATATACCTTGTTATGATCGATCGTAAAGTAGCAGCACTTGAAAAAAAGAACGATTAATCTTTGCTATATTAAATTTTAAAAACGATTGTATGTCAACTACGAATTACAGCTTTTTTGGAGCAGTGGAACAGAGCTTCGATAAAGCGGCCGGCTTTACAAAATGGGATAAAGGTATCCTTGAACAGATCAAACAATGTAACAGTGTTTACCAAATGCGCTTCCCAGTGAAAATGGACGATGGCAGCATTGAAGTGGTAGAAGCTTATCGTGTGCAGCACTCTCAACACAAAACACCTTGTAAAGGCGGTATCCGTTTTTCAATGGAAGTAAACCAGGATGAGGTGATGGCACTCGCTGCCTTAATGACTTATAAATGTGCAATTGTAAACGTTCCCTTCGGAGGTGCGAAAGGTGGTATTAAAATAAGCCCACGTAACAGGTCGCCCTACGAACTGGAGAAAATTACACGTCGCTACACATCTGAGTTAGTAAAGAAAAATTTTATTGGCCCTGGCATTGATGTTCCCGCTCCCGACTATGGAACAGGCGAACGTGAAATGGCCTGGATCGTTGATACTTATGCATCTCTCCGCCCCGGCGAAATTGATGCTGCAGGTTGTGTGACAGGTAAGCCAGTTTCACAAGGTGGTGTAAGAGGCCGTCGTGAAGCTACAGGCCTGGGAGTGTTTTATGGCATTCGTGAAGTTTGTATGATGGAAGATGTCATGTCGAAACTTGGTTTGGAAACAGGCATTAAAGGAAAGCGTGTAATTGTACAGGGATTGGGAAATGTAGGTTATCATTCTGCAAAGTTTTTTCAGCAGGAAGGCGCTATCATTGTTGCCTTAGCTGAATATGAAGGCAGTATTTATAATTACGATGGTTTGGATATCGATGCAGTATTTAAACATCGCCAGGAAAGCAAATCCATTCTTAATTTTCCCGGAGCAACAAACTGCGAAAAAAATACTGATGCACTGGAACTGGAATGCGATATTCTTATTCCTGCAGCATTGGAAAACGTGATCAATGGCGAAAATGCGCCCCGCATAAAAGCAAAGATCATTGGCGAAGCTGCCAACGGACCTTTGACTCCTGATGCTGATGAAGTATTTGCATCAAAAGGCGTGTTAGTTGTGCCTGATATGTTCCTGAATGCTGGTGGTGTAACTGTATCTTATTTCGAATGGTTGAAAAACCTCAGTCATGTTCGTTATGGCCGTTTGGAAAAGCGTTTTACCGAAAATCTGAACACAAACATTCTTGGCCAGATGGAATTCCTGAGTGGTAAAAAAGTAAAGAAAGAACACAGAGATATCATTACACATGGACCCGATGAAGTGGACCTAGTTTATAGTGGACTTGAAGAAACTATGATCACAGCTGTAAATGAAGTGATGGATTGCTGGAAACAAAATCCTGCAATACCAGACATGCGTACTGCTGCTTATGTAGTTGCCATCAACAAAGTAGCTACAAGCTATGTTGAGTTAGGCATTTTCCCCTAACATAAACCAATTGCTTATTACCCATCCCGTTGCATCCGCAGCGGGATTTTTTTTATGCTTTTACTTTTTAGAAAGGCAATATTGTTAGTAAGCGTTGACATGAGTATTGACAGGTGCACTACAAGTTTGTCATTGAGAAATCTGTAACTTTAGCATGAACTACGAAGGCCTTCATAACTGTTTGTTAAATGTGGCTTCGTGGTAGTTCTGAAATGCTGGCAGCTTTGTTATTTTACAAAGTGAAAGGCACATCCTTTGATCCCTAACATAAAAAAACGAACATAAACATGAAAGCGAAACACATTTTAGTAACCGTGCTTGTGAGTGCCGTTACAGCTCTCGCAAGTGTTTTCCTCTATGCAAAACTCTCTAAGAGCAATACGGTCGCCCAAAGTCAAGGACAATTACCCGCTAACTATGCAGGTTTTTTTGATGGTGATGGGGCACCGGGTGCTGTCGATTTTGAAGCAGCAGCTAATTCTACTGTTGCAGGTGTAGTGCATATTAAAACGAAAACAAATCCAACGCAAACAAACAACACTACAAAACGCCGCAGCCCGTTTGGTGATATTTTCGGTGATGAATTTTTTGATGACTTCTTTGGAGGTCCTCAAAGTAACCGTCCGCAAATGGCAAGTGGAAGTGGTGTATTTATTTCTGCTGATGGATATATTGTAACAAACAATCACGTGGTTGATGGCGCCGATGAAGTAACTGTTACACTCCATAACAAAAAACAGTATAAAGCAAAAGTAATTGCCACCGATGCAAACACTGATCTTGCTGTTGTAAAAATTGAAGGTAGTGGCTTTCCTTACTTACTCTATGGAAATTCCGATGAAGTGAAACTTGGCCAGTGGGTATTAGCGGTTGGTTATCCATTAACATTGGAAACTACTGTTACTGCAGGTATCGTTAGTGCAAAGTATCGTTTCCTGGGAATTAATCAACGTAAAGCAGGCCGTAATGCAAATGTGGTTGAAAGTTTTATTCAAACCGATGCTGCAGTAAACCAAGGCAACAGTGGTGGTGCGTTGGTAAATACAAGCGGCCAATTAATTGGTATTAACGCTGCCATTGCATCACCTACCGGAACATACGCAGGTTATTCTTATGCTATTCCTGTAAACATCGTAAAGAAAGTTGTTGACGATTTAATCAAATTCGGTACAGTACAACGTGCCTTCCTTGGTATTCGTCCTGAAGCAAATGCTGATGAAAATACCGATTCACAAATTAAAGAAGGTGATGGTGTTGTTGTAGGTGAAGTAATGAGCAATAGTGCTGCTGAAGATGCTGGTTTAAAGAAAGGTGACAAGATCATTAAGCTGGATAACAAAACCGTTGATACCTGGTATGAATTAACTGGTACAGTTGCCAGTTATCGTCCGGGACAAAAAATAAATGTTACCTACATCCGTAATGGTAAAGAAGGTACTGCAGTACTTACATTGAAAAATAGCAGTGGTAATACGGAAATCGTGAAAACTTCTGCAGTAGATCGTCTCGGTGCAGAGTTAGTAACACTGGATGCTAAGAAGGCGAAAGAATACGGCGTTGAAGGCGGCGTTGTGATACAAACGTTAAGTGATGGTTTGCTAGCAGATCAAACAACAATCAAAAAAGGATTTATCATTGTTCGTGCAGGTGGTAAAGCTGTAAAGTCAATCGATGATCTTAAAAATGCAATTGCCAATGCAGGAAACAGTATCATTATTGAAGGTATTTATCCTGGATATGAAGGTGTATACCAATACGCAATTAATGATTTGCGTAATGAGCCCTAATTAAACGGAAAACTCACAATAAAAAAAATCCCTCGCTTTAAACGAGGGATTTTTTTTATTTAATCATCACTTTATAGCCCCAAGGCTCAAGTATAAATGAATCTGCTGCTCCCTTTTTCTCATTAGAAAAAATATCGGTGAACTCTCCTCTTACTCTAAGATCATGCAACACAAAGTTGACGGGCTTCTCCGAAAAATTAAGCAATACCAATAATTCCTTTTCCTTATTCTTTCTTACAAAACAAAACATTTCATCCGGATGATCAGTAGCAATACGCCAGGTAAAACTATGTTCATCATGTCCTAATAAAACTTCCTGATCTTTTCGCAAGCAGAGTAGCTTTCGATAAAACGTATGTAATGCAGGTTGATCCGTCCATTCTATTTCATCTTTATCAAAAAACTGCAGTCGTTTATTATTTGGAAGTTCTTGTCCGCTATACAATAAAGGAACGCCATCCCAGGTACAACTAAAAACCGCAAGTGGCAAAGCAAAAGCACCATACTTTTCATATTCCGAACCGTTCCAGCTGTTTTCATCATGGTTGCTGGTGAAGAATGAATGTAAATGATGCGATGGCTGTTTTTGTTTATACCCAGTGAGTGCTTTATCTAATTCAACTATGCGGCGGTGGTTCTTGTAAAACTCTTCTGAAATATGCATCCAATGCCAGGTGTAACTAATATCGAATACATGTGCATATGCTTCATCGTTCCATTGATCAAATTCACCCAGCCAAAAAAGTGGACGGACTTGATCTAATTCAGCTCTTGCTTCTTTCCAAAAATCCACAGGAACTAACATTGCCATGTCACATCGAAAACCATCAATGTTGCAGTCTGTCACCCAAAATTTCATTGCATCAATCATTGCATTTCGCAACGCCGGGTTATAATAATTGAGATGAATTACATCTTCCCAATTCTCAACAGGTGGTTTAAAATTTCCTTTATCGTCTTGCGTGTAATAATCAGGATGCGAAATGGTCCATTCGTGATCCCAGCCTGTATGATTGGCCACCCAATCGATGATCACTTTCATTCCTAATGCATGGATCGATTTTACCAGTGCTTTAAACTCATCGACCGTCCCAAATTCGGGATTTGAGTCGATATAACTGGAACAAGCATAATAGCTACCAAGAGTTCCCTTTCGGTTCTTGATTGATATTGGCGTAACAGGCATAAACCAAATTACTTCAACACCCATATCTTTTAACCGGGGAAGATGTTTTGAAAAAGCAAGATAAGTTCCCTCAGCTGTGTATTGACGAAGATTTACCTCGTAAATATTTGTTGCGTTCACCCAGTCTGCGGGTTTAAAATCAGTTGGCATAGTAGTCATAATTCGCCCCAATGATACGAACCAATCAGCAAACGAATTGTAGTAGTTATCAGAAAATCAAACTGAGGTAAAACACTTCAGCCACTGCCAAACCTTGTACCTTTGCAACTGTTAAAAAGAGATATGAAAAAGTTTGAAGTACCAAATATCTACCGCAGCGATCTGATAACAGCCATCAAGGCAAAACGAAAAGAACAAGACAAATTAAAAAAAGATTTCACTCCTACTCTGCTCGATTTAGGAACTGTTCAATTTTACCTTGCTCGTCATTTTGGATTTTGCTATGGTGTGGAAAATGCTATTGAAATAGCGTTTAGAACTATTGAAGAAAATCCCGGCAAGCGCATTTTTTTGTTGAGCGAAATGATTCATAATCCACAAGTAAATGCAACCTTGATAGAGCGGGGTGTGCAGTTTTTACAAGATACGTATGGCAAACAACTGATTCCGTTTGAAGAAATTAAGTCCGATGATGTTGTGATCATTCCCGCATTTGGAACCACTCTCGATATTGAAGAAATGCTAAATGCAAAAGGTATTGCCACGGAAAAATATAATACAACTTGCCCTTTTGTAGAAAAAGTATGGAATAGAAGTGAGCAAATAGCAGCGAAAGGTTATTCAATTGTTGTGCACGGCAAACCCAAACATGAAGAAACAAGAGCAACGTTTTCACATGCGAGTTCACATACGCCCACTTTGATAGTGAATGACATTAACGAAACCGTGGAGTTGGGGAAGTACATTACAGGCGAAAAACCAGCAGAACAATTTTATAAAGAATTCAACGGTCATTACTCAAACGGATTTGATATTACAAAAGATCTGCAACGATTTGGTGTAGTAAATCAAACTACACAACTTGCCAGCGACACGCAGGCAATTGCAGAGTACCTGAAGAGTTTAGTGATGAAGCATTACAATTTAAATGCGCAGAACATTGGTGAACGCTTTGCCGATACAAGAGATACGCTTTGTTATGCTACTAATGATAATCAAACTGCAATTAACGGTATGTTGGAAACGGATGCAGATATTGCAGTGATCGTGGGTGGTTATAACAGTTCTAACACAACTCACTTGGTGGAGTTATGCGAAGAAAGATTACCAACTTATTTTATTAACGGAACAGACAAGATCATTTCTCCAACGGAGATTATGCATTTCAATTTCCATGATAAGAAAGAATACATCACTAAAGATTTCTTACCCGCAAAACGTCCGGTTAAAATCTTTATCAGCAGTGGGGCTTCCTGTCCGGATTCATTGGTAGAAGCGGTGATGGATAAACTCGCAGTAATATGTAACGCCACTAATACATTTCAAAGGCTGAAAGAATCTTATAATTAAAAGCGGGGCTCATAGCCCCACTTTTGTTATCAATCCCGCCTTACTTATTGTACGATTATTCTTTCTGTAATGGTTTCACCGGTTTCACGGAACGATATCTTCACAATATAAATACCCGGAGAGAGAGCATTCATTTTTAATGATTGGTTACGCAAACCATTCATTGATCTCAGAATTCTTCCTGCAACATCAATAAGTAATACATCGTATACACCTGCATCTGCAGGCACCGCAATTGTAAAGAACCCTCTGTTGGGATTAGGATAAACCGATAGATCGGTTTTTTGAGCATTATTTCGGACAACTCTTATTTCACTGTAACGATAAGCGCCATCTTTATCAACCAGACGCAAGCGATACAATATGTTAGTTTGTGAGACAATATTCGCATCGATAAAGTTGTAAACAGAGCCAGTTCCTTCATTAGCCGTAGCATCTATAAATCCAATACTTCTAAATGGAGCCTCACCAAGTTTGCGTTGTATATCAAACCCGCTGAAATTAAATTCCTGGGCTGTTTCCCAACTTAGATTTACAGTGTTGGACTCACGTTTTGCATTAAAACTTTTCATTTCAACTGGCAAAACAGTGCAGGAGTTATTTAGAATGCCTATTGCTCCTGCTCCAAGGTAACCTGCAGTAGTTACATTCACCAATGCTATCAACGGCTTATTTGAATTTGTATCGCCATTTTGAAATACATAATTGTTAAAGGGCAATACGGAACCCACAAAGGCACTTTTAAAGCTTGGAAGAATTGTACCAGGGTTGAACCCTGTAATAAAGCTTGTTTTACTTTGAGCAAGAATATCGATAGTCTCGTTGATAGAACCGTTTCTGTCCACATCAACATACAAGCGGTAAACTCCTGAAATAGTTTCAATACCGGGCGTGGTAATATTATCAAATTTACTTTGAATGTTTAGATTATATGTTCGAATGGCGGAACAGTTAACAGAACCCGAAACAACAGGATCGCCCACTACAAATGTTTCACCACAACCCCAACATTGCGGACGTTGGTCTCCAACTGTTGACCAATTGAACGCTCTGACTTGTAAAAAATCGAACGCTGACTTACTCATTTTAAACGACAAGTCCTGAACATAAATATGATCTACATTAGGATCAGTGCTATGGGCTATCTTATAAATAGTGGCGCCTTGATAATTTGGAGTAATTGCGGCATCGTAATGATAATTTGTGAATATTCCGTTTGTACCAGGAACGTTCAGGTTAATGGCATTATCATCAAAGCCAAAGGTTAAAAAAGCATTATCTAATACGTCGAGATTGTTATTGGCACTTGTGAATGTAGAAGGTGCCGGTGCAGTGCTTTGCTGACCATTGCAATTATAACGTTGCATTAAATTGGTGGGATAGTCTGCTTCCTGCCATATATGTAACCAAACATCTTTGTTTCCGCCATTGACCGTGACATTAAATTGAAGATCGATTGTGTAAAGCAAACTATCAGTGCTATATGTTGACGTACGAACATTACTTACAATTACGTTTGTAACATTACATTGTGCAAGAAGCAAATTTAAGTTTGAAAGAAATACTACTGCGGATACGAGGAGTACATACTTTTTCATAAAATACAAATTGATAAATGAACAATTTTCAGCCTGGCTCTCTTACCAGTTGATGCCGTTCATTATTGAGCTGGCTGAAGAGTAAATGGCAGCATCAACTTCAAATAAGTATTCCATGTATTTAATTTTAATGAAAGATACTAGAGCAGCATATATAAAAGCAATGACTTGGATTAGATGAGTTCGAAAACGATATGATTGTTATCAGAATGTTCAATAAATAAAGAAGCCTCCTTTCGGAGGCCTCTTTTCTTCGGTTTTATCTGGTTTTCCTGTCCAAAGATTTTTTATTGAACGATAATTCGCTCTGTTATTGTTTCGCCGGTTTCACGGAAATTAATACGAAGCATATAAATACCCGGACGCATGTTATTTATTTGAAGATTGCGAACACTAATGCCATTCCAACGCTGAACCGCTTTACCAGTGTAGTCATCTAAAGAAACATCCATTTTTCCTGCACTTTCAGGAATGGTTACGTTTGCAACTCCACGGCTTGGGTTTGGATAGATAGAGATAGTAAGCAATCCACCGTTACCAGTACGCACAGCTTTAACTTCGCTGTAAGTAGCACGACCATCAAGATCAACCTGGCGTAAACGATAATATGTAACACCTTTGGTTAACGATTGATTATCGTCGAAGCTGTAAGAATAGGCGTTGCCATTTCCACCAGGAGCCTTTGAATCAACAAATCCAATTTTTTGGTATTGGCTATTGCCAGCAGAACGTCTTTCAATTTCAAATCCATCGTTGTTATTTTCCAAATCTGTTTCCCACGTTAAATAGGCTTTGTTGCTTCTTTGTATTGCGTTGAAAGATTTTAGAGAAACGGGAAGAGTAGCACACTGATTCGTAAGCAATCCTGTAACAGACGCCACACCAGCGGTTGAAGGTGTTACACGAACCAATAAATTCTTACTTGATAAAGGGTCGCCCAGAGCAAGACTAATATTATTGTCGAAACTTGTATATCTGGTATACCCTAAAGGTGCGCCACTAACGCTTGTTGAAAATGGCTGAGCAATAGGAGTTAAGTTCATGTCTGGTCCGTCAATGACATTATTACTATTAGCGTCGATATATACCTGATACGATCCACTAATTGTTGCCACCGTACCGGCAGGGTTTTGATAATTAGCATCAATAATCAGATCGTAATTAAGTGGGTTTATTTGTGAGCTACAATCAATCTTGCCACCGATACTTACCAAATATGGTTTAAATGATGATTGATTATGGCATTGAACCCCATTACTTGATGCATTCGTACCCGCTAAGTACAAACCAATATCATAAGAACCACACGGCAAGCCGGAATTAAATTTAATTCCGGTGATCACAAAATCCGTCCCTCCTGTAATTGGAGTCGCTACCACTGAATAACCTGCAGCTTGTGGTGAAATTCCGTTGATGCCGTTTGAGTATGCGGTCCAATTTGTTCCATAGGTTAGGGCTATATACCCACCTAGGCTTGCGATACTGGATGGCACTGTAGCTGAGGGCCCATTTTTACAATCCAGGTTTACTGCTGCATTGTAAAAAAAGAGATTCGCAAACTTCATACCCGAATTGTGCAGAAGCTTAAAAGAAAGGGTCATGGTTGCTTCACACATACCATCCACCTCATTAAATTCTGTTACAGCCGACTTTATGTCTACAGCTGTAATATTACAATTGTTGGCATTGCTTACCTGCGTACAATTGATTTGAGCTAATAAAGATGAATTGAAAAACAATAAAGCTAAGAGCGTGTTGGAAAAGAGTAAAAACTTTTTCATACAAAGGTTTTTGAGGTTAAAAAATCAGAGGTGGTGTTTCACAAGGACCTGTTGAAAAAGTTGATCAGTGGGATATGGGTAAATAGAAGTTAATCTGAAAAATCAGACAATTCAAAGGAATTTGAGAAATTTAAAAATAGAAAACTACGTAAATAGAAACTGGAGTTAAAGCAAAGAGGTGTTCGAAGGATGTGGAATTGAGTAGGGTGTAAAAATATAATTCATTCGTTTACTTTGCAAGCAAACCACTCTTTTTTTCAAAAAAATTATACGGAGTTCTCATTGAGTTCTAAAACCAATCTACAAATTTTTATTTTCAATTCTTTTTTTTGAAAACATGCCCGAAATAATTTGCTGCATCCATTTTTGTTGATTGACGTCTATTGACCACCTTACAAAAAAGTAGAAAGCCTCACGAATGTGAGGCTTTCATTTGTCTTGATCTTATCTGGTTTTTCCTGTCCCGTATTTTATTGCACCGCAATTCTTTCTGTGATCGTTTCACCAGTTGCACGAATGCTTACACGCAGCATGTACATACCTGGTTTCAAATTGTTCAACTGTAAATTAGTTGTAGTAAGACCGCTGAAACGTTGAACTGATTTACCCGTAAAGTCATCAACTGAAACATCGTAAGTTCCAACACCTGAAGGGAGAGCAACATTTGTTGTTCCACGACTCGGATTAGGATATACTGAGAGAATGATTGTGCCATTACCAGTTCTTACAGCTTTAATTTCGCTGTAAGTTGCACGTCCGTCAAGATCAACCTGACGAAGACGATAGTATGTTACACCTTTAGGAAGGTTTGTAGCATCTTCAAAGCTATAAGAGAATGCATCACCATTACCACCTGGAGCTTTTGAATCAACGAAAGCGATTTTTTGGTAAGCGCCACTACCTACACGACGCTCAATTTCAAAACCATCATTATTCAATTCAAATAAAGTTTCCCATGTAAGCGTTACTTTGTTGCTACGTTGAGCCGCATTGAAATTAACTAATGTTACAGGAAGAGTTGCTTGAGTGCAAATGAATGTCTCTTCACCAATTACTGGTTCTCCATTAAGAAGATCTTGTTGATTATTACCATTTACATCAATATAGAACTGGTATTGAACACTTCCTTGCACAACTGCACCGATGTTGTCAGTTTCAAAACACCAGTCGATATACCATTTGCCGGCACGTGTTGATTCTACCCTTGTTGCCTCAATAACTGTTGCAGTACCTTGAGAACTCAAAATTGCTAAAATTTGCAATTTGTCATTAGGGTTATTTAAGAATTCAACTTCAATGCCGCCACCAGTGCCGCCACCAGCACAAGCATTACCGTTGTTTCTTTTTGCACCTGAAGGACAAACTTGGGCAAAGGCACCCGTTACTAACATAACTAAAGCCGAAGAGAGTAAAAACTTTTTCATAAAAAAGGTTTAGAGGTAAAAAAATAGATTGGCGGTTCAAAGGACACCTTTTGAAAAAGCAATTCAATGGAGGATATAGTGATTACTGTGCTGCAAAACAGCATAGCTCATCACAGGAAGATGGACAGTATTACCAGAAGTTAATTTCTAATTGGAAAGATTGGACTAATTCGGATGAAGGGATTTAGGGAAGTTCTTCGGATAGAAGGATTAGATAGTAGGGCGAAGATATAGGTAGCTTTTGAAAATGCAAAGCTTTTTCAAAAAAAAATTTAAAATAGCATAAGGAATGCTATCTGTTACAGCTTCATGGACACGTACTTAAGTGCTTTTTGGAGTTGCTGAGTTTGTGTAAGATTGGTATTATCGATAACCACAGCATCATGGGCTTTTTGTAATGGACTTACTTCACGATGCGAATCAATATAGTCCCTCATTTCCAGATTTGCCTTTACTTCTTCAATCGTAATGTTAGGATTCTTATCGAAAAGTTCTTTAAACCGGCGCTCCACACGAACAGTATTGTCTGCTGTCATAAATATTTTCAACTCAGCATTTGGAAAAACGGTGGTGCCAATATCACGCCCATCCATCACAATTCCTTTTTCTTCACCCATTTTTTGCTGTTGTGCAACTGCAAAAGAACGAACGGCTTTGATAGCCGCCACTTCACTTACTTTTTCTGCTACAACCAGGTCTCTAATAACATACTCCACATTTTCTTCATTGAGATATATCTCGGAATCATTGGTTTTATTATTTGTTCTGAAGTCAAGCGTAACATTTGTCAAAGCTTGGTTTACTTCTTCATCATTCGTCCAGTCGATGTGGTTACGCAAAAAATAGAGGGTGATAGCCCGGTACATTGCTCCGCTATCGATATAGATATAACCCAACTCTTTGGCCAATTGTTTGGCCAATGTACTTTTACCACAGCTCGACCATCCATCGATGGCTATAATGATCTTACTATTTTTTTTCACCTTGCAAAACTAAATAAAAACCCCGCTGCTGGAGCGGGGTTAATTCATTCGACACGTTCTTTTTTATGCCTCAGAAGATTTTGTTGATTTTTTTGCTTTTTCCTTGAAAGAGAATTTTATTTTTTGATTCTCCTTATCCAGATCAGCTATTAGCACATCACCATCTTTGATATTCATATTTAAAATCTCTTCTGCTAACGGATCTTCCAGGTATTTTTGAATTGCACGATGAAGCGGACGGGCACCAAACTGTGCATCATATCCCTTATCAGAAATGAATTCTTTTGCTTCTTCTGTAAGCTCAAGTGCAAATCCGAGATTCTTTAATCTTGCACTAACACCTTTCATCAAAATGTCAATGATGCGGAAGATATGCTCTTTTGTAAGAGAATTAAAGATCATCACATCATCGATTCTGTTAAGAAACTCAGGTGAGAAAGTCTTCTTTAACGCTTTTTCAATTACTGCTTTATTATTCTCTTCCGCATTCTGCATACGTGTAGCAGTTGCAAAACCAACACCTTCACCAAAATCTTTCAACTGGCGTACACCAATATTCGATGTCATGATGATGAGTGTATTCTTGAAATCAACTTTGCGTCCAAGACCATCGGTTAACTGACCATCATCTAATACCTGCAACAAAATATTATAAATGTCTGGATGCGCTTTTTCAATTTCATCTAATAACACAACCGAATAGGGCTTACGACGAACACGCTCAGTTAACTGACCACCTTCTTCATAACCTACATAACCCGGAGGGGCACCAATTAAACGACTGACAGTGAATTTTTCCATGTACTCACTCATATCGATACGAATAAGTGCATCTTCACTATCAAACATATAACGAGCTAATGCACGGGCTAACTCGGTTTTACCAACACCAGTAGGTCCTAAGAAAATAAATGTACCAATGGGCTTTTTCGGATCTTTTAAACCTACCCTGTTACGTTGAATTGCCTTTACCACTTTGCTGATAGCTTCATCCTGTCCAATAACTGCGCCTTGCAGATCATCAGCCATCTTACGCAGTTTTTCCGTTTCAGCCTGCACCATTCTCTTCACAGGAATCCCTGTCATCATACTTACTACTTCCGCAATTGCTTCTTCGTCTATTGGATAACGCTTGTGCTTACTTTCCTCTTCCCACTTAGCTTTTGCTTTTTCTAATTCTTCACCCAAACGTTTTTCAGTATCTCGAAGTGAAGCCGCTTCTTCAAACCGCTGACTCTTCACCACCTTATTCTTTTCCTGTTTAATATCTTCTATCTTTTTCTCAAGGTCAAGAATTTCCTGTGGAACGTTAATGTTTTTCAAATGCACTCTTGCACCAACTTCATCCAACACATCAATAGCTTTGTCTGGTAGTAAACGATCGGTCATATAACGATCACTTAACTTAACGCATGCATTAATTGCTTCATCATTATAAGCAACATTATGGAACTCTTCATACTTCGCTTTGATGTTATGGAGTATCTGAATAGTTTCGTCAATACTTGGTGGGTCAATAATTACTTTTTGAAAACGACGATCAAGTGCGCCATCTTTTTCAATGTACATTCTATACTCGTCTAAAGTTGATGCACCAATACACTGCAGTTCGCCTCTTGATAAGGCTGGCTTAAAGATGTTAGAAGCATCAAGTGAACCACTTGCACCACCAGCACCTACAATTGTATGAATTTCATCAATGAAAAGAATCACATCTCTGTTCTTCTCCAATTCATTCATGATGGCCTTCATACGTTCTTCGAACTGGCCACGGTATTTTGTGCCGGCAACCAATGCTGCAAGATCAAGCGACACCACACGCTTATCATACAACACTCTTGAAACCTTACGCTGAACAATGCGCAGTGCAAGACCTTCAACTATGGCCGTTTTACCAACGCCGGGTTCACCAATTAAAATTGGGTTGTTTTTCTTTCTACGTGAAAGAATCTGCGAAACACGTTCAATTTCGTTTTCACGGCCAACAATTGGATCTAACGATCCATTCTCAGCTAAACGTGTAATATCCCTTCCAAAATTATCAAGCACGGGTGTTTTACTTTTTGCACCAGCCTGTTGTTTCGAACGTGATTGTGAGTACTTCGATTTTTCATCATCAAAGTCTTCTTCGCCGGGATCATCATACTCGGCACGGGGTTCGTTTGATTTTACCATACCTAATTCATTTCTGAAAATATCGTAATCAATTTCAAACTGGTTTAAAATCTGAGTAGCGATGTTTTCCTTGTTTTTTAATATTGATAACATCAGGTGTTCTGTTTCCACCTGCGGACTTTTAAGCGCTTTCGCTTCAAGCACAGTTACACGTATTACTTTTTCTGCTTGCTTTGTTAAGGGCAAACTGTTGATGTTGGCAATGTTCTTTCCGGTTTTATCCTTTACCGCCAATTCAATTTCCTTTCGCAATTCGTAAAGATCAACGTGCAGATTTTTTAATACTTTGATGGCAGTGTTTTCTCCTTCCCTGATCATCCCTAAAACGAGATGTTCAGTTCCGATGAAATCATTTCCAAGCCGCAACGCTTCTTCCCTGCTGAACGAAATGATCTCTTTTACCTGGGTTGAAAAATTATGATCCATAATGGATATTCGGTTTTTACAATTATAACGAATAATTTTGACTGAAGTTTACGATAAGTTACACACTATCTGTTAATAATACTATGAATGTCAAAATTGATACCAAGGAGAAATTTCATGTGTTGACACCCATGGAAACTACGCTTTCGGAAAATATGACAGCCGAAATCAGCCAATTGTTGCTTACCTGCCGTGAAAAGGAAGTCAAAAACGTAATCCTTAACCTGAGCCAGGTGACAACTGTTGACCAACCTGTGGCTGAAGCCATCTTAAATAATCAACAAGAGTTTTACGATCTTGAAATATCGTTCGTTATATGCGAACTGAAACCTGAGGTAGAGGAGTTTCTTGACAAAGTTGAGATCCTTGATCTTCTGAATTACACACCAACAGAAAGTGAAGCATGGGATATTGTGCAAATGGAAGAAATTGAACGTGAGCTTTTTGAAGACGAATAAACTTTTTACCTTAAACAAACCAACACCAACACTAAACCAATTGTCTTCATGCTGGCTGTAACTATTCTTGGAAATAACTCTGCTATTCCTGCATTTGGCCGACACCCCACTGCCCAGATTATTACTACTGCCGATGATCTGCTTATGTTTGATTGTGGAGAAGGAAGCCAGATTCAAATACTTAACTATCGTATTAAGCGAAGCCGCATCAACCATATCTTTATTTCGCACTTGCATGGCGATCATTACTTCGGTTTAATCGGACTGCTTAATAGTTTTGCTTTGCTGGGTCGTATTCAGCCTTTGCATGTTTACGGTCCACCTGCATTAATTGAGGTAATTAATCTACAATTTCGTATTTCAAACACGGTGCTGCCTTTCTCGTTTACATTTCACCCAATTGAAAATGCCGGGCTGTTACTCGAGTCGAAAAGTTACACTGTTGAATGTTTCCCAACACAACACCGTATTGAATGCTGGGGTTTCTTAGTTCGTGAAAAACGGCAGCCACGAAAAATAAATATTGAAAAGACGACAACTTATAATATTCCAACTACTGCTTTCCCTGATTTGCAAGCCGGATCGGATTTTATTGAAACAGATGGGACAATCATCAAAAACGAATTACTCACACATGAGAATGTAAAACCGAAGAGTTATGCATTTTGTGCAGACACGATTTATGATGAAACACTTGTGCCCATTGTACAGCAAGCTGACCTCATCTATCATGAAAGCACATACCCGGCAGCATTCACCGAAAAGGCAACAGAACGTTTTCATTCTACGAGTAAACAAGCAGCAACAATTGCATTGAAAGCAAATGTGGGCCGATTAATTATTGGGCATTTCTCTGCAAAATTTGAAGTGATTGATCAATTTGGAACTGAAGCCAGGGAAGTATTCGCAAACACAGATGTAGCAATCGAGGGCGTTACTTATCTGGTTTGACGATTAAGCCAATCATAAAACGCAGGCAATTCCTTTTGCCAGAAACGTTCATTATGTTGTCCATTTGCAACAACACGATAGGCAGATTTAGATGAGCCTTTCTTTTTCACCTCCTGGTAAATCCGTTGCATATCATTTGTCATCTGTTCCCCTTCTAATGCACCACAAACAAAGTAAAAGGGTGATTTGATAGACGACGTTTTCTCCACCTTCGAATCTATTTCCGGAGCAATCCAGAAAGCCGGCGAAAAAACTCCTGCACTGCCAAACACGCCGGGATATTTCAACACAGCGTAAAAAGAAATTAAACCGCCCATTGAACTTCCGGCAATTGAGGTGTTTGCTGCATCAGGTTTTGTGCGGAAACGCTTATCGATATATGGCTTTAAATTTTGCACCAGGAAATCAACATATTCATCACCCTCACCATTTCCAAACCTTGATGAGTAAGGATTGTATTCGGTCATCCTTTTTGCATCTCCGTGATCAATACCAACAATAATGCGTTGATTTTTCGGCTTCACCGAGTCCATCATTTCGTCTACGCCCCACTCACCAAACGATGACGTGATTGCATCAAATAAATTCTGACCATCATGCATGTACAAAACAGGATATTGCTTCTTACTAAACGCATAGTCTTCCGGCAAATAAATCCAAACCCGCCTTTTCCTGTTTAGTTCAGGAATAAAAAATGCACTGTCCATCACAAACACATTTTTTGTACGGGTTGAAACAGGCGGGCGACTTGGTATATCATCGGCCCATGCTTCTATCCTGATTTCTAAAGTTGTATCTGTGCTGATTTTTACAACACGATTATTAAAAGTGGACCCGTTAGTGGTACATTCTACTTTTGCCCAATTGCCTCTCGTGATCTTGAATTCAATAATTCCACGAGGAACATTTTTTATTTCTAAGAGTAAATTTCCATTGATTGATTTGGAAAATTTATATGATTGTAAGCCTGGATCCCAACCGTTAAAATTGCCAGCAATAAAAAGAATTTCATCTTTATGTTTTTCAGGTTGGCCGACTACTTCAAACTTTACCGTAGACTGGGAAAAACAAAAATTTAAGCAACAGAAAACTGCTACCAATAAATGAATACATCGGCAATAATAGTTTGGCATATGTTATGTGAAGAAGTATTTCTTAGCTCAAACGTTGCAGGTAGTTTTTTACCGCTACATGAAGACCTTCGCTTAACGGAACAACTGGTAAACGTAAATGGTTTTCAAGCAAGTTCAATTCGGTCATAAAGGCTTTTACACCTGCGGGATTATTTTCGGCAAATAGAAGATCATAAGCTTCAAGCATTTGATCATTCAATGTTTTTGCCGCAGCAAAATTTCCTTTCAATGAAAGCCTTACCATTTCGCTGAATTGCTTTGGCAAACAGTTAGCTGCAACACTAATAACACCATCCATGCCGCAAGCGATCTGTGGCATAGCTAAATTATCATCACCACTTACCACGAGAAAATCAGTGGGTTTGTCCTTAAGTATTTGCATAGACTGGGCCATATCACCACTAGCTTCTTTAATTCCAATAATATTTTCGAAATCGTTTGCTAATCGCAAAGTTGTTGCGGCTGTCATGTTTCTTCCTGTGCGGCCAGGTACGTTGTACAATATGATTGGCTTAGGAGATACTTCTGCCAATGCTTTGTAATGCTGATAAATGCCCTCCTGTGAAGGTTTATTATAATACGGACTCGCACTCAACACCGCCGCTGCTTTCTGCAGAGGGAAAGTTTCAAGATCTTTAATAAGAGACAATGTGTTGTTACCTCCAATACCCACTACTACCGGAACACGATCAGCTACTTTTTCGTAAGTAAAAAGAATAAGTTCCGCCTTTTCATCTTTACTCAGCGTTGGCGTTTCGCCTGTTGTGCCGAGCGTAATCACATATTCTACACCGTTATTGATCACAAAATCAATAACACGTTCAAGGGCTGGAAAATCAATTTCCATGTTGTCTTTAAAAGGAGTAACCAATGCCACACCGGTTCCACGCAGTTGATCTCTAAAACTCATAGTTGATTGAAGAAAAAATATTAATAGTTGTGTTTAAGTGCAGTGTTCGTTATAGTTCATCCCAAAAACCCATCTTACTATACCGTTCAATCCGTTGATTAATGCGATCTTCAGGAGCTATTGTTTTAAGCTGCTGTAAGATCGGTATCAATTCTTTTTTCAGCATTTGTGCTGCTGTATCATAGTCCCAATGTGCACCTCCCGCAGGTTCAGGAACTATACCGTCAACAATACCAAATTTGTACATGTGCTCGGGCGTAAGTTTCAGTTGTTCAGCCGCCACTTCTTTCTTCTCCCAGCTACGCCATAAAATAGAACTACAACTCTCCGGAGAAATTACAGTGTACCATGTGTTCTCTAACATCAACACTTTATCGCCCACACCAATACCTAAAGCTCCCCCACTTGCACCTTCGCCGATCACTACACAGATGACAGGCACTTTTAGGCGTATCATTTCATATATATTCCTTGCGATAGCTTCTCCTTGTCCACGCTCTTCAGCTTCAAGGCCCGGATATGCACCGGGAGTATCAATTAAAGTAATTATAGGCTTATTAAATTTTTCTGCCAGCTTCATTAGCCGGAGTGCTTTACGATAGCCTTCCGGATTCGCCATACCAAAGTTGCGCAACTGACGCATTTTGGTATTGATACCTTTTTGCTGGCCGATCATCATCACCGTTTCTCCATCCAGCTGAGCAAAACCACCAACCATTGCTTTGTCATCCTTCACACCTCTGTCACCGTATAATTCAACGAAATTGGTACACATTTTATCGATGTACTTTAACGTGTATGGCCTGTCAGGGTGACGACTCAGTTGTACCTTTTGCCAACTTGTAAGATGCTGGGTGATTTCATTGCGCTTATCTGTAATGCTTTGCTCAAGTTGCTGTATAGTTGCAGAATAATCAATCTTCGGATTCTTTTCTGCTTTATGGCGAAATTCCTTTAGCTCATCAACCAATTCCTTAATAGGCTTCTCTATTTCTATGAACTGACGATTTTCAAGTGATGGCATAATATATCAGAATATTAGGATGCTAAAATTAACAGATTGAGCTGCAATATTAATGAAAAAAGACCGCCGATAAAGGCGGTCTTTTTAAGAAACTTAAAGTATTTAAATCAACCAGATTATCTGGGACCTATATAAGTTAGAGTATCTGTGGATAACCTAGCTGCAGGGCCAGCACCCCAAGCGAATGAAATATAAAATGTCTTAGTTGCTACTTCATACCTTGATGTATATCCCGGAGCATTATAGGCACCTCCTGAACTTGTTACGGTTACAGGTAAAGTGGCTCCTGCTCCAGTGGTAATGTCAAGCACAGGATTACCGATGCCGATTCCGCTTGCACCATCGCCCCACAATGCTAAAGAAGCAAATTGAAGAGATGAAGCACCTGTGGTTACCAGGTTCATTGTTTTACCCGAAAAATTGCCGGTAAGTGCAGCGTCACCAGCACGTAAAGAATATCCTTTGTATGAATATCTACCGTCCCATGCATTTCTAACACCAAAAGCATAAACCGCAACACCAAAATTGCCACTGATTGTAGCCGCAGGTGAAGTAGAAACGATCTTGATAGGTACAGCATAGGCTTTTGAAAAGCTAAAACTGGAGGTAACTTTAATTGTTAATGGAACCTGAACAACTCTTGTGCCTTTTTTAATCACTACTGATGAGGGGAAGCTATATGCATCGGCAGGCGGAATCTCATAACTTTTTCCATTTTGGGTATTATATAAAGTTAAAGACGCTGCATCAACAGCTAGATTAACCGTCATGTCCTCAGGCGCTGTATTTACACCTGAATAGCTGACGTTAATATTAATTGTTGCCGTTTGATTTAATGATAAAGATCCAAGATCGGCATAAAACTGAGGATATTTTGATGTTTGCGCTGCAAAGTTATCGCCCGTATTCAAAAATTCCACAACATTTAGTGTATTGCCATGCCCCGTATCAATATTCCCGGTACGTTCCTTCAAACAGCTGCTTACAAGTAGGCTTACCAAGGCAACTGTAATTATGTTTATTTTTTTCATTTTCATTTGTTTTTATTCAATTGTGGTTATTGAGCCCAGAAAATTAATGAACTGTAAGGATCAATATTTCTTGGAACATTGGAAGAATTATAAGCGCCTTCTGAAGGTGGATATAAAATTCTGGCTGGTAAATGATCTGGTCTGGTTGATTTTGACTGCGTAGAAGCAAAGGTTTGGGTACCGCTTGCACCTGCAGTATTTATTACTGTAGGATAACCCGTTCTTCTATAATCATTCCATGCTACGTCAGAATTCACCATATTCATTGCGATATATTTCTGAGTTATGATGGCTTCAATTTTTTGAGCTGTGGTTACTGCAAGATCAAAATTTACCAATGGGCTTGTATTGTTATAACTCATGTATGTTGCAAAATCTGTTGCCGGATCACCAGAAATCGTTCCACTTGGAAGTTGATACAAATAATTATAAGAAGCTAATATTCCACTTTCGAAAAGAGCCTTAACGTTTCCACCCGTAAGAATTCCTCTTACGTTAGCCTCGGCCTGTAGGAAATAGCTTTCGGCTGCCGTAATTACAGGCATACCAGCATCGGGTCCTTTTAAAGCACCTGTGGTATTACCCGATGTTTTGCCGTCCCTGTTCGTACTTGGATACCAAAAACTTCCGCTTGGACTTGCTGCTGCAGCCGGAGGTCCTTCATAGCCTAACCTGTTTGTAGGAGTTGAAGGGAAGTTATAATACAAGGCCTTGCCCCTTCCATTGTCTAACAACTTAACACCATTATAAAACGCCATAACAAACGTGTTTGGCATCCAGGCTTTGTTACCATCTGTACCTGTTTCACTAAAGGCCCAAGTTCCCCATTTTGGATTCTGTTTACCTGCATTTCGCACGTAACCGGGATTGATTAATGCATCGGTCGTTAAGAAACCACCAGTAAAGGTTTTGTTTTTTGCTGTAAAAGTAACCTTTGCGTTACCAGTAACAACGACTTTGAGTTTTAAGGTGTTGGCAAACTTTATCCAGTTTGTCATATTTCCATTAAACATGGGGTCAGTAGCTGGTGATAACGGTGTTGGTGCTACTGTTGCCGCCAATGCTGCATTAATTGTATCAATAGCCTTATCAAGTTCATCAGCAAGATCTTTGTAGATCACAGCCGGGTCATCATATTTAGGAGTTAATTCTGCAGCTCCCTTCAAGGCTTCAGAATAAGGGATTGAATTGTATTGGTCTACCAGCATTTGAAAACCATGAGCTCTCATAATTCTGGCGGCCGCATTAAACAAACGCAAAGAAGGGTCGCCTGATGAATAATTCATTACCAATTGATAATCATTTAAAACATCATAAAATCCCCACCTGCCGCCGTGGTCAGCTGCGGAAAATGCATAGGTGACAGCTGAACCAAAACCACCGTAACCACCGGCATTTGCCATAATACCACCCAGCTGAGCACCTGTTGTATTATAGCCATTGATCTGTGATGCGGTTGCTACGATGGCTTGGGGTAGAATTAATTGCGGGGTGGCACTTGTTGCCTCATTCGGATTTGTATTGATATCCATGAACTTCTTACAAGCGCTTAAACTAACAACAGCACTTAGAAGCAGGATTGCTATTTTATTTCTCATATTTAAAATCTTTTTCTTCATTTAAAAATGGCTTAGAAAGTAAGTGACAAAGTAGCACCATAATAACGTGATGGTGGGGCACTTCCTATACCTGTTAAACCGATACCATTGCTTCCACTTCCTGCGTCACTGAACTCAGGATCGGTGTACAAATTGTCTTTAGGAAGGAGAATCAGTAAATTTCTTCCCTGTACACTGATAGAAGCAGCTTTAAGAAATCTTACTTTAGAAATGACGTTTTTAGAAAGATCATAGCTTAGTCTTACTTCCCTTAATTTCCAGAAAGCGCCAGATGTAACATAGTTCGATGTTACGTCACGGTTAACACCATCTGTCCAGAAACCAGCATTACCATTACCGTCTTTGATTGTAATATTAGTATTAGGAAGATATTTTCCTGGGTTTGCTGGATCTGCAATCACAGAATTAGGATAAACAAACCTGTCTCTGTTATAGATTCCTGTTCTGTAACCAGTTCCTGACCAATCCATTTCAGCACCCATATTATTCAGTATAACGCCGCCGGCTCTGTATTCTCCAACGAATGAGAAAGTAAACCCTTTATATTTCACTGTTCCATCTACGCCGAGCGTATGTTTTGCTGCACCGTTTCCTAAAATAGAAATAGTATCAGACCTTGAAGGTAAACCAGTGATACCATCAACAATTACTTTTCCTGTAGCGGGGTCACGCTTATAATCGTATCCCATCACAACCGGGAAAACATAATTAGGAACTGCATATGAACCAGATGAGTTGCCATAAGTTGCCAAAGCAAGCTTTGGTAATTGGGCATCAATTGAAATGACTTTGTTATCTAAATAAGTATAGTTGCCACCAATATTCACACTCCAGTTCTTGGTTCTCACGATGTCAACATGAGCCGTAGCTTCAATGCCCTGGCTGCTGGTTTCCCCTACGTTTGTACGTAAACCACTATATCCTGTAGCGTTTGACACACTCGTTGTAATGGTTTGATCGTCTGTATTTGATTTGAAGTAGGTAATTGATGATATAATTCTGTTATCCCAGAAATTCATATCAGCCCCGGCTTCATATGTTCTTGTTAATTCAGGCTTCAAATTAGGAGCAACAAGTGTATTCCCTGCTGTAAAGCCAGGACCAATAGTGTATGGAAATCCATAAGCCTGACCAAATGTTGGTAACAATTGATATGCTCCGTAGTTACCTGACAGGTTCACTTGACCCACTTTAGACCAGCCTGCCCTTAATTTCAGGTAATTGAGGATTTTATTATTTCTCAACCCTTCTATGGCATCGGTTGCAATGAACGACACATCGACTGAAGGATAAAAGAAAGAGTTATTAGGAGAATTCAAAATTGATACCCAGTCCTTTCTTGCAGTACCATGAAGGTATAGGAAGTTCTTGTACCCGATTCTGGCATCTGCGTACGCACCAAACTGACGTGCTCTCGCACTTCCTTCACCAGCACCTGGTTCACCTACACGATTACTAACATTATACAATCCTGGTACAACTAATCCGTTACCAGATACACTAATAGACTTCGTTTCATCATGTCGGATCTGAATACCAGAAACAACATTTAAACTAAAATCAGTGGCGATTTTTCTATTGTATTGTGCAAATACGTCTGTAAGTAAATTAGTAGTATAACCTGATCCATCAGAAACAGAAGCTGCTATATCAGATTTTGAACTCTGATCTGTATGCTTTGCATAATCAGTATACTTAAATTCTCCTACGGTGTTTTTGTTTGAATAATTCCTCGTTGAAATACCTTGTCGTGCTACCAGGTCTAATCCTTTGATAGGAGTAAATCTCAACTCTACATTACCTGTTAAATAATCGTTGCGTGTTTTACTTCTATTGTTGTCAGCGGTAAAGTAAGGGTTTTGATACCATGGGTTGTAAAAGCCGTTAGGATTTGCAAGTGGATCAGTTCTCCAGTTCTTATACTTAGTAATGTCAACGTTTGATGGCATATTCAGCATGTTTCCATACATAGCGCCAGTTTGAGTCGTGGTATTATATCGGTTCTGAACGTAGCCGATACTGTAAGTGATATTTACAGATTCTTTAATTCTCTTTGTACCGTTCAGTCTCAATGAAGCTCTATTGTATTTGTCGCCAGGCGTTGTACCCTGAACATTTACAAACTGACCAGATAAATAAAAAGTTGAGTTTTCATCACCCGAAGTCAAACTGATATCAGACTGATTAGTTACTCCTGTGTTCCAGAAATCATAATGTCCAGGATTGTAGGCGTATAATGCCGAATCCTGGGTTCCATCTTCCAGTGGCGCACCTAATGGTCGCATTGTGCCGTCAAATGCAGGTCCGTAAGATTGATTTTCCAAATAAGAGAAAACAACTCTGCCGTTTGCATCAAATCCATAAGCTGAACCACCCGCACCAAAGTTTTTCTGGATTTTAGGATAGAAAGCAATATTCTGGAGTGTTACTGTATTTGAGATTGTAACAGACGAAACACCTTTTTTCCCTTTTTTTGTTGTTACTACAATCGCACCATTAGATGCCTGCGAGCCATAAAGGGCCGCCGCACCTGCACCATTCAACACAGTAATCTCCTCCACGTCTTGAGGATTTAGATTACCCAAAACATCATTAGGTACAATAATGTTGTCTAAAACCAGCAATGCCTGGTTATTACCAGTTAACGAACGTTGACCTCTTAAAACAACACGGAAGTTGGGATTTGCACCACCATCGGTAGCGTTAATTTGCAAACCTGCAACTTTACCTTGCAAACCTCCTGCAACGGTAACAGATTTACCGGAAACAAGATTCTCAGCTTTAATTACGGTACTCGCTGTGCCAAGTTCTTTACGTTTACTTTTAATACCGCCGGCTGTCACCACAATTTCTTCCATTGTGTTTCCGCCTGCAGACATTTCAACGGAGACAGAACTACCTTTAACGGTAACCTCAGTTGTGGAAAAGCCAATCGCCGAAATGATTAATACGGCGCCTTGTTTTGTTGAAATTTTGAAATTTCCGGTTGCGTCACCAGAAACACCTTTTTTGGTGCTCTTTTCAACAACAGTCACAAATGGAACTGGTGCGCCCTTTTCGTCCGTAACCTTGCCGGACACTTCGATCGCTTGGGCTGCCACTATTTGAGCAAATAGTAACACGAATCCCAATAGGAAGCATAGCTTTTTTCTCATGTTTTTGTTAATTTAGTTTTAAAACTTTGAAATCAAATATAGGAATTCCTCGTAATCGGTAAAAAAAAGTATTATTTTCTTAACCAACATTATCAAGGACATTTAAAAGCTCCCAAATGATGCTTTATAAAATGACTATTGTTAATAAATTTTTAGGAGCTGATGAAAAAGGTTCAACAGCATTATCTTAGCACATTAAATGTGAATTTTTATAATTTATAAAAAAAGTATATGCCAAAGGTTATTATCGCTTTATTCTGTTTGTTTTTTACATTAAATATTAGTGCGCAACCTGTAAATGAACAGGTAAGTTTGAAAAAACTCTTATTCAACAAGTTTATTACCGGAGCGGTGTCATTTAAGAACGGAACCACAGTAACCACTCCTTTTAATTACAATACTGATAACCAAAGTTTCATTTTTATTAAGGATAATGTTTATAATGAATTAGAAGGCCTAGAATCAATTGATTCCGTTCTCATTGATAACGTAAAATTTATTCCCATAAAAAATAAGTTTTATGAATGTACATCGATACCAACTGTGCTGGTCTCTTATTCGAATATTCCAATTGCAAGGGAGGCGACTACAGATAAAACCGGATCGCATAAAGAGAACTCATCCCAGATAAGTAACGTTGTTTCAAATGTTTATCTTAGTCGAAATTTTAGAAATCAGAATGAATTCAAATTCATCAAACACTTTTGGATGAAAGATGGTAGTGTATTTATTGAATTAAAAAATGCAAAACAGATAGCAAATACATTTAACATAAGTCTTGAGAGTGTCAAAACTTTTTTTAGCCAGGAAAATCTCAATCTCGCTTATGAACCAGATGTAATCAAACTTTATTATTTCATAAATAATCTAAAGAAAAAGTCTTAATGCTTCAGGATTCATAATCGTAAAAGCAACTGCGCTTTTATTTCTGACTTGTGATTTCCAGAAATCTCATCCAATCCAGAACCAAAGGTTGATTTATTTTCATATATAGATTGCGCCCAACGGCACCAAATTGAGAGCTTTTTCGTTACGTCATAATTAAAATTCAAATAATAACGATACCCCTTATCAGAAAACGGAGGAATTGAAAACCCGTACAGCACATCGTTTTCATAAGCATAAATGCGGCTGTTGAAATCGTCTGTTTCAAAATATTGGAGTCGCAGATTGGCGGAGAATGGCTTGAGTGCTGGCTTGTAAAACACATCGAAAAAAGCAAGAAAACCCCGGCTTTCTAAAGGACCGCCCACATTGTACCACATCGCATCAAGTCGTTGCCGAAGTGTAATCACTGCATTTGGCTTGTATTGAATTTGCGTTCGCCAATTTTTACGAATTACTGGCTCAACCAATGCAGTCACTAACTGACCATCATCGGTGAAATTGATTGCTTTACTTTCCTTACGGAAACGTGTATAAATTTCAATTTGTTTGTTGGGACGATGTGTTAACTGTACAAGATAATCTTGCCCGTTTGAGGGAGCATCAATTCGAAATCGCAAATAAGGAAAACGATAAAAATCCATGTACGCATCAATCTTCCATTTTACATTAGGTTTTATGGAAGCACCTGCAAATAATCCTTTTTCATTTGTTGGAAAGGTTCCTTCTGTAAATGCATTTCCAAAAATGGATTGATAACCTTTTTCAATATTCCTATATACAAACGAAAGATCAACTTTTGGATCAGCACTGATCAACAACCCACTCATCATGCCATAATTGCTGCCGTTATGTTTTGCTACTTCACCAAACCAATGCATGTTTCGCCAGGTGTAACTCCAATCAATACTCATATTGGTGAGTTGCTTTCCATTAAATGAAAAATTGTTGTAAGGCTGATCATCTTTTTGCAATGGCTTATCGAACTGAAAATTCACGGCGTTCGCTCCCACATGAAGATTTCCATCGCTATAAGTGATATTTCCTCCTAACGAATTCATTTGCACCGACTTTCTATCAGCTTGTTCATTGGGTGTGCGATGTAATCCTGTTGTAACCAGTGAAGAAAAATAGTCTTCAGCATTTAATGTATCGACAACGAGGTTACCACTAACCTTTCTGAATGAAGCAAATCCTGTTAACTGGAATTGATTCTTCTCTAAAGTGATGCCTGCACCACGATTAAAGAAATATTCATTGGTAGAATTAAACGGACGGAGAATGGCAGCCTGTCGTTTTGTGTTAACAACATCAACGCTCTTTTTGAATGCCAGCGATTGCCATTGAATTAACCCCTGCCCCATATTTACGGTGTAGTCACCAATGGCAAGATTTTTTATGATGCCAACATTGCGAACAAACAAGTGAGCAGAATAATAATCAAACCCATTGCGTTGTGATCCTTTGAACCACTGTTCACCGGGATCTTTTTCCGCTGTAATTCCGTACTGTAATAAGTTCCTGTAAACATATTTGTAACGTAGTAAAAAACGTTCCCTGCTACCTGGATAAAAACTTGTAGCGGCAGTATCTCTTCTCCGTTTAAAACCTTCAGCCTCCTCTAACACGTAAGTAAGTCTCGAAAGAATTGTATGTTCTCCATCCTTTAAACGCCGGCCAATATCTTCCCGCAACGAAACTGCAGGCCCCACCATTACAAAGGGCAACATTTTCTGAATAAGCTCATTGTCCCAAGTAGGAATGGATTGCAATTCATAAATGCTGATCAGCTTTCCAAACAACCGCCGATAGCTAAGAAAATTGGCGATCTGTAACGGCGATAAAAAAAGAAATTCTTTTAATTCTGTGTCAGTGGCAGTGTTGAGATTTAGTCTGTGTCGTTGATAATGACGAAGCGATTGCAAATAAGAATCATCTTCAGTTTCTGATTCATTTACTTCAGTATTATTTTCAATTTGCTGTTCGCTGGTTTGTGTTTCCTGCGCTGCACCTGTGGCACAATACAAACAAAAGACGAGTATGGTAATGATGAGTCTCACTCGCTTTTATCTTCTTTCTTTTTACCATTGAACAAGATCATCACCGCAGGTGAAACGCCTAGCTGAGGATGATAAGCTGTTGCCAGATCAACCCTGAAAGCACCGAACTTCAAACCTATCCCAACAAATGGTTGTGTATTCACAGTATTAATACCTGCACGTATCAACAACTGCTTCACCAGTTCGTATTGAAACACCGTATTTACACCTGCATTCTTATTTTCTTCTTTTATCAATTCGGCACTAATAAAAAAACGGTCGCTTACTTCAAAACCCAATCCTCCCCGATAAACCGAAGCGATCTTTTCATTGGCGGCTTTATTCAATTCGCCACCAACAGGATTAAACACACTGAACCCTGCATGTACCTTTTCACTCAAATGCATTAATACTCCTGCCTCAAAATGAAAAGTAGAAGCTGATGTGTATGCTGGGATGCGCAGGTTGTAATAATTGAATTTCGCACCGACATCTATTTTCTTTCCTAAACTTCTTGCATAACCCAGCCCAATCTGTGTTTCATTATAATTTGAGTAACCAAAATAATCGGCTTGTACGCCAAACGCTCCGGAATTTGTTTGAAAACCTGCAACGGCGGTGTACTGACTTAATGCATTCAACAAAAAACGTCGCTCGCAGTAAACCCCTGCGCCTGTCTGAGAAATGTTGGCTAAAGCCGCTGGGTTTATTATAAACGAAAATGCATCAGAAACATTTTTGCTGTAAGCTCCCAAACCCGGATAGCTACTTACTAAAGGCTGGCGCACAGTTTGGGCCGAAAGGAAGCAGCAGAAAAATAAAGTAAAGGCTAGTGTAGATGTTTTCAAGCAGCAGATTTTGGTTTCAGAAATTTAATCATTTAATCCAGCAGGCAAAATAGTAGTGATTTAATTTTTATAACTGCCTTGAAACAATCAATAGCTGCGTTATTTTTGCGCCATGCAACTACTCGACGGTAAACTGGCAGCCCAGGCCATTAAAGAAGATCTCAAGAAAAAAACTTCAGCATTACAGGAACAGGGAAAGCGTTCGCCGCATTTGGCAGCGATATTGGTTGGCACCGATGGCGCCAGCGAAACGTATGTGGCTTCGAAAGTGAAAACCTGTGCTGAAATAGGTTTTGAATCTACTCTGAAACGTTTTCCTTCTACCATCAGCGAAGAAGAATTGTTGCGTGAAATCGAAGAACTGAATAACAATTCCGATGTGGATGGCATTCTTGTGCAGCTTCCCCTTCCTAAACATATCAGTGACGATAAAGTGATCAACGCTATTCACCCTTCAAAAGATGTGGATGGTTTCCACCCTGTGAGCGTCGGCAATATGGTGAGTGGAACGCCAACCTTTATTCCGGCAACTCCTTACGGCATTCTTTTGTTACTTGAACATTTCAAAGTGGAGACAAAAGGCAAACATGCGGTCGTGATTGGCCGTAGTCATATTGTGGGCACTCCCATGAGTATTTTGCTGAGCCGGAAAGCATATCCGGGAAATTGCACCGTTACAATTTGTCATTCTGCCACTACTAATCTGAAAGAGCTTTGTTTGCAAGGTGACATTATCGTAGCTGCATTGGGTCAAGCCGAGTTCTTAACGGCCGACATGGTAAAAGAAGGTGCTGTTATTGTTGATGTAGGCATTACACGTGTAGCCGACGCTTCAAAGAAAAGCGGCTTTGCATTGAAAGGTGATGTAAAGTTTGATGAAGTGGCACCAAAAAGCAGCGCTATTACACCGGTACCGGGCGGTGTTGGCCCAATGACCATTGCCGGTTTGCTAATGAATACCTACAATGCTTACATGAAGAAGCAGTAAGCCTTCGTTATCTTTGCATTTCATGAGTGAAACATTAATTGAAACTACACAACAGGTATTGCCTGTAATGGAATCGTTCTACACTTTACAAGGTGAAGGATACCATCAGGGTCGTGCTGCCTATTTCATTCGCTTAGGCGGATGTGATGTGGGTTGTGTTTGGTGTGATGTAAAAGAAAGTTGGGATGCAGAAAAACATCCGAAGTTTGGAGTTGATATTATTGTCGACAACATGAAGAAGGAATTGGGAATTGGGAATGAGGAATTGGGAAGTAACCTTAGACCGATCGTTGTGATCACAGGTGGCGAACCGCTGATGCATGATTTGACAGATCTTACAAAAGCAATTCATGTTGCAGGTTTTGAAACAAATATTGAAACATCGGGATCGCATCCGTTAAGTGGTGAGTGGGATTGGATCTGTTTATCACCGAAAAAATTCAAAGCACCGCTACCAGAAGTTGTTCCACATGCAAGTGAATTAAAAGTAGTGATTTTCAACAAAAGTGATTTTGCCTGGGCAGAAGAATATGCGGGAATAGTATCACCAACCTGTAAGCTATATCTGCAACCAGAATGGGATAAAGCGGCACAAATGACGCCGCTCATCATCGATTATATCAAAGCAAATCCTCAATGGGAGCTCAGCCTTCAGCTACACAAGTATATTAACGTGCCGTAGATAAAATCCTGAGCGAAGTCGAAGGGTTTTGTAACAAATCGAGCGGAGTCGAGATTGCAACTTGCAATTTCAACGCTGCTTTAACATCCCCTCCATCGATAATTCGTATATTGAACCTCAAATTCAATCAAGTGAAAAAACTCTTAACCTGTATTACCCTTCTTCTGTCAGCAACTATTGCATCCGCTCAATGGTACAATCCTCAAAAAGTAGAAGTAAAACTTGGTTATAAATATGCAGAGGCTTTAAACGAAGCCCGTTACCGGAATTATCCAAAAGCAATTGAGCTACTTGATGAATGCATTAAAACGGATGCAAAATTTGTGGATGCTTATTTAAGTAAAGCCGGTATTTTCTCCGAGCAAAAGAAATACAAACAATCTGTTGAAACATATCGTATCGGTAAAAATCTTGATTCCGTTTACTTCAGCAACTTTTCACTTCCCTACTCTATCGCATTAGCAGGTAATGGTGAATTTGAAGAAGCTCTTTCTGTCATCACAACTTATTTACAAAAGCCAAATCTTAACGAACGTGTTGCTAAATCGGCGCAATACCGTAAAGGCTGTTATGAGTTTGCAGTAAACTATAAAAACCAATTCCCTGCTGGTGGATATATATTCAGACCACAGAACATGGGCGACAGCATTAATTCAAATCTGTCGGAATATTTACCATCATTAACTATTGATGATAATACCATCATCTTCACACGAAGAGTAAAAACAGGTGGCTCGCATTTGAATGAAGATTTTTATGTGAGTGAACGCAAGAATGGTTTTTGGGGAAAAGCAACGGCTTTGCCCGGTGAGTTAAATACCGAATCGAATGAGGGTGCGCAAAATATTTCTATTGATGGAAAGCTGCTATTCTTTGCGGCAAACTATGGAAGTGAGGGCGAAGGTAATTTTGATCTTTACATGTCGAACCTTAACAAAACGGGTTGGGGACCGAAGATAAATCTTGGTCGTGCTATCAATACAGAATATTGGGAAACACAACCATCTCTTTCGCCGGATAAACGCACCTTGTATTTTACTGCAAGCGACCCATCTGGTTTAGGTGGCAGTGATATTTATGTGAGCACCTTACAAGCAAACGGACAATGGGGTGCAGCACGCAACCTCGGTGCAGTTATTAATACCGGTGCAGATGAAGGTTGTCCGTTCATTCATCCCGACAATCAAACACTTTACTTTAAATCCAAAGGCCATCCCGGTTATGGTGAAGCAGATCTATTCATGAGTCGAAAACAAACTGATGGCAGTTGGGGCAAACCTGTTAATCTCGGTTATCCTGTAAATACCATTGATGAAGAAGGTTCGCTTGTAATCAGTAGCGATGGTAAAACAGCTTACTATGCAAGTGATGGTGCCGACAGCAGAGGTGGTTTGGATATTTACAGTTTTGAAATGCCTGATCATGTTCGTCCCTACAAAACACTATGGGTAAAAGGAAATGTGTTTGATGCAAAAACAAAACAAGGTTTGCCTTCTGCAGTTGAATTGATCAATTTCTCCACGGCACAAACTATTAGTAAAGTACAAACAGATGAAACAGGAAATTATCTCATCACCTTACCCATTGGCAACGATTATGCATTCAATGTAAATCGTAAAGGCTACTTGTTTTACTCAGAGAATTTTTTCCTGAAAGGTTCAACCAGCGATACAACATACACCATCGATATTCCGCTCACACCTATTGAAGTAAATGCAAGTATTGTGTTGAAGAATATTTTCTTTGATGTAAATAAAGCGGAAGTGAAACCTGAATCAATGATTGAGCTGGATAAAGTAGTGCAACTATTGAAAGAAAATCCAACATTGAAAATTGAGATCGAAGGCCACACTGATAATGTGGGCAAACCTGCCGACAACCTAACGCTCTCGAACAACCGTGCAAAAGCGGTGATCAATTACTTCCTGTACAAAGGCGTTGCAGCCGACCGGTTATCGAGCAAAGGATTTGGTGAAACAAAACCAGTGGCCGATAATAAAATAGAAGAAGGTCGTGCAAAAAACAGGCGGACGGAATTGAAGGTGATCGCAAAATAATTTTTGTGTTACCTTAGAAATAAGATGAACACCGACCTGCTCTACCAACTTGCATTAACACAAGTGCCCAACATTGGCTACGTACAGGCTAAACTGTTAGCTGATGAATTTGGCACAGCTGAAGCTATTTTCAAATCAAAGAAATCAACCTTAGAAAAAATTGAAGGCATTGGTGAGGTACGTGCCAATAGCATCAAGAAGTTCGATGCGTTCAATGAACAGGAAGATGAAATCAAATTCATAGAGAAATATAAGATCAAGCCACTGTTCTTAACGGCGGATGAGTATCCAAAACGTTTACTGCATTGTTACGATCCTCCCACTCTTTTATTTTACCGGGGCAATGCCAACCTGAATTCATCAAAAGTTATCTCCATCATCGGCACACGCAGCAATTCAGATTATGGAAAAATGATGACAGAAAAAATTCTTACATCACTAGCGCCGCATCAACCATTGGTGGTGAGCGGACTAGCTTATGGCATTGATGCTATTGCACATAAACAAAGTTTAAAACAACAGCTGCCAACTGTCGGGGTATTGGCACATGGCTTAGATAAAATTTATCCATCCCAACATACCGCACTCGCCAAAGAAATGATCGCTGAAGGCGGCGGCATCTTAACCGAATTCAGAAAAGACACCAAACCTGATCGTCATAATTTTCCTGAACGAAACAGAATAGTTGCAGGCATGTGCGATGCTACCATTGTAATTGAAACAGGAATAAAAGGTGGCAGCATGATTACAGCTAACCTGGCGTTTAGCTATAACCGTGATGTATTTGCGATACCCGGTAAAACAACCGATAGCAAAAGTGAAGGCTGTAACTATTTAATTCAAAGTAATAAGGCTGTATTGATACGCAACGGAGAAGATATCATTCAGCAAATGGGTTGGGAAGAACAACAAAAGAAAAAATCAATACAGAAACAGCTCTTTGTTGATCTTTCAACAGACGAAAAAATAATTGCCCAACTATTACAAACACAGGAGCAAATGCATATTGATGAGATTAACTTACAAAGCAATATTAACAGCAGCGCTGTAGCTGCAGCATTACTAATGATGGAAATGAACGGACTGGTTAAAAGTATGCCCGGAAAGATCTATAAACTGAGCTGATCTTTTCCCGATTTGGAAGCAATATAGCCGCTCCCTTATCTTTGCACATGGCAACAAGAAATAATTCCCCTCTCAGCAAAGCGGTTCTCAACAAATTTTTCGGCGAAGGTTACACATTTGATGATGTTTTACTCATGCCGGCCTACTCACAGGTTCTCCCAAGGGAAACCAACATCAGCACTCAACTCACAAAATCACTAAAACTGAACATTCCAATGCTCTCTGCAGCAATGGATACGGTTACAGAAGCAGGTTTAGCCATTGCCCTGTCACGTGAAGGCGGTATTGGTATTCTTCACAAGAATATGAGTATTGAAGAACAGGCGGCGCATGTACGCAAGGTGAAGCGTAGTGAAAGCGGGCTTATCATTGATCCGATTACATTGACAATTGATGCGACATTAGCTGATGCCTTACAGCTGATGAAAGAAAACAAGATCGGTGGTATTCCTATTGTTGACATGAAAAATAAACTTGTGGGTATCCTCACCAACCGTGATCTCAGGTTTGAAACAAACACCAAAAAGAAAGTAAGCGAAGTAATGACATCAACTAACCTCATTACTGCACCTGAAGGGACTGATCTCAAAAAAGCACAAACCATATTAAGTCATCATAAAATTGAAAAGCTTCCGGTTGTAAAAAAAGATGGCACGCTGGCCGGACTTATTACTTACCGTGATATGTTGCAGGTGCAAAGTCACCCCAATGCAGTAAAAGATTCCTATGGACGTTTGCTTGTGGGTGCTGCGTTGGGTATTACAGGCGATATGCTCGATCGTGCAGCAGCTTTACAACATGTGGGTGTTGATATTGTAACACTCGATAGCGCACATGGACATAGTAAAGGAGTGATCGACGCATTAAAAAATCTGAAAAAGAATTTTAAAAAGCTACAGGTCATTGCAGGTAATGCCGGAACTGGAGCAGGTGCAAAAGCATTGGCTGATGCTGGTGCCGATGCGGTGAAAATTGGTATTGGTCCCGGTTCAATTTGCACCACTCGTATTGTTGCCGGTACAGGCGTTCCTCAACTTACTGCAATTATGGAAGCATCCTTTGCATTAAAATCAAAAGGTATCCCTGTAATTGCGGATGGCGGTATCCGTTATACTGGTGATTTAGTGAAAGCATTAGCAGCAGGTGCTTCAACTGTAATGATGGGTAGTGTATTTGCAGGAACAGAAGAAAGTCCCGGTGAAACAATTATTTACGAAGGAAGAAAATTTAAACAATACCGTGGTATGGGTTCCATTGGTGCCATGCAGCAAGGAAGTGGAGATCGTTATTTCCAGGATGTGGAAGATGGCATCAAGAAATTAGTTCCGGAAGGAATTGAAGGTCGTGTACCTTTCAAAGGGAACGTAGCAGAGATCGTTCACCAGTTCACTGGCGGGCTACGTGCCGGGATGGGTTACTGCGGTGCGCAAACCATAAAAGATTTGCAAGGTGCGCAATTTATCAAAATCAGTAATGCAGGTATGAAAGAAAGCCATGCACATGATGTGATCATTACAAAAGAAAGCCCGAACTACTCGAGATAACATTGATCGGTACGGCCTTTGGCCGTCAGACCCGTTAAGAAATATAAAAGAATTAAATTCTTAATTGATGAATGCCCGACAATCTTGCCGGGCATTCCTATTTTTACAAAAACCATTTACTTGAAAAAGTATCAACCCGTTTTACTATCGCTCCTCTCCGGATTACTGTTCTTTATCGCATGGCCAATGGTCAACATCACCGTTGCCATCTTTTTTGCCTTCATTCCTTTATTCATCATTGAGCAAAAGGATCTGAGCGGTTTGAAATTTTTCGGGTTAATCTATCTTGCTCTCTTCACCTGGAACATCAGCACCACCTGGTGGATATGGAATGCCGATATGTTAGGTGCATGGTTAGCCATCATCGTCAACAGTTTGCTGATGTGTATTCCATTAGCAGCATTCCGCACAATGAAAAGACGTTTCGGTTCACTCATCGGCTATGTTTCTTTTATTCTTTTCTGGATGAGTTTTGAATACCTGCACTTACAGGATTGGGGATTGAGCTGGCCCTGGCTTACACTGGGCAACTTATTTGCAGGACGCACCGGGTGGATTCAATGGTATGAATACACAGGGACAAGTGGTGGAAGTTTGTGGGTGTTGCTCGTGAATGTATTGTTGTATCGATTGTTGTTTGATGTTCCTAAGAACAATGAAATTCGAGGTAAGAAGTACGAAATACGCATGTCATCGCTTCTAATTGTTTCAGCGGTGCTTGCAATGCCCATCATCATATCAATGCTGATGAGCAGCAAGCAAGATCATAAAGTCGACATCACAAATCAAACCTCTTCCAACATCGTGATAGTTCAACCTAATATTGATCCTTACGAAAAATTATCAACCGGAACCTTTGAAGCACAGCTGCAACAACTCATTCGTTTAAGTGAACAGCAGATCGATAGCAACACCACATTACTCGTGTGGCCTGAAACAGCTTTGTATACCGGCAATGGTTTTGAAGAAATTTCGTTAAAACAAAATTTCTTCCTTAATCCATTATTTGCTTTTTTAAAACGTCACCCAAAACTGAATTTATTTACGGGCATCGAAAGTTATCGTGTATTCAACGAACGTGTTTCAAACGATGCAAGACCTATTGATGGCACTTCAAATTTTTACGAAGTGTATAATGGAAGTGCGTTGTTTGATAGTACCGGTCCCAATCAATTTTACCATAAATCAATGCTGGTACCCGGTGTGGAAACATTACCCGGCTTTCTCAAATTTCTAGCTCCCGTGTTTGAAGAATTTGGCGGCACAGCAGGTGGGTATGCTAAACAAGATGAACGCACACCCATCAAAACCACCAACGGTTATGTTATTGCACCCGCTATTTGTTACGAAAGTATTTATGGCGAATACATGAGTAAATTTGTGCGTAGTGGTGCAAACATTATTGCGGTGATCACCAATGATGGATGGTGGGGAAACACTCCCGGCTATAAACATCATATGCTTTATGGAAAATTGCGTGCTATCGAAACCAGGAAATGGGTATTGCGTAGTGCCAACACAGGTATCAGTTGTTTTATTGATCCATCGGGTGAAGTTTTTCAACCACAACCATGGTGGACACCCGCATCTACCAAAATGCATATCCCTGTTAATGATAAACAAACATTTTTTGTGCGTTACGGCGATATACTAAGCAAACTTGCACTCATCTTAACCGGCATTCTGTTGCTTTTCGCCATTTATCTAACCATCGCTGCCAAACAACGGAAGAAGTTGTAAAACATCTGGTAAAATTCGGCCAATTGTCAAAGTCTGGTTTTGCCAGCCTGTTATTTTTTGTAATTTACCCGCATGCAACAAAAGAGGCTGGAAGCTGACCATACGCTATCATACTTCATAACAGGAAAAGGCAATCAGCCGATCATATTGATCCATGGATTTGGCGAAGACAGTCGCATCTGGAAACACCAGATCGATTTTCTGCAAAATGCTTTTCGTTTTTACATTCCCGATCTTCCTGGTACAGGCGAATCAAAAATTGGCACTAATGAATTGTCAGTGGAATCGATGGCGGAAGTGATCAAGCAAATGATCGATGAAGAAAAAATCAATCAATGCATTATGCTCGGGCATTCAATGGGTGGATATGTAACATTGGCTTTCGCAGAATTATATCCCGAACGTTTATCAGCATTTGGTTTGATTCATTCAACAGCTTATGCAGATAATGAAGAAAAGAAAGCAGCACGACAAAAATCCATCAGCTTTATTAAAGAGCATAGTGCGGCTGAGTTTATGCAAACCACCATTCCTAATTTATTTTCAAAAATCTTCAATACCGAACATAAAGACCAGGTTGAAGAACTGATCGAACAGGGCAATCAATTTACAGCCGAAGCGTTAATAGCTTATTACACGGCTATGATCAACAGGCCTGACCGTTCACATATTCTGCAAAAAACAACAGTACCTGTTTTGTTTTTTATTGGTGAAGAAGATAAAGCAGTAAGCCCTGCTGATGCATTGGCACAAACTGCTTTACCAACTGTATGCATGGCAAAACTTGTTCCCGGTATTGCACATATGGGTATGCTCGAAGCAACAAAAGAACTTAACACTACCATCAGAGAATTTTGTACAACAGTAAATGATTTAACTACTGTAACTGCCACTACCAAATGAAACGAATTTTACTGATTGTATCTATCCTATTGTTTTTGCAGGAAACTTATGCCGGCCATATTTCTGGTGGTGAAATGTATTATGCTTATGTAGGTCCCGGACCAAATGGCGGTAGCATCTTTCGTGTAACACTTCGTTTGTTTCGTGATTGTAACCCTTTAAACAATACAGGGGGTGCGCAAATTGCGCCATTACCTTCGGTGGTTACGCTGGGTGTTTTTCACCGAGGTACAAACGCAGCTTATATCGACAGTGTATCTGTGAACCGTACTGATTTCAGAACACTCAGTTTGCAAAATCCTTTTTCATGTATCATCAATGCACCTCCTGTGTGTTATGAAGTAGGATTATTTTCCACCACTGTAGAATTACCTAACAGTGCACAAGGTTATACTATTGCATTTGAAACATGTTGCCGCATTAATGGTTTATCAAATGTGAGTGGATCAACCACAGGTTCAACTTATGTTGCCAACATCCCCGGCACTGCGTTGTTAGGTAGCGAAACAAACTCAAGCCCGGTGTTCGATACAAAAGACACTGCACTGGTTTGTCGCAACAAACGATTTGTATTACCCTTCAGTGCAACTGATCCTGATCGTGGCGATTCATTAAGTTACAGTTTCTGCGACGCTTACGATACGGACGGACTTCCTAACTCCACCAATCGTAAACCATTACCGCCTCCTTATCAGCCTGTTAATTACACCGGGGGATTTAGTGGAGAATCCCCTCTTGGTTCAAAGGTTACTATTGATCCTGTAACCGGTGTTATATCAGGTGTTGCGCCATCAGGCGTTATAAATCCGAGTGGCGCTTCCTTTTTCGTGGTGAATGTTTGCGTAACAGAATGGCGAAGAGGTGTTCCTATTTCAGTACATCGTAAAGATTTTACTATTCGTATTTCTGATTGTGATTTTGCTGATTCTGAATTACCATTAGAGAATCGTACCTGCGATGGCTTCACACAAACATTTCAAAATCTTACACCAAGTGCAGAGATCAAAAACTGGTTTTGGGATTTTGGGGTAACAACTGCAACAACCGATACATCAACACAAAGCCTTCCCACATTTACTTATGCGGACACCGGCATTTATAAGGTAATGCTAATTGTTAATCGTGGTGAAATTTGTACTGACACATCGTATTCGGATATTTACGTGTATCCCGGTTTCTTCCCCGATTTTAATTCATATGATGGTTGTAAAAATGTACCGATACAATTTACTGATAACACAACTTCGGTTTATGGTTCAACCAACTCCTGGAAATGGAATTTCGGAAACACTGGAACGCTGGCAGATACATCACTGTTGCGAAACCCGCAATACACTTATCCCTTAAACGGAACGTATAATGTTCAACTCATCGCTGGTAGTACAAAAGGATGTTTAGATACGATCACAAAGCCCATCAATATAACCGATAAGCCTACACTTCAATTAACGAATGACACATTGATCTGTTCAATTGACACATTGCGGTTAAATGCAATCGGGCAAGGAACATTTCAATGGAGCCCTGCATACAATATCAATAATCAAAATGTAGCTAACCCATTGGTTAGCCCCGATGTGCCGACGAAATATTATGTGACGGTAACATTGGCGCCGGGTTGCTTTAATACCGACTCTGTGTTGGTGAACGTAGTTGATTTTGTAACACTGCGTGCGCCAAACGATACCACAATCTGTCGTGGCGATTCGGTGGTATTGAAACCAAGTACCGATGGATTGCAATATGCATGGAGTCCGCCCAATTTATTTGTCAATCCAAATGTGCGTGATGCAGTTGCAACACCAACAGCACCCTCAACAATATTTACAGTGGTATCAACGATTGGTAAGTGTAATCAAACAAGAACTGTAACTGTAAATACTGTTCCCTATCCGCTTGTAAATGCCGGGCCCGATGATGCCATTTGTTACAATGATACATTAACACTTACTGCTGTAGGCGATGCAGAGAATTGGTTATGGTCACCGGCATCAACATTGGGTTCACCCACCAATGCTGTTACAACTGCTTTCCCATTGAGCACAACAAATTATATTGTGAGAGGCACATCAAGTCTTGGTTGTCCCAAGCCAGTGTATGATACGGTGCGTGTAACAGTGATCCCGCCAGTACAGGCATTTGCAGGAAACGATACAGCCGTGGTTGTCGGTCAGCCATTACAGTTGAGTGGAAGTGGTGGTACTATTTATACATGGGCGCCACCTGATTATTTAAATGATGCATTTATACAAAACCCATTGGCATTGTTTGATGCATCAAGAGAAAACTTCAGTTATATCATGCGTGCAGAAACACCCGAAGGATGTTTCGCCTATGATACGATTAATGTGCGCATCTTTAAAATTTCACCCGACATTTTAGTACCTACCGGTTTTACACCTAATGGAAATAATCTCAACGATGTATTAACACCTTTACCCATTGGCATTGCACAGTTTCATTATTTCCGTGTGTTTAACCGTTGGGGACAGGAAATTTTTGCTACTAACAAAACCAAAGAAGGATGGGACGGCACGTTCAAAAGCATCCAGCAAGATCCCGGTGCTTATGTGTGGATGGTGAGTGGTACTGATTATTTAGGAAGAACGATCAGTAAGAAGGGAACGGTGATTTTGATACGATGAGAATTTAATTCGTAAACATTTACTGGTACTTTATGAATAAGACAAATTTAGTTCCATACATTATTCAACAATATCGACAAGGACAACGTTATTTTCAGGATTTGAATATGGAGAACGAAAGCTTTGAAGGGCAAAATCTTGAAGATATAATTTTTGAAAACTGTTCGTTGTACATAAGTTTCAAAAAAAGCAAATTTGAGAAACGCAAAATTCATAAATGGAGGCATCAAGACGTGTGATTTCAGAGAAGCTGATTTAACAAACGTCCATTTTGAAAATGTTTGCATCGAAAGTGCCCAGTTTGCTATGTCAAAAACTGAGAATATTTATTTTGATAATAATTCCGCTCGAGGGCAACTTGTAACAAAGGCACATTTTGACGAATGGATAAAAGATTATGAATACGAAGATTGATTAAAGGCTACTTATGTTAAAATCATGCTTGAAGTAAACGTCTGGTTGTTCAATCAATTTAACTCACAGAAAATATCATGAGATTCATTATACTAATCACCTCTTTCCTCTTTTCTCTCACACACATCTTTGCCCAAACAGCAAAAGCAAAACTCGACATCACCCCCTTATCAGGCGACTTTTATATTTATACTACTTACAACAGTTATGAAAACAGCCGGGTGCCTGCCAACGGCATGTACCTCGTTACCAATAGTGGTGTTGTTTTGTTTGACACACCATGGGATACCACACAATTTCAACCGTTACTTGATAGTATAAAATTCAAACACAATAAACCGGTTGTATTATGCATTGCCACACATTGGCATAGTGACAGAACGGAAGGCCTTGAATATTACAAACAACAGGGAATAAAAACTTACACCACTGCCCTTACCCATGAGTTAAGCAAAAAGAATAATAAAAAAAGGGCTGAGTTTTTAATGGCAAAGGATACGGTATTCAATATTGAGCAATATAGTTTTGAAACCTATTATCCCGGAGAAGGACACACAAGCGATAACATCATCATCTGGTTCAAGAAAGAAAAAATATTATACGGCGGTTGTTTAATAAAAGGTGTCGATGCTGAAAACCTGGGTTTCCTGGGCGATGCAAATAAGACGGCCTACTATTCCACACTGAAAAATGTGCAGAAAAAATGTCCGCAACCAAACGTCATCATCATTTCGCACAGCGATTGGAACAACAACAACTCACTGAAGCATTCTATTGAGCTGGCAAAAAAGCTGAAGAAGAAAAGCAGCTGAAAAATTACTGCAAGCCTGATCAAAAGCAGGCATGATATCTGTTTCACTACTCGGCATTAATGATGCATATCGCATCATGTTTTCAACAATCATTATGTAAGTTTATTCTATCATGCAGTACAGAGCTCATGCAGAAACAATTTATCGTGCAGCAGTAGCGGCAGTGCAACCATCTGTGCTGCTGCAACAGTTTTTATCTGCAAATGAAAATGGCATTCGTATCAATAACGAGCAATTGACTATTCAACCAAATTCAATTATTGTTATTGGTGCAGGCAAAGCAGCCGCTGCCATGGCACAGTCAGTTGAAACTATTCTTGCCAACTATGTAAAAGCAGGGATCATCACAACAAAATATGAACATGCTTTACCGCTGCAAAAAATTAAATCCATTGAAGCCGCACACCCTGTGCCCGATGAACAAAGTGTATATGCTGTAGAGCAAACCATTGAACTATTGAAGCAAACAACATCCGACGATCTGATCATCTGCCTGCTAAGTGGTGGCGCTTCCTCACTCTGGGCCGATGTACCGGAAGGAATCACACTAAAAGAAATGCAACACAGTTTTGACCTGTTGCTGAAAAGTGGTGCCAACATCAGCGAAATGAATTGTGTACGCAGGCATTTATCAGCAATTAAAGGCGGACAATTATTACGATATGCTCCACATGCACGCTGGTTCACTCTGAGTATTTCTGATGTGCCTGGGGATACAATCCACGACATTGCCAGCGGACCAACAAGCGCCGACGCTACAACATTTTTGGATGCAATGAAAATCATCAACAAATATCATCTTCAACAGCAACTACCTCCATCTATTGTTCAGCATTTACAAAAGGGAATAAATGGAGAAATAGCAGATAGCGTTAAGCCAGGCGATTCGTTATTAAACAATGTGAAGAATATTATCATTGGCAGTAACAACACATGCCTTACGGGAGCAAAACAAAAAGCCGAAGAATTGGGTTACAGTGTGGTCGTGCATGATGAACTGCTGACTGGTGAAACTGCCGAATCTGCACAAATGATCTTACAGAAAGTAAAACAACATTATTCAAACAAACTCACCTGTTTTCTTTTCGGTGGTGAAACCTCTGTTACTGTTACCGGTAATGGTAAAGGTGGCCGCAATCAGCATCTTGCTCTTTGTGCATTACAGCATTTAGCTGGCAAACTAAATATGACCTTGCTGGCAGCCGGAACAGATGGCACTGATGGCCCTACTGATGCAGCAGGTGCTTTTGCCGACGATGCGTTGCGAAAGAATGCAGAACTACAGCAACTATCAATCAATGATGCCATAAAGAACAACGATGCGTATCATTTTTTTGAAAAAGTGAATGGTTTACTAAAAACCGGGGCCACTCAAACAAATGTGATGGATATTATCATTGTATTGGTTGTAGAATAAATTCTTGTTTTAACTTTAAGGTATCGTAACCGATGAACTGTTGTTGTGAGAAAGGCACCAATTATTAAAGACGAATTGTTAAACTATGTCGCTACGCCAGTTTATTGCTTCACGCAAGTTTTTACGTCATGTTGAATCGCTTACCAATATAGCCACCCTTGGCTGGAAAGAAGTAGCGAGTCTGCTCGGTCTGCACGATGATGTATTCTATAATCCCAATCATTGCAAAATTGAAAAGCCGGTAACGGCCGTTCTCATCGGTGCCGGTCATCGTGGTACTATCTATGCCGATTATGCAACACAACATCCGGATGAATTACAAATTGTTGCAGTAGCAGATAATAATCCTGAACGGAGAAAACGTACAGCACGCAATCACAATATTGCACCCGATCGTTGTTACAAAGACTGGAAAGAAGTATTTCTAAAAGAGAAAGTGGCCGATGCAGTGATCATTGCCACACCAGATCAATTACATACTGCACCTTGCCTCGCAGCATTAGATGCAGGCTATGATATTCTACTGGAGAAACCAATTGCACCAACAGAAGAAGAATGCAGGCTTATTTTAAAAAGAGCAAGAGAAACAGGACGAATTGTAACCGTTTGTCATGTGCTGCGTTACTCCCCTTATTTTCGTGAATTAAAAGAAGTGATTAATGCAGGATTGATTGGTGAGATCATCAGCGTACAACACATGGAACCTATTGAACATGTGCACATGAGTCACTCATATGTGCGTGGCAAATGGCGCAACAGTAAAATGGCCGCTCCTATCATTCTCGCCAAATCATCCCACGATACCGATATTATTCGTTGGCTGGTAAACAGTCCGGTGCATGATGTGCATTGTTTCGGTAATCTTCGATGGTTCAAAAATGCCAATGCACCCGAGGGAAGTACTGAACGTTGTACAGATGGTTGTAAAGTGGAAGGAAGTTGTGCTTATTCAGCTTTACAGATCTATTATCGTGATCGAAAACGTACCTATGTTTTTGACTTGCCTGAAGATGAAGAAGAACAAGGCCCTTTTATTTTGGAGCAATTGAAAACAGGTAACTATGGCCGTTGTGTTTACAGGATGGATAATGATCAGCCCGATCATCTTACGGTAAATATGTTGTTTGAAAATGGAACCACTGCAGCATTTTCAATGGAAGCGCATGTTTCGTACGAAGGAAGAAAGACAAGGATCATGGGATCAAAGGGTGATATCATTGGTGATATGGAAAGTTTTGTGCTTACCGATTTTAAAACCCGCAAACAAACTTCCTGGAGTTTGAAAACAGATGCACATGGCGGCGGCGATCATCGCCTTGTGAGAGATTGGGTGCAGGCTGTTTATCAACAGAATAAAGATCTGCTGAGTTCTTCTATTGAAGTTTCAGTTGAAAGTCATCTTATGGCTTTTGCAGCTGAACGGAGCAGGCAGCACCGCACAATTGAAGATATTAAGCTTTAAAAAATCAATTCCTCTCCGCTCGCTTAATTCAGTTTCTCTGTACATTCATGGCATGAGTAAACTTGTTTTTATCACTGGTGCCACTTCAGGTTTTGGTAAAGCCTGCGCCGAAATTTTTGCTACCAATAACTGGAATATTATTTTAAATGGCCGCAGGCTCGATCGCTTGCAGGAAATCAAAACACAATTAGAAAAACAATATTCAGTAGAAATTTTTCTATTGCCTTTTGATGTGCAACAGAAAGATGAAGTATTTACAGCAGTGAATAGTTTGCCTGAAAATTGGCAAAACATTGACGTATTGGTGAACAACGCCGGGCTAGCACTTGGTCGTGATCATTTTGATGTGGCAGATATGAACGATTGGGAAATCATGATCGACACAAACCTTAAAGGATTGTTATATGTCAGCCGTGCTGTAATTCCTTTTATGATCAAACAACAACAAGGTCATATCATCAATCTCGGTTCAACCGCCGGTAAAGAAGCTTATGAAAATGGCAATGTTTACTGCGCAAGCAAAGCTGCCGTTGATAGCGTCAGCAAAGGAATGCGTATTGATTTGTTAAAACATAAAATAAAAGTAACGGCTATACATCCCGGAGCTGCTGAAACTGAATTCTCTATGATTCGTTTTAAAGGTGATGAACAAAAAGCAGCGGCTGTTTATGCAGGATATACAGCTCTTTCAGCTAGTGATGTGGCTGATGTAATTTTTTATGCTGCCAACCTTCCGGCTCATGTTTGCATCAATGATCTGGTTCTTACTTGCACAGCCCAGGCGAATTCTTTTTATACCTACAAGGGGTCGTGAGTATATCGAGGCATAATTATTGGTATATTCAGCAGGTAAAAATCATAAACAATTTTAAGGGAAACTACGTAGTAGTAAAACATAGCATTGAAAACGATCCAATATCATAATATTAGCAGTATCTTGTACTGTAAATCGTACCAAATCCTGCTGAAAAACAGCATTAAAACCCTACAATCCGTACTAGTATGAAAAACTTTCTTTTCATCTGCGCATTTGCATTAATGTGCTTTTCCTCTTCCGCACAGGATGTCATCCGGCAACGCAGTTGTACCAATCAATCAATCAGTCAGCAGGTAGATAGTTTAAAAAAATCATTTGAACAATTTGGCTTCATGGTGTTGAAAGAAGCCAGCATGACCATGGAAAGTGAATTTGAAATGCCGGTAATTGTTCCAATGACTCAAGGTGCATGGTATCATATTGTTTTTATTGGCGACCCAAGCAGTAAGATCCAGGAAGTGCGTATGTATGATTATGATGAGAAACAAGTCTTCTACAAAAAATTAAAACCTGAACTGGATGGTAACATTATCAGCTATGGTTATATGCCTAAGATTAGCGAATGGCATATGATAAAACCTGTTCAGGTAAATAAAAAGAATAAAGAGTGTTGCGGTTATATTTTACTACTGAAAAAAGTTAAAGGTGGTAATGAAAATATGCCCACACGCTAAAGAATGTTTTGGTTTTATCAGGTAATAACGGTCCCGTCCTTTAGGTGGCGGGGCTTTTTATTTAAGCAAGATTTAACTCATGTATGTTATACGAAAAGAGGCACGCAATGCGTGCCTCTTTTCGTATAATCTTATGCTATATGCTATCAGCATTTTTCCAATGCTTGTTCAATGTCTGCAATTATATCGTCGATGTGTTCCAGACCAACAGATATACGCACCAGTCCATCTGTAATACCTACAGCTTTCTTTTCATCAACCGATAATTTTGAATGCGTTGTGGATGCAGGGTGCGATGCAATGCTTCTGCTGTCGCCAAGATTATTCGTCATGGACAGCATCTCCAAGGCATTTAGAAACTTGCGACCGCTTTCAATTCCACCTTTCAATTCAAATGTTACAATACCACCACCGTTAGTCATTTGCTTCTTTGCAATTTCATATTGCGGATGCGAAGTAAGAAAAGGATATTTTACGGAGTTCAGTTTTGCATTTCCTTCTAAACGTTGTGCAAGTTTCAATGCATTATCAGCATGTTTATCCATGCGTATAAACAGTGTTTCCAAGCTCTTGGTTAACACCCATGCATTGAAAGGACTCAATGAAGGACCCGTGTTACGAACAAACAAATACATTTCATGTACCAATTCTTTTCTTCCTACCACTACTCCACCTAACACTCTTCCCTGGCCATCAATAAATTTTGTTGCTGAATGCAAAACCAGATCAGCACCAAACTTAAGCGGTTGCTGAACGGCTGGTGTTGCAAAGCAGTTGTCAACAATGAAAAGGATATTATGCTTTTTACAAATTGCAGCTACATATTCCAGATCAATGATATCAAGGCCGGGGTTTGACGGCGTTTCAACATACAACAACTTCGTGTTAGGTTTTATTAACGCTTCAATTGTTTCGGGTTTGTTCATATCGAAGTAGCTCGATTCAAAACCCCACTTCGGTAAATATTTTGTAAGTATCGTATGCGTTGAACCAAAAACTGCTGATGCAGAAATGATGTGATCGCCTTTGGTTAAAAAAGTCATAAACGTTGAAAACACCGCAGCCATACCGGTGCCCGTTGCAATACCAGCTTCTGCTCCTTCCAACGCTGCTATCTTATCAATAAATTCATCAACTGTTGGATTTGAAAAACGGGAATAGATATTTACATCAAGACTATCATCGGAAAAAGCAGCAGCCATATCTTCTGCGCTATCATACACAAAACTGCTGGTTAAAAACAAAGGAGTACTGTGTTCTTTTTCGTTGGTACGGTTCATTTGTAAACGGATGGCGTCCGTTTGTGGATGTCGTTTACTCATATCTTTATTGTTCGTCTGAATGAGTTGCGAAGTTACGGGGAAAGCGTTTTTTGCGCCTCAGAAAGATGCCATTCTGCGCATTGGTTTTGCTATTTTTTTACGAACGAATGGAAGCATAGAGATAGCTATTGTAACGTTCACTAAGCGTTTTGCAAAACAACAGCAAACCTCCAAGCATTAATAAGATAATTGCACTGATGCTGTACGATGGATAGCAGAGATAAACGAAAATGCCCAACAACCCAAGCCTGCAGAATTCAAGATAAACGATCCAGCGACGCTGCTCCAGCATGGCGCCGGTTGTAATAACGCTGAGGATAATGAAAAAAGCCGCTGTTGTTAATTGAGCTATTCCTATATAATGTTCAAATAATATTACGAGGAACAACAATAATAACGATACTACAGTTTGCAGTTTGATGTAATTCCGCAATGCTTTTGTTTGTGAGAGATCATACTCTTTTCGTGAGAATTTTCTTTCAAGCCCTGATCTGATTCTTGGGTCGATATCATCAGGCTTACCAAAAATGCTTCTCCATTTTCCTTTCAATGTCGTAGAACGTTTAAACGAAACCACTATTTCCATGATGAAATGAAAATGCTGCCACAAAAAACTATGGCTGTTTAAAGGCTTGGTTAAACCATAAACCGGTTGCTCTTCTTCTTTTGCAAATGTGCCGAAAAGTTTATCCCAGATGATGAGTACATCACCATAGTTTTTGTCGAGGTATTGCGGATTGGAACTATGATGCACACGATGATGTGATGGTGTAACAAACAAGTATTCAACCCAGCCCAGTTTGCCGATCAGTTGTGTATGTGTAAAGAAGGGATAAGCGCCATGAATCAATAGTAAAGTTGTGATCATTTCCGGCGGAAAGCCAAACAATGGCAACACGGCCCAAAACAAACAACGTGCTGCCGATTGAAATACAGTTATGCGTGCCGATACTGTATAATTAAAATTATCGCTTTGATGATGCACCACATGCACACTCCAGAATAAATTTACTTCATGGCCAAAACGGTGATACCAATACCACATAAAGTCGGTAAGCAAAAAAAGTAATATCCAAGTAATTGCATTTGCCTTTACATCAAACAATGCAAAGTTTTGATATACCCATGCAAAGAAATAATAGAACAACCCAGTAGTAAAAAGATCGGAGAGTCGTTCAGCAATTCCTACATTAATGTTAGCAACGGCTTCATCGAATGAAAAATAATGTTGTTTGCTTTTCTTTGTACTTACATAATATTCCAACAACATTAGCCCCGTAAACAATGGTACAGCAAATGCCAGGAAATTTAAATGCATTACTACCTGATTAATGAATTGGTGTTAGAAAAATAGTTGGCTGATTTGTTTCGCTTGCTATGCGAATAGTTTGCTGTTTATAATCCTTGTGTTCAACAGTAATTGTTACTGGCAAATGATGCCAGGTCTTTAAAACAAATTCACCTTTGCCATTGCTGAAAACTTCCTCTTCACCCTTTGAAATAAAAATATGAACTGCTGCAACTGGTTTACCCGTGCGGTTGTCCACAACTTTTCCTTTTAGAATTGCCGGCAAAAAATTCACTATTTCAGCTGAAGAAAAAATCATAAGCAAAACTGTAAATGTGGTAAACATTAATCTTTTTACTTGCATACAATAAAGTTTTATTCTTTCGATGCTTCATACAATTCATACCAATCCTGGTGATCCAGATCAATGTCAAACCCTTTCACAATATTTTTGATTCGTTGTTCATCACTTGAACCGATCAATGGCAAAGCACCCAGCTTTGTTAACCATGCAATAGCTATTGATTCAAAATGCACATTATATTTTACAGAGAGCTCTTCCAGTTTTCCTCTCACACGCAACGGTGTCCGCTCTGTACTTTCCGCAATTTTACCTTCTGCCAAAGGTGCTGTTGCCAGTGGTCGTATATACTTTTGTTTGATGTAATCGATCTGACCATTATCAAATGCAGCCGTATTAAGCAAATTCAATTCGATATGATTAGTAACAATGGGCACATGCAAATACGAGCTCAACAATTGATGCTGAAATACAGAAAAATTAACCACACCAATGTTTTTGATCTTGCCTGCATCTTTTAATCGTCGAAGTGTAAGGGCGGTCTCTTCCAGGTCCGACAGGGGATCAAGACCATTTAAAAGAAAAACATCGATATAATCTGTTTGCAAATTTGTCAATGATTGGTCAACGCTCGCAAGGATGTGTTTACTTGAGGTATTATGATGCGCAACCCTGATTCCGGGCTTTGAAGCATGCGGCAGGTTATAGCCACATTTGCTGAAGATCACAATATCTTCCCGTTTAACAGTTGAATCTTTGATCACCTGCCCAAATACTTTTTCGGCCTGGTAACCTCCATAAATATCTGCATGATCAAATGTATTGATACCTAGTTCCAGTGCAAGTTGAACAATACACTCCACATTGTGAGTTGTTACATCCTTTTCAATCCAACGATAAAAACCGTAAATAGCAGGAGATACTTTTGGACCTGAATCGCTGAGATAAATTTTATTCATGTGTTAATTATTATTGGGTTTAGCCACATGTTATTCGGCATAAAAATTAAGATCGCTGGCGGGCAAATTGCTCGTTAATTTTTATGGCTTATTTCATGACTATTCTTTTTTCTTAAATCAAGTTGATGAAAATAAAAAACACGGGCCGCATGGATGCTCCTGTAACGATTACCTGCAGCCAGTTGTTGATAAACATTCATATATCCGAATTGAATATTGTCATGTTTGTTAACATGATAATGAAAACCAGCAAAGAACCTGTTTTGATCGTAAGTGTTATAAATAATCTCCTTACCAAAATTTACAAAGATTTCATTCGAAAGAACAAATGAAAAACTTCCGGGCTTGAAAGGCTGCTTATTTAAAGCAAACTGCGAAAGAATATTATATCGTGCTCTGAAGTTGAAATTATATCCATCAGCAAGATTGCTTACATCTTTGATTTTTCTTCGAAAACGTTCCTCTAACCTGAACCATTGCATCAATTTTACCTTTTGATATTTGGTATGCCATTGAAACTGCTGCCATGGCCGATGTTCCGGTTGCGAAATATTTTTGTGATTATCAGTTGGAAAATGATTGATAAATGCATAACCGGCAGTAAGCTTTGTATCATTGTTTAAATAGTACGTTAACCCAACACGAACTATGCCTTGAGACAGGCTATCGAAAAAATTATCTTTTGTACGCAGGTGCACATCTGCCCATAAACCCCATCTATGAGACAAACGTGTTTGATTAAAATAACCAGCCCATACCTGTTGAACATCACTTGTGATTTTTGATTGTGCCAAGTTCGACTGACTCAATAACAGCAAACCCAGCAGATAATATATACGTTTCATCTTCATTCAGTTTCAGTTGACGCTGCAGTCGGATTCGAACCGACGTAAAAAGTTTTGCAGACTTTTACCTATCCACTCGGCCATACAGCTTTGTAAAAATGCATCCCGAAGAATCGGGATGCCTTGGCTTTCTTTACGATTGCTTGCTTAGGGAAAACTTAATTCAAAAACCTGTTTTTATAAATTTCTTAGAGAGAGTAACGTAAGGTTATACCATACGTGGCCTGGTCTCCAAGAACAGCTCCATATTGTCCTGCGTTACCACCAGCAGGTAAAAGTTGCTCGTAATAATTTTTATTAAAAATATTTCTACCCCAAACGAAAGCGGAAAACCCTGTATTAACTGCACGGAAACCAAGTCGGCCGTTAACAAGAGTATAGCCATTGATGTTCAGGTACGCTGAAGGTGAGGGACTCGAAGAAAAAGATGAGCGATAAAAACTTTCCAACGCCACAAAGAATTTCGAAGGTTTGTTTAAAAAGGTGGCCGGCGTAGTAAACTCACCACCTAATGAACCCGACCATTTTGAAATGCCTGGTAGTACGCCACCTGAAATATCTTTAAAAGCTTTCTGCACACCGTTTTCAGTCAACCCTGTTTCTTCAAGAGGCAACGGAGCATTTGTAAACTTTACATAACGGGCATCAGTATATGCCAAAGCACCATAGAATAAAAAATTGGTATTTACACGATAGTTTGCGTCAACTTCAACACCTTTCACATTTACCTCTTCTGCATTGGCAATGTAACCACGGTTAACGCCTAACTCTGCAGATTGTACGTTGGTTTGATAATTTTTAATGTTCGTGTTATGAAAAACAGCGTTGAAAATAAAATTGTCAGTAGGATTTGTTTTAACACCTAATTCAAAATGGCGCACATCTTCCGGTTTAATTACTGCAAGATCAGTTGCAGCAGCTCCATTAACAGTTGGCAAACCGGCAACATTTACACCAACTGGTTTAAAACTTGTAGAGTATGTTGCAAATGCATTGATATGTTTATTGGCCCTGTAAGAAAGTGTAAGTTGATAAGTAAGATTATTTTCATCAGCATTAGCAACATATGCCTGGCTGGTATACACGCCATTTTTAAAACCTTGCAATGTAGTTTTTTGTGCTGTAGTGCCATTATAAGTTGCCGTATCTAATCCACCATATGCTATACGATTGTAAACAACATCTTTCTTATCGTAGTTATAACGCAAACCTGGCAGGATGTGAAATCCTTCAGCCACTTCCCAATCAATGTTTGTAAATACCGCAGCGCTTTGAGATTTGATAGAAGCCTTGGTATTAATTCCAAAACCTTCGAACAAACCCGGTGTTTGCCAGAGATTACTTGTTGAGCTTTGTGAGAAACGCCATTGTGCTGAGCCGGATTCTTCAGTACCATTGATCTTCACTTCCTGGTCGATGTAGAATAAACCGATAACACCACTTAAGCGTGGAGATATTTGTCCGGCATAGCGAACTTCCTGCGACCAGTTTTGATGTTTAGCAGGGTTCTGCGATTTTGCCAATGCTTGCAATCCTGTAAAATCTCTATCATTTGAAGGATCCCAATTCCAGTAACGCCATGCAGTGGTAGCAGTAAGTGTACCTGCGCCAATTTTTTGTTCAATATTTAATGATGCGCCACCTAAATCATTTCCTGAATTCCAGGGAACATCATGATCAATTTTACGATCAAAGGCATTTGAACTTGGCAATGTGTAATTAAGATCAGCGATGATGGCATTGAATTGACGATATGCCGCACGCTTTGTTTGCACCACACCTGCTACTACCTGCGCATAACCATCAGGAGTCTGGCGTGATAAATCACCGGCAACTGTAATTGATGTGTTGGTGGTTGGCTTGAACAATAACTGTCCACGAAAGCCCAGGTTATTGATATCGTTCGTGTACTTTCCTGTTTTTACATTTTCAATTAATCCATTACGTTGCGTACCTGAAAAAGAAAGACGACCTGCAATTTTCTTTGTTAAAGCGCCCGTAACTGAACTCTTCGCTTGTATATATCCATAGTTACCATAGCTCACTTCAAAATTAGCACCAGGATTAAAACTTGGTTTACGGGTAGTGATGTTGAATGCACCTGAAGTGGTATTCTTACCAAACAATGTTCCTTGCGGACCACGCAATACTTCTATCTGTTCAATATCAATAAAATCAAGTGTAGCAGCTGCAGGGCGGGCAAAGTAAACGCCATCCACATAAAAACCTACACCCGGATCGAGACCATCATTTGTAAGACCAAATGGAGAACCCAAGCCACGAATATTGATACCGGTATTACGTGGGTTTGATGTATAGAGTTGTACACTTGGTATCAATTCCTTTAAACGATTTACATTAAACGCACCCGCATTTTCCACCTGTGAGCCGCCAATTACAGATATAGCAATAGGAACATTTTGTGCTGTTTCTATTCTTCTGCGTGAAGTAATCACAACTTCTGATAACTGGTTGTTGTCAATTAATACAATGTTCAGCACTGAATCTTTTAATTCAGTAACCGGCACTTCGCTAGGGTAATATCCTGCTGAAGAAATAAGTAGTGTAAATGGTAACTCTTTAGGTGCAGGAATAGTAAAATGTCCTTTGCCATCAGCAACTGTTGCAGTGGCAGATCCTTTTACTTTGATACTTGCAGCCTCAACAGGCTGTCCTTTGCCATCTTTAATTAATCCCTTTAACGTGCTTTGGCCAAAAGAAGCCAACGTAATTACGCTTAGCAATGAAACAAAAAGAAAACGCTTTCCCATCATGATTAGTTTTTAAATAAATAAGTGACATCGCTACAAGAGCGAAAAAATGAAAAGTTTATATGGAGGAGCAAATGATTAACAGGTCCGCATACAACATCGTGTAGCAGAGTTGAATCGCATGACCATGTGAATGTGTAGAAAATTGATTTTATTCATTTACCCTACAAAAATAGTAGAGTATACATATCCTACCAAATTAATAGACTTATATTTTAGAATTTATTTTTCCAAGTACAGAAAGCAAAAAGGTTACACAAATGCCGAAGCAGAATTGTGTAACCTAATAAGATGTTGTAAAAAATATTATTAGAATACTTTTACCAGGATGCGAAGGCTCCAGACAATAACAAGGATACCTAACAAGATGTAAGCCGTTTTCCTTGGCATTTTACCCACCAGCTTAGCAGCAATAGGAGCAGCAATAAATCCACCGATCATTAACGCTGCAATGATCTGCCAGTGACTTACACCCAACAATGTAAAGAAAGTAAAGGCACTTGCAAGTGTAACAAAGAATTCAGTTAAACTCACTGAACCAATCACGTATTTGGGACTTCTGCCTTTATTAATAAGTGTTGTAGTTACCAATGGGCCCCATCCACCACCACCAAATGAATCAAGAAAACCGCCGGCGCCAGCTAATGCACTATAATGCTTGAATTTTTTCTGACGACGTTGCTCACGAAAGGCGTTGATCAAAAACTTCACACCAAGAAACATGGTGTACGTTGCAAGCAATGCTCTCAACCAGGTAGCATTTGCATTACCTAACCACGTAAGTAACACAGCACCCAAGATGGCCCCGATCACACCCGGTATTACCAATGCTTTAAATAGTTTCTTATTTACGTTACCAAACTTATAATGGCTGTAACCGGAAGCAGCACTTGAAAAAACCTCCGCTGTGTGCACCGCACCACTAATAGCAGCGGGGCTAACACCGGCCGAAAGTAATACTGTTGCACTGGTTACACCATAACCCATGCCTAGCGCACCATCAACAAGCTGTGCAAGAAAACCTGCAAGCACTAACCAATGAAAATTCTTATCCAATGTTTTATACCATGCTACAGTATCGGTTGCAATTTGTCCGAACGGGATATAGGAAAAAACAAAATGGCCAACCAGCATCAAAGCAAATGCGATCAACGAATACGTCGCAATTTTTTTCCATTTTTTTTCTGTGCCGATGCGATCATTCTCCACGAGCACTTTTGTAATAGAGTTAAGCTTTTTTACTTTAGACTCGAAATTGCCGTTAAGTTTATTTCGAACCTTGTGCAGGTTTTCAATTACTTCATCTAATTCATCTGGCAACGCATCATGCAACACTTCTTTAATACGCTTTGCAGCAGTTGGTGATTTACCATTTGTTGAAATGGCAACTTTTAAATTTCCTTTTTGTACAATGCTCCCCAAATAAAAATCGCAGAGATCGGGGGTGTCTGCAACATTTACCAGTAAGCCTTTTGCTTTTGCCAATACCCGAACATCTTCATGGAGTTTACGATCATCAGTTGCTAAAATAACCAGTTCCTTGTTTTCAAGATCAGCATCTTCAAATGACTTTTGTAAAATTTCGCATGAAGGATGTTTCCAAACAAGGCGACGAACTTCTTCCTTCACAGTTGGTGCAACAATCGTAACCGTTGCGTTTGGAGAATTTGCAAGCAATGAATGTAGTTTTTCTAAACCAACATTTCCAGCGCCAACCAACAGCACACGCAACTCTTCCAGTTTCAAAAAAACCGGGTATAAATTATTTTTTACCGAAACGGTATTAGTTGTTTCCATTTGAACCAATGCTTTTTTGAAATGAAAGCGCTATGATGCTTTGTTCACTATTCTTTCTTGTTTGTAATATATATGTTATTTGCAACTGCGATTGTCCTTCCCAACTCCTAATCACTGCCGCTGTTACCCTGTTTGTATTAAAGCGGAAATTATGATTGGCCAATTGTTGCATATATTCTTCAGCCACCTGGAACTGCCACTGCTTATTCACTGTTTGAACAAAGGCTGTACGTAAACGGAAACGCATTGCATCATAAGCTTCCTTATCCTCCACCGATTTAAAAAACCGCTCTTCCGCTCTGAAACGTGTATGCAGGCTGCTCTTCTCTGCAATTTTTGTAATGTTGACGACTTCCTGCCAAAGTCTGTCCTCTTGACCAAACTCATCTTCTTTGTTATAAGTGGCACGTGTAAAAAACAACGCACCGCCAACTGCAGCATTCCATCTACTGTTAAAATATTTACGCACACCTGAACGAAACAAATACTGATGAGGTAGTACACTCATCCCGTTTGTGCGATAGCCGGCATCGTTATGCCATTGCCATGAACCATTTTTTCCAAAGAACACAGGAACCGATACACTCATCCAAACTTCTGCAGCAGGATCTTGTGCATGAGAAACCATACAAGTGAAAAACACTGCTATAGTAAGCAATAATTTCACTTTAGTTCAATATCCATTTACGCTGTGAAAAATCGCCAAACGTTTCGCCACTGTTGCGTTCTTTTGAATACACTTCAAACAACTCATCAAGTGTTGTAAGTATTTCTTCTTCGTTCAAACTGTCTTTATATTTTGTATTCAAACGCTCTCCTTCCCTATCACCACCAATATGTAGATTGTATTGTCCATACGCTGTACCAACAAATCCGATCTCTGCTGCAGGTGAACGTCCGCAACCGTTAGGACAACCGGTCATACGCAGAATAATTTCATCATCCTGTAAACCATGCTTCGACAGTAGTGGCTCGATCTTATCAATAAGCGTTGGCAAATAACGCTGGGCTTCTGCCAATGCCAATGGGCATGTATTGAACGCTACACAGGCAATTGCATTCTTACGAAGTGCTCCTGCATTTGCAGTATGTTCATCCAGTTTAAATTCTTTCAATAATTTTTCAATGGCTGGCTTATCTGCTTCAAGCACATCTGCAATGATCACATTCTGGTTGCCCGTAAAACGGAAATTTGCTTTCCCGGTTTTTGCAATTTCAAGCAAGGCTGTTTTCATTGCCACCTGCTCATCATCCAGCACACGACCATTTTCTACAAACAGTGTGAAATACCATTTGCCCTGGTGATTCTTTTTCCAGCCATAATGATCTTTGCGTGAAGTGAAGCTGTAAGGTTTTATTTCACCCAGTTCAAAACCACAACGTTTTTCCAGTTCTTCTTTTAATCCTTCAACCGTTAAACGATCGATGGTATATTTTAAACGGGCCAATTTACGATCACTTCTATTACCATAATCACGTTGAATAGTGATCACTTCATATACTGCTTTCAAAGTTTGTTCAACCGTTACAAATCCCAACACCGTTGCTAAACGTGCATACGTATTTGGATTACCATGAGTAGAACTTAAACCACCACCGGCAGCAATATTGAAACCAATGAGTTTATTATTTTCAATTACTGCAATAAGACCAACATCATTTGTCAATACATCCACATCATTATTTGGCGGAATAGCAATACCGATCTTGAACTTACGTGGCAAGTAGCGCTCTTGATATAATGGGTCGTCTTCTGTTTTCTCGACCAGCTTTTCTTCATCGAGCCATATTTCGTAATACGATCTTGTTTTTGGCAATGCCATTACACTGATCTTATCAGCAAAAGCAAATACCTCTTCATGAATTGCTGATTCGTTCGGATGTGCACTGCAGGTAACGTTACGATTTATATCGCCACAAGCTGCAATAGAATCGAGCCTGGCAATATTGAAATCAGAAATAGTGGGTTTGATGTGCGATTTTAAAATACCATGCAGCTGCACTGTTTGACGAGTAGTGATCTTAATCGTTCCTGTTGAATGTTCACCTGCCACTTCGTGCAGCGCCACCCATTGCTCAGGCGATAAGAAACCACCTGGCAAACGTAAACGAATCATATACGAAAACAACCATTCCAATTTCTTTGCAGTCCGCTCTTCTCTCCTGTCACGATCATCCTGCTGATACATGCCATGAAACTTGATCAGCGATTGATCATCTTCATACAATGCACCAGTGAGTTGGTTCGTTAAACTTTCTTTCAACGTTCCTCTTAAGCCTTCGCTTGCAGTTTTGATCCGCTCAACCGGTGACAATGCTACCTTCTCTTTATTTTTTACTTGCTCCGCCATTTCAGTGTATAACTTAATTCGATTGTTTGTTGTTTTATTCCACGTCAATCTCGACTATCGCTCGATTGACTATGCCGTCCTTCGACTGCGCTCAGGACTTCTTAATAAACATCCTTTTCATACCTGCCTTCTTTCTTCAATTGCTCCAGGTATTGATGCGCTTCTTCGCTTGTTTTCTTTCCATGCTCTTCAATTACCTGCAACAACGTATGCTCCACATCTTTACTCATCGGATCTTTCGTACCGCTGATGTAAACAGATGCTCCACCATCGATCCATTGAAAAAACTCAGCGGCTTTTTCTTTGATTCGATGCTGCACATATACTTTCTCCTGCTGATCTCTTGAAAAAGCAAGACTAATATTCGTCAACACACCTGTCTCCACATAATTCTGCATTTCTGTTTGATACAGAAAGTCAGTTGTGAAATGTTGCTCGCCAAAGAAGAACCAGTTTCTTCCGTTTGCTCCGGTTGCATCTCTTTCTGCTAAGAATGAACGGAAAGGTGCCACACCTGTGCCGGGGCCGATCATGATCACATCTTTATCAGCAGCGGGTAATTTGAAATTTTTATCCTTGTGCACATAGAATGTAATTGGCGAACCTACAGGTAAATCACCAAGAAACTCACTGCACAAACCCCAACGTTGTTCATCCTGCGATAAAAATGCATTCTTTGCTACAGTAATATGAATTTCATTTTCACCATGCGCTGCTGGTGAAGAAGACACCGAATACAAACGTGGCGCAATCGGCATTAATATTTTCACTACATCTTCAAACTGGATTGCATCCTTCACAGGATAGATACGCAACAGATCCACAAGATCCATTCTTGTATCAGGAATTTCCTGTTGAGTAAGTGTTGCGTATTTTTTTATGGTTGAAGTCAACAGGTAACAGATATTCAGATTATGCAACAGCAACTCTTTTACTGTTCCTTCCGATTTTGCAGTTACAATCACTTTATCAGCAGCAATACCAGTAAGCGATAGTATGCGCTCTACAACATCGTTTCTGTTGTTAGGAACAATTCCAATTGTATCGCCGGGTTCATAAGCAATCGGTTCATCCGTTCCTATTTCAATATGATAGGTTGCTTTTCTTGAACCACGATCGTTTAAATTTATATTCGTAAGAATAGTACCGTGGTAATGTTTTTTTCCTGTTGGTTTTTTAACAGCAGCTGCAGGTTCAGCAACAACCGTAGCAACTGCAGTTTGATTTTCTACTGTCTGTAAAACTTTATTAAACCAGGCTTGTGCATCTTCTTCATAATCCACATCGCATTTCTGAATAGGCACTACTTCTTTTGCACCAAATGCTTTGAAGCGTGCATCAACATCTTCACCCGTTTTGCAAAACATCGGGTAAGAAGTATCGCCCAATGCCAGCACACTGAATTTTAAATTTGGAAGAGACAGTTCATTTTCATGAATATAATCATAAAACTTTTTGGCGGGGATCGGTGGTTCACCTTCACCCTGTGTACTGATCACTACAAAAAAGAATTCTTCTTTTGGAAGATCAGCAACACGGTATTGGCTAAGATCAGTAAGCTTTACGATCACGCCATGTTTTTTACCAGCTGCAGCTAATTGTGTAGCAAGTTTTTTTGAATTGCCTGTTTCAGTGCCAAAAGCGAGTGTGATCTTTTTTGTTGACACTGCTTTATGATCCTGGCCATTTGTATCAGCATTCCCATTCACCTTTCCATTGCTTACAAGCCCCGACAAATAACCATTCACCCAAATCAATTCTTCTTTGGAATAGTCTTCGAAAAACTCGTGTAATTTCTTTAATCGTAAATCGCCAATCATAAAATGCTTTATTTAACAGTCACTAATTCGTGAAAAACAGAACCTGCTTTGCTGGCCTTGTACCAATTGAATTGTTCATGCAGTTTTACTACATCACCAATGATGACCAGTGAAGGTGAACTGAACTTCTTATCAGCAAAATCGATGGCGCAATCGCTAACTGTTGTTATATGGACCTGTTGAAATTTTGTTGTAGCCTGCTCAATCACAGCAAGCGGAGTGTTTGGTTTTTTAGAATGACGCAACAACAACTCTGTTAAACCTTCCAGGTTACGTGCCGCCATATAAAACACCAATGTATCATTTGAAGCCGCCCATGTTTTCCATTGCTCACGGCTGTAAAAACTGCAAGGATTAAATGTGATGAACTGTACAGCTTTGGCATAACCTCTTGCTGTTAACGGAATACCTGCATAAGCCGATGCACCTGATGCAGCCGTAATGCCAGGAATAATTTCAAACGGAATTTCCGCTTCCTGTAGACTTTGTAACTCATCCAGCACATTGCTGAAGAAAGCTACATCTCCGCCTTTCAAACGCAAAACTGTTTTACCATTCTTTGCATGACCAACCAACAGCTTATTAATATCTTCCTGCGCAACAGATCCATCATGATAACCTTGCTTACCTGTCATCAATACCAATGCATCAGGACGTGCATACAAATCAATGATCTCCGGATTTACCAGTCGATCAACAATAATTACATCTGCCTCTGCAAGACGTTGCTGCAGTTTCACAGTAATGAGATCTGCATCACCGGGCCCCGCTCCTGCAATGATCACTTTGCCGTTTGCTGTATGAAGTTGGTTTGACATGTCGTTTCTTCGTTTTATTATTCTACTCTGTGAGTAGGGTTTTTGGTCATAAAAAAACCTTTCGGTTTTTATTGTATTAAAACTGCCGCCACAGTGCTGTTGCTTGTTTCATCGATCAAGACAGCATTTCCGTTTTCACTAATTCTACCATAAGAATCAAACACAACCGGTGAAGCCGTTTTGATAACTGCTTTTACTACTTCATTCAATTTCACATTGCCTTCAACAGGTTGTTGCTGTAAACTATTTACATCCAGTTTATATTCTACCTGCTTTACAACCGAGCGAACTAAACGGCTGCCATGTTGCAGGTAATATTTGTTTCCGGGGATCAATGGCTTATCATCCATCCAGCAAAGGATCACTTCAAGCTCATTGCTTACCTGCGGTTGATTATCTGATTTTACAATTGAATCGCCACGGCTGATATCGATATCATCTGCCAATTGAATGGTTACACTCTGCGGTGCAAATACTTCATCAACCGACTTGCCACCAACTTCCAATGTGCTGATAGTTGTTTCAATGCCTGCGGGCAAGACAGTTACCTTATCGCCCACTTTATAAATACCACTTGTTACCTGTCCGGCATAGCCACGGTAATCGTGCAGGTCTTCTGTTTGCGGACGAATAACCAACTGCACCTGGAAACGAGGATCAGTTAAGTTGATGTCGTTATCAATTTCAACTGCTTCAAGAAATTCAAGCAATGGTTTGCCATCGTACCAGGTTATAATTTCTGATTTATCAACGATGTTATCACCGTTCAATGCACTGATTGGAATATAAGTGACATCTTTCAGCCCTAATTGATTTGCTACGTCTGCATAATCAATTACGATGTTGTTATACACATCCTGCGAATATTCAACCAAGTCCATTTTGTTGATCGCTACCACAACGTGTTTGATCTTGAGCAACGACGCAATGATGGAGTGACGACGTGTTTGTTCAACTACACCTTGTCTTGCATCAACCAAAATGATAATGAGGTTGGCATTACTTGCACCAGTGATCATGTTTCTTGTGTACTGCACATGTCCCGGAGCATCAGCAATAATGAACTTACGCTTTGGTGTTGTGAAATAACGATAGGCAACATCAATGGTGATCCCTTGTTCTCTTTCTGCACGCAGACCATCAGTTAACAACGCCAGATCCACAGAACCATCTGTGCGGTTCTTGGTTGATTTTTCCAAGGCTTCCAGTTGATCGATGAGAATGTTTTTGCTGTCGTATAACAAACGACCGATCAATGTGCTTTTGCCATCATCTACACTACCTGCGGTTATAAAACGTAATAAGTCCATGTTATCTTAAAAAAGTTTAAATCAAAAATTTGTGAATAGTCAATGGTGAATTGTGAATAGATACTTGCCACTTACTACTCACCACTTGCTTTCTAGAAATATCCATTCTTCTTCCTGTCTTCCATTGCAGCTTCGGTAACCTTATCATCGATACGTGTTTCACCACGTTCGCTGATGCGTGTTGCAATGATCTCTTCAATTACTTCATCTAAGTTGGATGCAGTTGATTCAACAGCTGCAGTACACGTCATATCACCAACAGTACGGTAACGCACACGTTTGGTGATGATCTTATCTTCAGCAGTTGTTTGTACATGCTCACTCATTGCTACCAACTGCCCTTCATGTTCAATCACTTCACGGTCGTGTGCGAAATAAATAGAAGGCAGATCAATTTTTTCACTGCGGATATAATTCCAGATATCTAATTCTGTCCAGTTACTGATCGGGAACACACGTACATTCTCACCTTTGTGAATACGGCCGTTATAAATATTCCACAATTCAGGGCGTTGCAATTTTGGATTCCATTGACCAAATTCATCACGCACTGAGAAGATGCGCTCTTTTGCACGTGCTTTTTCTTCATCACGACGAGCGCCGCCGATACATGCATCAAAAGCAAACTCTTCAATGGTATCGAGTAACGTATAAGTTTGTAACCAGTTACGGCTGGGGAATTTTCCTTTTGGCTCGGTTAAGCTGCGTTGCTTAATGGTATCTTCTACCTTACGCACAACAAGCGTAGCACCGACTTGATTTGCTAACCAATCACGAAACTCCAATGCTTCGGGGAAATTATGTCCCGTATCGATATGTACTAACGGGAAAGGAATTTTACCTGGAGCGAAAGCTTTTCTGGCAAGGTGAACCATTACGATGGAATCTTTTCCACCACTGAATAAAAGGGCTGGTTTTTCAAACTGTGCCGCCACCTCACGGAAAATCTGGATACTTTCCGCTTCCAATTGCTCTAAATAATCTAAACGATATTGACTCATGATCTGCTTATTATCCTACTCGCTGAGTAGGGTTATAGTTGTGGGCAAATATACGGCTCAAAGTGCCTAACATTTGTTTATAATTACGCAAACATTTGCGCTGTTCAGGAATTTGACGTTTTGCTTACATCTGTATGTACGTGCAGCCCACATTCTTTGTTGCTTTTATCCTCCCACCACCAGCGGCCGGCACGGAAATCTTCGCCGGGGCGGATGGCTCTTGTACAGGGAGCGCAACCAATACTTACAAAACCTTTATCATGCAAAGAATTGTATGGAACATGGTTTTCTCGGATGAACAGGTTCAGTTCATCCCAAGTCCAATGCAGGATGGGGTGATATTTGATGACTTGGTTACCTTCGTCCCATTCGAGTTGAGAAGTTGACTGACGATCAGGACTTTGCTCGGCCCTTAAACCCGTAATCCAAATCTGTTTGCCCTTTAATGCACGTTTTAATGGTTCCACTTTACGGATGCCGCAACATTCTTTTCGGTTATCGGTTGATTCATAAAAAGAATTCGGACCTTTTTCGGTTACAAAAGATTGCAACTTTTCGGCATTTGGATAATATGCGTGAATGGGCTGATTATATGCTTCCAATGTTGAACGCCAGGTGCTGTATGTTTCAGTGAACATACGACCAGTATCAAGCGTAAACACATCAATGGGCAATTGTTCCTTAAAGATCAAATGACTGATGGCCTGATCTTCCAATCCAAAGCTGGTTGAAAAAACAATGCTGCCTTTAAATTTATCGCTGAGCAAACGAAGAGCCTCTCCAGGACTTTTATCCTGCAGCAGACTTTCCAGTACTATTATTTGTTGTGGTAAACTCATGATCAATTAAAATTTAAACCTGCAAGTTCGAGACTTTTCTTCTTCAGTTTACGTACTTCCACATCTTCAATGATTGGTTCAGGAGAAAGAATTAGCGAAGTGCCATTCTCACGCCACCAATTATTTTGTTTCAGTTCATTAGCATGTAATACGCCCACTAGATATTTACGATCGCTTTCTGCATGCCATTCTTCGATCCATTCAAATTTATCTTTAGGAATATAATTCCAATCATCGAAGCTGAGATACACTTTCAGGTAGTAATCATTAGTGAGTTCGTTTGGTTGATGATAGTAGAGTTTTTTGTACTCATACTTATAATCGTATCGCAACGCAGAGATATCGCTCAATACAGCAGAAGCGGTCGGGAACGAACCTGCACCTTTACCGTAGAAGAATTGCTTATCAGCAAACGAACTTTCCACAACGGCACCGTTGTATTCGTTCTTTACAAAACTGAGATGGTCATCCTGCTTTACAAATTGTGGCAATAAAAACGCAGCCACTTTTCCATTCTGCAATTTCTTTGCCTGGCCCACTAAACGTATTTCTAAATTTTTCTCTCTGCCAACAGTTGCATCAGAACCCTGAATATTTTGGATACCGGTGAAGAGTATATCGTCTACTTTCGACACAACACCATATGCGTGCAATAACAGGATTACCCATTTATGTGCCGCATCCCAACCATCCACATCCAATGTTGGATCAGCTTCTGCAAAACCTAATTGTTGCGCCTGTAACAACGCCTGTTTGAAATCGAGCTTCTCTTCAAACATCTTCGTCAGAATATAGTTGGTGCTTCCGTTTACAATTCCACGTATGCCATGCAGCAAATCGTTATCATAATACTCTTCCAGGTTGCGGATAACCGGGATCGACGCACAAGCAGATGCTTCGTAGAGGAAAGAAAGTCCTGTTTCAGTTTGCAGTTTCAACAACTCAGGCAAATGTTCAGCGATCATTTTTTTGCTGGCACTTACTACTTCTTTCCCATTTTTTAAAGCAGTTGATACAATGTAGAAAGCCGGTTCGCTTTCGTTGATCACTTCCACAATTACATTGATCTCAGGATCATTCAGCAACACATCTCTGTCTGTTGTAAATAATTCATCAGGAGCATTACGCTTCTTATTGGGATTTTTAATACAAACTTTTTTAATTTTCGCATTCAACGATTCGGTTTGATGTAACACTTTGTATAACCCTTCGCCTACAACGCCAAAGCCAAAAAGACCGATTACTAATTGTTTATCCGACGACATATTAATTGATTAATTGTTTTTTAAAATCTGATTTCTGTGTTTGTTGCAAAAAATGATTGATGGCTTTATTGATTTGGTCGTACTCCAGCAAGAATCCATCATGACCATAAAACGATTCAATGCTTTTAAAGCTTGCTCCGCTGATCGTATTCGCAAGGAACTGCTGCTCACTTACGGGAAATAACACATCATTACTGATGCCGATCACCAATGTTCTTGCAGTAATTTCTTTTAACGCTCCTTCAATGGAAATGCGGCTACGGCCCACGTTGTGCGAGTCCATTCCTTTGCTGAGGAAATAATAACTGAACGCATTATAGCGCCTTACTAATTTATCGCCCTGGTAACGCTGGTATGATTCACTTTTAAATGATTCCAATACATCATTGCTTTCTTCAATCTGGCTTATGCCGTAAGCATCATAATGACGATACGATAAAAGAGCAATACTTCTTGCAGCTTTCAATCCATCAGTGCCAGCATCTTCTGCTTTATTTTTCCAGGTTGAATCAGCTTCAATGGCCAAACGTTGTGACGCATTGAATGCAATGCCCCATGCTGAATGATATGCATTGGTTGCAATAGGAATAATGTGCTCGAACAATTGTGGTTCTTCAATAGCCCACTCCAACAACTGCTGCCCGCCCATGCTGCCACCTATGCCAATGTATATTTTTTCGATGCCTAAAAACTTGCGAAGAGGATCATAAGCACGGATCATGTCCCTTGTAGTAAACCACGGAAAGTCATGGTAGTAGGGTGCATTTGTTAACGGATCAATATCCAAAGGGCCAATACTTCCATATGCACTGCCCGGCATGTTTACGCATACAATAAAATATTTTGCAGGATCAAACAACTTGCCTTCGCCTACTAAGCCACTCCACCACTCGGAAGGATCGCTGTTAGCAGTTAACGCATGAAAAATCCAAACTGTATTGTCCTTTGCTTCATTCAATTGACCCAATGTTGTATAGGCCAAATGATATTGATTGAGCAATGCTCCTGACTCAAGTCTGAATGGTTTATTGTATGTAAAAATTTGTGTCGACATTTTTATTTTATCATCTTTTTGAATATTGGATCAGCTGTTGTTGTGTCACTCACTGCATCGTTCTGTATTTCAGTCAGCTGAAAAAAGAACAAAGCGTATAAGTGAGTGACACAACGCAGACGCATGATAGCACCTGCGTTGGTCACCAAAATTTATCCTACCAATTCTTTTTCAAATACTTTTTGAAAAGCCTGTTCCAAATCTGCTTTAATATCATCGATGTGTTCAATACCCACGCTTAAACGAACAAGGTTTGGAGCAACACCTGCTGCGATCTGCTCTGCTTCACCTAATTGTTCGTGTGTTGTACTTGCAGGATGAATAGCCAATGTTTTTGCATCGCCCACATTTGCCAAATGACTGATCAGCTTCAAAGAATTGATAAATTTTGCAGCATTTTCTTTTCCACCTTTAATGGCCACTTGCAATACACCACCATAGCCATTGGTGAGATATTTTTTCGCCAATTCATAATATGGATTACTTTTCAAACCTGGATACAATACATATTCAACTGAAGGATGTTGTTCCAGCCATTCTGCTAATTTCTGTGCATTATCAACATGGCGTTGTACTCTAAGCGACAATGTTTCCAAACCTTGCAACAATAAGAATGAATTGAACGGACTTTGCGCAGAGCCGAAATCACGCAAACCCTCTACTCTTGCACGAATGATGAATGCAATGTTTGGTAATCCAAGTGGATTGCCTTCGCCAAACACATCCCAGAATTTTAAGCCATGATAACCTTCACTCGGTTCAGTGAACTGAGGGAATTTGCCGTTACCCCAGTTGTAGTTTCCGCCATCAACAATTACACCCCCGATTGTTGTACCATGTCCACCGATCCATTTAGTAGCGCTCTCAACCACAATGTTTGCACCATGCTCAATGGGGCGGAACAAATAACCACCCGCACCAAATGTATTATCAACGATCAATGGCAGATCATATTCCTTTGCCAGGTCAGCAAACTTTTTAAAGTCAGGAATGTTTAAACGTGGGTTACCAATTGTTTCGAGATAAATGGCTTTCGTGTTCTTATCAATATGCTTAACAAAACTTTCTGCATCATCACCATCAGCAAAGCGAGCTTCAATACCTAAACGTTTGAACGCCACTTTAAACTGGTTATAAGTGCCACCATATAAGTAAGTAGTGGTAACGAAATTATCGCCTGCCTGTAAAATATTATTGAGTGCAAGAAATTGAGATGCTTGTCCGCTACCAACTGCCAACGCTGCAACGCCCCCTTCAAGAGCAGCAATGCGTTGCTCAAACACATCAGTTGTAGGGTTCATAATACGAGTATAAATATTTCCAAATGCTCTTAAGCCAAAAAGATCGGCAGCATGTTCGCTGTTATCAAAACCGTAAGAAGTGGTTTGATAAATCGGTACTGCACGTGATTTTGTTGTAGGATCGATTTGCTGGCCGGCATGTAACTGTAGTGTTTCGAAACGTAATGGTGTGCTCATAAAAAACATTTAATGATTGAGGAATGAAGTAAAAAATGAAGAAGTGTGTGTTACCTCCCTGACAGGCAGGGTCGGAAAAGATATGTATGCCTTACGGCATACAACAAATACAACAACACTGCATAGCTGCAGTTAAAGAGAAGTTTGTATTGTTGTTGTTGATCATGTAGTATGAATACCCGACAAAAATAGTGGGCTTTATTGATTTTTGCAAATGCTCATTTGCAAAAGTTTTGTCAATGCTTCCAATAACGGTTGTTTGTTTCATCTGCTTTCTGTTTAGCTTTCATCTCTTTTAACCTTGCCAAGAAACATTTCACCGGTGAGCATTTGTTCGAACAAACTTGTTCAAAAACAAAAAAGCTCATCCGATAATATCAGATGAGCTTCGTTATTTAAATTAACTGTTTTAAGCTTTAAATCTGACTTATCTACCCTTTTCAGGATGGAATTGGCACCTTTCTTTCAATTGTAAAAATTGAGAGAGGTTGCCAAGGCTTCATTGGGCCATTACCCTCTGCCTTTCTTGATAAGCGAAGCAGTATTTTACTACTGCTGTTAAAAGAACTGCTGCAAATTTAGCAGCAAAAACAGCAAACTGCAAAATTTCTTTGACTAACAGTTGTTATAATGCAGGATGTATTTCTCTTGTGAGGATCAATGCAGCAAGCACCGAAGGAATGAGCGCATGCAGTTGAGCCTTTTTCTCAGTTTCATTTGAATAATGTAATGGAATGGAAGCCGATACTTTTTTCTCCGGAACAGCTTCATTCTCGAGCATTACTTCAATATTATCCTGTTCGTTAATGGTAAAGCGAAACTGGTCATGCTCTTCAGTAACGGCTGATCCTTGTTTCATTTGCTCATCATCGTACTGAATTTTACCAAGCGTGTAACCATACTCATTCCGTACAAATTGGAACAATCGATTAAACATTCGTTTTCCAATAAAAATACTCCGCTTTATTACCCCGCTTTCAATTCGGAAACTTTCCGTAGCGGGACTTAATTTTAAGGTGAAGCGATGTTCTTTCTGACCATCTTTCAGAATCATCGGAACATCATTGTAAACTGGTATACCCATGATTGTAAGTTTTTGCGTTTAATAGGCCGTTCTAATTCAACTATAAGGTAGCATGAAGCAGGCCAAATCAAAATCTATTACTGGCGGAGTTTTCCACATCATAATTATTTAATATGGCGCCTCGCCGCTATACCTAACATATCTAATTTCGGGCCAGTCCTTTACCAGGTTCCTAACCTGCTGAAAACCATTATTCACAATTTTAAAAAACCTAATAACTTTAGTAAAGTATTTCACGGTAAATTCGCTGTCTGGCTTTAAAAGGCAGCAGGAGAAAAATTATGAGCGATTCAAGTAATGATCAAATTGAGGTATCCGGTGCCCGGGTGCATAACCTTAAGAATATTGATGTAAGCATTCCAAAAAATAAATTGGTGGTGATTACCGGTATAAGTGGAAGTGGAAAATCATCTTTAGCGTTTGACACTATTTATGCTGAAGGTCAGAGACGGTATATGGAAACCTTTGGTGCATATGCCAGGCAATTTGTGGGCGATATGGAACGGCCCGATGTAGATAAGATCACCGGCCTCTCTCCCGTTATTTCTATTGAACAAAAAACAACGAACAAAAATCCACGCTCAACAGTAGGTACCATCACCGAAGTATACGATTTTTTGCGTTTGCTGTATGCAAGAGCAAGTGAAGCTTACTCATACAACACAGGTAAAAAAATGGTGAAGTGGAGCGAAGAAGAAATTGTTGAAAATATTTTCACCCGTTTTGATGGGCAAAAAATTTCACTTCTTGCTCCATTAGTGAGAGGACGGAAAGGGCATTACCGTGAACTGTTTGAAGACATTCGCAAAAAAGGATTTGTAAAAGTGCGTGTGGATGGAGAGATACAAGATATCATTCCAAAGATGCAGGTTGATCGTTATAAAATACACGACATTGAAGTTGTTGTTGACCGGTTAAAAGTGAGTGATGATTTTCGTGTGCGCATCAGCCAAAGTGTGCAACAAACATTAAAGATCGGGAAAGATCTGATGTTGATCGAAACAGAAAAGAATGGCGTTGTATCTTATTCAAAACAATTGATGTGTGAGGACACGGGATTGAGTTATGAAGAACCATCGCCTAATGCTTTTTCATTCAACTCGCCATATGGCGCATGCCCAACATGCAAGGGTTTAGGAAATGTGTACACTATTGATATGGAGTTGGTGCTTCCTGATCAAACGAAAACTGTGAAAGAAGGTGGTATTGCACCATTGGGTGAGGAAAGAGATGCAAGTGTATTTCAACAAGTGATTGCCTTTGCAAAAAAATATAAGATTAAACTGGATGTATCGGTAAAAAATCTGCCGAAAGAACAACTCGATCTTTTATTGTTTGGTGATAAAAATATTAATTCTGCATTAGAAGTAGACGCAAGTGATGAAACGGTGCCACATGAGTACACCGGCAGCTATGAAGGTATCATTCCTATGTTAAAGCGTTGGTTTGTATCGGCACAAAGTACGGAAGCATTGCGTGACTGGGTAACACAGTTCATGACGTTGCAAACCTGTGGCACTTGTAACGGGGCAAGATTGAAAAAAGAAAGTCTTTGGTTTAAAATTGAAGAGCGTAATATTTCTGAATTAAGTGAATTGAACCTTGATAATCTTGCTGCCTGGTTTGATGGATTGGAACTACGCATCAGTAATAAACAAGCCGCCATTGCAAAAGATGTATTAAAAGAGATCAGGGAGCGTTTACAGTTTTTATTGAATGTTGGTTTAACGTATTTAACACTCAATCGTTCCAGCAGAACTTTAAGTGGTGGTGAAAGTCAGCGTATACGTTTAGCAACGCAAATCGGTTCACAACTTCAAGGTATCACTTATATTTTAGATGAGCCCAGCATTGGTTTGCACCAACGTGACAATCATCGTTTGATAGAAGCATTAAAAAATCTGCGTGATGTGGGTAATAGTGTACTAGTAGTTGAGCATGATAAAGATATTATGCTTGCTGCTGATCATTTGATTGATGTGGGACCGCAAGCAGGTAAACATGGAGGAACAATTGTATCAGCAGGTTCTCCAAAAGATGTACTTGAATCAAACAGTGATACAGCCAGCTATCTCAATGGAATTAAAAACATTGCCGTTCCTGCCGAGCGTAGAAAAGGAAATAGTAAATTAATTGAATTAAAAGGAGCAAGTGGAAACAACCTTAATAATGTAAGTGCAAAATTTCCGTTGGGAAAGTTAATTGTTGTTACAGGTGTCAGCGGAAGCGGAAAGAGCACACTCATCAACGAAACGTTATATCCAATTCTCAGCAAATATTGTTACGATTCAAAAGCCAATCCAATGCCGTATAAAAGCATTAAAGGATTAGAGCATATTGATAAGGTGATTGAAATTGATCAGTCGCCTATTGGTCGCACGCCAAGAAGTAACCCGGCTACCTATTGCGGATTCTTTACTGAGATCAGAACATTATTTGCTGCAGTACCTGAAGCGAAGATAAGGGGCTATAATGCAGGTCGGTTTTCATTCAATGTAAAAACGGGCAGGTGTGATGTTTGTGAAGGCGGTGGGATGCGTGTTATTGAAATGAATTTCCTGCCCGACGTGTATGTGCATTGCGAAAAATGTAATGGCAAACGTTACAACAGGGAAACGCTGGAGATACGTTACAAAGGAAAATCAATCGCCGATGTATTGGATATGACAGTGGAAGAAGCAGTTGATTTTTTTCAGGCTGTGCCTTATCTCTATCGAAAAATAAAAGTGTTAGAAGATGTTGGGCTTGGTTATATCACACTTGGGCAAAGTGCGGTTACCTTAAGTGGTGGTGAGGCGCAACGTGTAAAATTATCAACGGAGCTTGCTAAAAAAGATACAGGTAAAACATTTTATATTCTCGATGAACCAACAACAGGTTTACACTTCCAGGACATTCAACACTTACTAAATGTATTGAACAAATTAACTGACAGGGGCAATACTGTATTGGTGATTGAACACAATATGGATGTAATAAAAGTTGCGGATCATATTATTGATCTTGGACCTGAAGGTGGCGATGGTGGCGGGCAAATTTTGTTTGAAGGCACACCGGAAGAATTATTGAAGTGTAAAGAAAGCCACACTGCAAAGTTTTTAAAAGCTGAATTGCAGGGATAAAAAAAAGCCCCCCGAACCAATGGGGGGCAACAGGATAGAGTACGGACCAAGAGAAACAAAGCAAAGCATGGTGAAATAAATATCAGTCTCAGGTTCTCTCTTTAGATTTTCACAGGATTGGAAACTTTAGAAAGGTTGCAGACGAACGTTTATTGCATACTTTGCCAGATCATTAGGAATTGTCTTGGTTTACACTGGGAAAAAATGAACGAAGCATGGTAAAATAAATATCGATCGTGGTTCTCTTTTTCATTTTTCTCAAGATTAAAAAAAGTTGAGAAAAGGGGTACGGATTAACGTTTATTGCATACTTCGCTCAAAGAGTTTACATATAGATAGTATATGAGTTAAAGGAAATAAGCAAAGCATGGTGAAATAAATATCGGTCGCTGGTTCTCATTCGGATTTTCACAGGATTGGAACATTATGAGAAGGGTACGGACTAACGTTTATTGCATACTTTGCTTAAGAAGTTATAAATAAAGTTTTTTCTTAAAGATGTAGAGCACAACATAGAGTGTAACTAATCCAATACGAAGTAACCAGATGGCTAATTCAGGATTGTTAGAAAGCGCTCGTGCTTTTGATTTGGGGATTTCAGTTTTCATTTAAAGGGATTTGGGTATGGGTATGGATAAAATTAATTCGCTAAAAATACTGCGGGCACTTCATTGAGTTCTTATTCCTGAACCAATCGGCGTAAACATCACCGATTTTCCAGGTTAGTCTGAATGTACTGGAGAAATAAGAATCATTCTTTAATGGATTTCCTCTCTTTTTGCCAGCCCGGTACGGCGTATATCCTGGAAAGCCGGGATAAAATGAACTCGGATTTGCCAGGTATTTAGCATACGTTGCCTGGCTTGGCGTCAAGTATTTATCGAACAATGCAGGATCAATAAACTTATTACTCACATCATCAATATAATCACTACCAGTTTTGCGATGTATTAATTCAACTGCAAATGTTACTCTTTCTGTAATATCATATTTAAGACCCACGCCCATTGGTATAGCATAGTTTACTAAACTATACTCGGGAATACTTGTCTCTGCCATGCCTTGTCCTTCTAAGCGAAGTGGTTTCAAATTGATCCATGATTCATTGCCTGCAGGATCTTTATATAAACCTTGAGGATTAAATTTAAATACACCAAAACCAACAATACCATATGGACGGAAACGTGGTAACCCCGATCCGTTCTTTAAACTGATAAATGCTGTTGGATATATTTCAAGTGCTGCGTAAGCTTCGTATAAAGGAGAACGGAATGTTAGGTTGCGGTATTTTCTTGAACCTTCCCATGTATCGGCAGGTTGTTTTTGTTTTACCAAACGATCATCGCCTTCCATTTTACCATAGTTGCCGGCAACACGAAAACCAATCCATTCTGCTGGATAGTAAGAAGCAGAAATACCGATGATAGCATTTGTAACAGGAATATTATTGTCCTTTGGACCATAACCTCCTCTTCCACGGTTACCACCAAGGTCACCAAGGAAACTCATCGGGCCAAAATCTAAACCAATTTCAAAACGGGAATTTGCGGAGGATAATCCAATTTGTGCTTGCACCGTTTGGTTGCAAAAGCTAATAAGCAGTAAAGCGTACAGAATGATGCGCTGTGTACGTTGTTTCATAGAATTGGATATTTGGTTCTTCGTGTATTGGATACAACAAGGCAATATTAGAAAACAAATTTTGAACTTCAAAACTTTTTCTTTCACTAACTCGGTGAAAACCCTTACTGACATAGGCTTTTAAGCAGTTTTACTTCTGGTGTTAAGTAAAATTACCTATAACTTTTCACAATTCCGAATCATTTCTATGTGTTCAATTTCATCTTCAAGATAAATGTCACTAGTTTGCTCAAATCCAAGTGAAGTATAAAATTTCAGTAAGTAATATTGTGCACCGATCTTGATATCAAGTTTCCCAAAAAGCTCTTCACATTGTGTAATTGCAACATTCATTAATTCTCTTCCAGCTCCTGTTCCCCGTACAGCAGGGTTTGTAACCACTCTGCCAATAGACGGTTCTTTATAAGATACTCCGGGTGGTAATAGCCGCACATAAGCCATCAACTTTCCTTCTTCATCTGCCCCCATTAAATGCCAACCCTTCTGATCTTTATAATCAGCATCCTGGTAAACGCAGTTCTGTTCCACTACAAATACTTCATTACGCAGCCACATGATATTGTATAACTCGTATGGTGTTAACGCATCAAATTTTTTTACATTCCAATTCAATTTCATTCTCTTCCAGGTATTGGTACAACAGGTAAACTTTCATTCCCGTTTTCATTTACCGATTGTACAGCGAAAAAATAATTATCCTTTGAATAAGGCAATTTTACGTTGGTTTCTCTAGTGAAAATTTTCTTCTGCCAAACTGAACTTGTTGTTTCACGCAACAATACATAATATCCTTTTACATTTCCAACTGCAGGTTGCTTCCAGTTAAGAAGGGAATAGTTGGTCAAACTTCTTGTTTCGATTTTAACTTCTAATGGTGTTGATGGGGCTTTCGCAAGATTCGCCAATGACGCAAGATTGATTCCCGTGTTCTTAGCCAAATAAACAAAATCCATAAACTCGGGCAAATCGCCATACTGAATTCCATTGTCCGTACGTATATCCTGGTGCTGATGATTGAAATTTTCGTTCATCTCAGTTATACGAACGGCAGCGAATCCTTTTTGAATAAACGGGGTGTGGTCACCTCCACGCAAGAAGCGATCGTTGCGATACACCATCACCACTTCAAGATTATCAACATAACGCTCCCCGATCTCTTTTACGTAACGAGCCAACTGCCTCGATTTACCATCATTCTCTAAACCAAGGTTGCGTATGTTAGCAGCAGCTTTATCTAATTCATAAGCAGGTAACCCTTCACTGAACACACGCACTTTTGTATTGTTGATGATATTGGTTTCATTGCTGTTGTTTGAACCCATGATATCATTGTTCAACACTGCTTCAATGAACCAGTTCTGATCTTTCGCCTTTCCTGCCAGGAAATTTGCACCCAGCAAGCCTTGCTCCTCTCCACTTACCGCCACAAATATGATGGTAGCAGAAAATTCATACTTACTCATGATGCGGGCACATTCAATTACTGCTGCAACACCACTTGCATCGTCATTGGCACCGGGGGCTTCGCTCGTGGCGTTCATAACGTCTGTAACACGGCTATCCAAATGACCGCTGATAACAAAAATTCGTTGATCAGAAGGATTGGTGCCTTTTAAGATTGCCATTGCATGGCCGAGATTCACCGGTTTGTTGATGCGTCTTCCATCGGGTTGCAAAGTTGTTGTATCAACAAAAGCAGTCATCCTTCCGTTTGATTGTTTGGCGAATTCTTTAAATTTTGCAACCACCCATTCACGTGCTGCCCCAATGCCCTTCTTTTGATCGGTGACAGTACTCATTGTATGCCTTGTTCCAAAACTCACCATTTTGAGAATATGCGCCTTTAATGAATCGGGTGAAATTTCTTTCACCATTTTTTCAATTTCAGGATCACGATGAATAGTGGTTTGAGAAAAAGCAGAGGTCGTCATTAATGTGACAGCAAACAATAAAATAAAATTCTTCATTCCATGCATTGGTTAATAATTATATTTTTCTTTCCATAGTTGTTTTAAAAATCTTCTTAACTCCTCTTCTCTTATATTTTTACCGGGTTCATAAAATTTTGTTCCAATGATCTTCTCCGGTAAATATTCCTGCAAAGAGAAATTATTTTCATAACTGTGTGAATACTCATAACCTTTTCCATAATCCATATTCTTCATGAGTTTTGTTGGCGCATTACGGATATGCAGAGGAACAGATAAATCGCCAAATTGTTTAACAGCAGCCATTGCACTTCCAATGGCAACAGTTGCAGTATTACTTTTTGTACTCGAAGCAAGATAGATGACACATTGTGATAAGATAAGTTGCGATTCAGGGTAACCAATCTTATTCACTGCATCAAAAGTTGCATTCGCCAATAACAATGCATTGGGATTTGCATTCCCAATATCTTCACTTGCAAGAATGAGTAAACGACGTGCAATGAATTTTACATCTTCTCCCCCCTCAATCATTCTTGCCAACCAATAAACAGCTGCATTAGGATCGCTGCCACGAATGGATTTAATAAAAGCTGAAATAATATCATAATGCTGTTCCCCACTTTTATCGTACAACGCCATTTTCTGCTGAACAGTTTGTAACACTAATTCATCGGTAATTATTAACTGCTCTTGTATTTGTGAATCGTCGGACACCAATTCCAATAAATTCAACAACTTTCTGGCATCGCCACCACTTAACCGAATGAGTGCGTCTGTTTCTTTTAATTCGATATTTTTTTCTTTCAATACCACATCATCGCTAATTGCTTTTTGCAATAACTGAACAAGGTCGTTCTCATCCAATGCCTTTAACACAAATACCTGGCAACGACTAAGCAAGGCACTATTCACTTCAAAAGATGGATTTTCGGTTGTGGCACCAATCAATGTGATGATTCCTTTCTCAACTGCTCCAAGCAATGCATCTTGCTGGCCTTTGTTGAAACGATGAATCTCATCAATAAATAAAATGGCTTTTGTTTCATGTTTTGCTTGTTCAATAACCTCACGAACATCTTTTACGCCGCTGCTGATTGCACTTAACTGGTAATATTTAGCATCTACATTATGAGCAATAACATTTGCGATGGTTGTTTTACCGACACCCGGTGGCCCCCATAAAATCATACTTGGAATGTTGCCACTGGCAATTGCTTTTTGCAGAATACCGCCTTGTCCTGTAAGGTGCTGCTGACCCACAAGATCATTTAATTGCTGAGGCCGTAAACGTTCTGCTAATGGTGCCTGCATGCAGGCAAGTTAGATCAATTATCGAAATTCAGAAGCTGAGAAAATTAGAAACGGCGTTACCCGTTTATGGATGATGAAGTTTTAGAAATGCATCAATTTTATTGAACGCATCGAAATAGATTTGGGGAGACCAATCGCCGTGACCACCACCAGGATATAATACATATTGGTTGGAAACACCTACGCTGTTCAGCTTGTTTTGCAATAGGGTAGATTGTGAATAGGGAACGACGATGTCATTATCACCATGCAGGAGTAATGTTGGTGCGCTGCTGTTCACTACAAAATTAAATGGAGAGGATTGTTGATAGATAGCAGGATTAGAAGTAGGTGTTCCGCCAGTAACCGAAGCCAGCAATAAGGGCACTAATGGATTGGGCGGATTGTTATACATCTGCACTAATTCTGTTGGGCCGAAAAACGAAATAACAACTTTAGCTTTCACGGGTGATGTGTATTTATAAGCTTGTAACAACGCCAAATGTGCGCCGGCGCTTGCACCTATTAACCCGAAGCGATCGGATACTCCATATTCTTCCCTTTTACTATGAATAAATTCTACAGCTGCTTTTACATCCTGCTCTTGAGATGGGAAAAGATTCTGTCCGTTTGCTGCGAGGCGATAGCTGATATTGAAGATGGCATATTGCGGAGACCGGCGTTTGAGTGTATCCACATATGCATTGAGATCAGTGCGGTCCCCGTCCGTCCAACCGCCACCGTGAATTAGAATAAGCACGGGTGTTGCAGTGGTGCTTCTATTGGCAGGCAGGTAAATATCCATCGCCTGTTTTGCATCAGCTCCATATTTTACGTTGAGTAAGGTTTTGGCAGCGTTTGCATTTTCTTTCTTTTTACAAGATGCGATCACTAACAATGATATAAAGCAAACCAATAATGTACGCATGCAGATCTGTTTGCATAAAGAAACGAAGAAGAAAGAAATGAATTGTGTTAAAGTCGCTGTGAACTACTGTCCTTTGGCCCAAAGAGATGAGCATATTGTTTCAGGTAACGAAATGTAATGCTGATATGAATACCAAGCAAAATAGCATAAAATAGAAAAAACCAAACCACAGCCTTCATGATGCGGAACATAAAATCTGCTGAGAGTGGAGATGTTGATTTCTGCATATCCAAAACCTGTTTCACAGCTTCGGAAAGAATGGCGGGGTTTTGCAGCACTGCAATTGACTGAAAAATATTCATCATTACAAACACAAGGGCAACGTAAGCATTTACCTTTATCCAGTCACGCAGCTTTGGTTGAAGTTGACGATTGCCATTAATTCCATTAATCAGAAATAAAAAGCTGGCTATACTATAGATCACAACTGCAACAATCACAAATACGCTGAGTAATAATGCTGGATTGGACAAAGCGATCAATAATGCAAATAAAGCTGCAATAGCGAATATGGCAGCAATTATTAAAAGAAAATATGATAATATACGATAGAGCAATAACGACTTCATACCTTAATAAATAAGAATGCTCTGCACAAAGCATAATTGTGCAGAGCATCGATAAAAGAAAAACTATTTTAAGTTAAGTTTAATCTGCAATTCATCGAACTGTTTGTTGGCAATTTCACTTGGCGCATCGAGCATTACATCTCTTCCTGAATTATTTTTTGGGAAGGCAATAAAATCACGGATACTTTCACTGCCGCCTAGTATGGAACACAAACGGTCGAAACCAAATGCAATACCGCCATGAGGTGGCGCACCATATTCAAAAGCACCCAATAAGAAACCAAACTTGTGTTGCTGTTCTTCTGCATCCATTCCCAACGCTGCAAACATTTTTTCCTGTAGCTCACGTTGATAGATACGAATAGAACCACCACCAATTTCATTTCCATTCAACACCATATCGTATGCATTAGCTTTAATGTTGGCGTAAGGATGTTCAAGATACTTATCAAGATCATCAACTTTCGGACTGTTGTTGATCATCATATCAATGTGCGATGGCTTGGGACTTGTAAACGGATGGTGTCTTGCTACCCAACGGCCGGCACCGCCGCCATCCTGGTCTTCTAATGCAAATTCAAACAATGGAAAATCAAGTACCCACAATAATTTGAATTCATTTTCTTTTCTTAAACCCAAACGCTTACCCATTTCCAAACGCAGTTCACTGATGGCTTTACGGGTACGTTCTTCCGAACCTGCAAGTATTAAAACAAGATCGCCTGCTTTTGCATTTGCAGCATCCGCAATTGCTTTTAATTTGTCTTCGCTGTAAAACTTATCTACGCTGCTTTTGTATGTACCATCTGCATTGCATTTGATGAACACTAAACCTTTCATACCGATCTGCGGACGCTTCACCCACTCCGTTAATTCATCGGTTTGTTTGCGTGTATATTCACTGCAGCCGGGCACGGCAATTGCAACAACAGTTTCTGCTTCATCAAACACTTTAAAATCCACGCCATCGATCAATGCACTTTGACTAGCTTTTGTTGTGAATGTATGTGCCGGGAATTTGATGTTGCAAACCTTCATACCGAAACGGATATCGGGCTTATCGTTTCCATATTGCCACATGGCTTCTTCCCATGTCATGCGTTCAACAGCTTCGGTGTAATCAATATTCTTCACATCTTTGAAGATCGATTTAATCATGCCTTCAAACATGTTGAGAATATCTTCCTGCTCAACAAAAGCCATCTCACAATCGATCTGTGTAAACTCCGGCTGACGATCGGCACGCAGATCTTCATCACGAAAACATTTTACAATTTGATAGTAACGATCGTAACCACTTACCATCAGCAATTGCTTAAATGTTTGTGGCGATTGCGGAAGCGCATAAAACTGTCCGGGATTCATGCGGCTTGGTACCACAAAATCTCTTGCCCCTTCGGGAGTTGATTTAATAAGGAAAGGTGTTTCAATATCCATAAAGCCATTGCCATGCAAATAGTTTCTTGCAGCACGGTTCACAGCATAACGCAATTCAAGATTTCTTTTCACCGCATTACGACGCAAATCAAGAAAACGATATTTAATACGTAGATCATCTCCACCATCTGTATCATCCTGGATAGTAAAAGGAGGAACTGCCGACTTATTTAGAATTTTAAACTCAGTTACTACTATCTCAATATCGCCTGTAGCAATGTTGGCGTTTTTGTTACTGCGTTCACTAACGGTACCGGTTGCCTGTAACACAAACTCACGACCAAGTGGATTTTCATCGAGCTGACCGGAAAGATCTTCGCCTATTAATAACTGGGTGATACCATAACGGTCACGCAGATCAACAAAGGTAATAGCCGTTCCCAGCTTTCTCACAGTTTGCACCCAGCCTGCAAGGGTTACAGTTGATCCAACATGATTACTTCTTAATTCGCCACAGGTATGAGAACGATACATAGTAAAATTTAAAATTGAACGTTGAAAATGAAAGAAGGTTTCACCCAAACTCCACATCTTCAACCTAAACGGTTTGCTAAGGTGCGCAAAGATAACTATTGAGCCGCAACCAGCCGAAGTCGAGTCCGGTTCATTTTTCTTTAGGTTGGAAACCTCTTTCCTTGCTTAACACATCTTCTGTTTGTGCTATGATCTTTTCCCTGAAATTCCGATTGCTATAGTAGAGCAGATAGTAAATTCCAAGTATCAACAGCCCTATACCAAACGGAACTAGTGCAAACCGACGTAATCCAAAAGCACCTTCATCCCAACCATAAAATTCACCCACCATCCAGGTGCAGTTGGCAATAATCCAGAATACCACCGCAAGATTGTGCACAAGCTCCGATACAATTTTGCGGGTCTGCCATGCAATCACCAATGCGGCCAGCACCGTTGGAACAATCATAATCATTCCGGGCAAACGAAAATTAAGTGCCCAGCAAGCATCTTTGATCAACCATAAAAGTATGTGCAGATTTTCAATGCGTCGAAAGCGTGCGGGTATTGAATAGATTGAATGATGATCGCTCATATTAGTTAGTTGGTAAAAAGTAAAAATAAGAAATGTGTTGATGGATGCGTGATAATCCTGAGCATGGTCGAAGGACTGTTTTGATCTCGAGCGGTTATCGAGATTTATTTCAATTGAAGTTTATATTTTTTAGATGAAAACTTCAAATAAGCATAAAAAAAATGGCGGGTTATATACCCGCCACTAACTATTTTCCACGTGCCTTAGCTAACTAAACATTTCCCTCACCCTTTCAAAGAAACCTTTATCGCCTTTTTCGGGTTTAGGTTGAAAGTTTTGTCCTTGCTGTAATTTTTCCAGCATCGATTTTTCTTCCGATGTAAGATGTTGGGGTGTCCACACATTTACATAAATAAGTTGATCGCCCTTTTCATAACTCTGAACAGACGGAAATCCCTTCCCTTTTAAACGGAACACCTTACCACTTTGCGTACCCGGAGGTATTTTGATTTTTGCTCGGCCATCGATGGTTGGCACCTCAGCCTGGATGCCAAATACGGCATCAGGAAATGAAATATGCAGATCATACGCTACATTCAAACCATCACGGTGCAAATGAGCATGTGCTTCTTCTTCAATTAATACAATCAAATCACCCGGTGCTCCACCACGCTCACCCATATTTCCCTTGCCACTTACATTCAGCTGCATACCTTCCTGTACGCCTGCAGGTATATCGATGGTGATATTTTCTTCGCCATACACACGTCCTTCACCTTTACACGCTGTACACTTATGGGCAATTGTTGAACCTTCGCCATTACAGGTCGGACAGGTTGTAACTGTCTGCATTTGTCCGAGGAACGTATTTTGTACACGCCTTACCTGGCCACTACCACCGCAGGTGCCGCAGGTTTGCATACTACTTTTATCTTTTGCGCCGGTGCCCCCGCATGTATTACAGCTAACGTATTTTTTTACTTTGATTGTTTTGCTGGCGCCTTTCGCAATCTCTTCGTAATTTAATTTGATACGAACACGGAGATTACTTCCCCGAACTCCTCTTGCTCTTCCGCCACCGCCTCTGCGCTGACCGCCGCCACCAAAGAAACTACCGAATACATCATCACCGAAAATATCTCCAAACTGGCTGAAGATATCATCCATGTTCATGTTCTGACCGCCGCCAAATCCTCCACGACCATTTCCACTTACACCTGCATGTCCATAGCGATCGTATTGCGATTTCTTATCTGCATCACTTAAAATCTCGTACGCTTCTGCCGCTTCTTTAAATTTTTCTTCGGCTTCTTTGTTTCCAGGGTTACGGTCGGGGTGATATTGCATAGCCACTTTACGGTAAGCCTTTTTGATCTCATCCGCAGAAGCAGTTTTTGTTACACCCAGTATTTCGTAAAAATCTCTTTTTGTTGACATATTAGCTAATAGCTTTTAGCTGCAGCTTTTAGCAAAACGCAAACCAGCTTGCAGCTAGTGGCTTGCGGCTGGCAGCTTATTTCCCTACTACCACTTTCGCAAAACGTATGATTTTATCGTTGAGTAAATATCCTTTTTCAATTTCATCGATCACTTTTCCTTTCAGTTTTTCGTCGGGAACCGGAATTTCAGTAATTGCTTCATGTTTATCGGCATCAAAATCCTGGCCCTTTGCTTCCATTGGTTTTAACCCACGGCTTTGCAGGGTTGAACGGAGTTTATGAAACACCAGTTTCACACCTTCATCCACCGCACCGTTTTTGGTGAGCTCAGCTTCTGCACGGTCGGCATCGTCCAATACTTCCAGCATGGAAATAATCACCTCTTTTCCCGCTGTTTGCATTTGCTCAACACGTTCTTTGGCCGTGCGGCGGCGAAAATTGTCGAACTCGGCCATGAGATACAAGTATTTTTTCTTCTCTTCCTCCACCACATTTTTCAGTTTTTCAAACTCGGTTTCTTCAGCAATTTGCTCGTTCAGGTGATTAACTCCCGCAATATTTTCATCGGTGTTAATATCGGCACTAAACGCTGTGTTATTCAGGTCTTCGGCGTTTTGTTCTGTCATTTCGTTCATCTTTTCTTCCATAAAAGGTAAAATTGTCGGCAAAGGTAAGCTGGTCAAGAATATTGCCAATGGATGAATTGGGACAAATTGTCGGCTGAGGGTTGATAATAGCTTTTTAGTACATACTGTGGGTTACCCTTCGTACTTACCGTTATCTTTGCCGGCTATGACAAAAGTGACGTTAAACAGGAAGATTTCTCAACGTGTAGCAAACGGGCATCCTTGGGTATTTGCAAATGAAGTAAACCGTGTTGATGGAAATGCTGAAGCCGGGGCTATTGTTGATGTTCATACGCATGACGATAAGTTTTTAGGAAGGGGTTATTTCAATCCGAAGTCGCAGATTTTGGTCCGCATTCTTACGAGAAAGAAGAACGAAGAGATAAATGATGATTTCTTTTTACGCAAGTTGAATGAGGCCTGGAAGCAACGCCAGCAAATGGGTTATAAAGAAAACTGTAGGCTCATCTTCGGTGAAGCAGACGGATTGCCGCAGTTAATCATTGATAAATTCAACGATCATTTTGTTATCCAAACACTTGCGCTTGGGATCGACATTTGGAAAGATGCTATTGTCAAAGCCATCAACCAGATCTTTCAACCAAAAGGCATTTACGAACGTAACGATGTGCCTATTCGTGAACTTGAAGGCATGGAGCAGAAAAAAGGTTTCTTAAGCGAGTCTTTCGATACCAATATCATCATCAATGAAAATGGATTGAAGTTTCATGTTGATATCGCTAATGGTCAAAAGACGGGTTACTTTCTCGATCAGCAGGATAACCGCAGGTTTATTCAGCATATTGTAAAAGATGCAGAAGTGTTAGGCGCATTTACTTACACCGGCACATTTGAAATTCATGCAGCAAAGTATGGAGCAAAGAGTGTGCATGGTTTGGATATTTCGGAAAGTGCCATTGCGATGTGTAATAAAAATGCGGAGTTAAATGGCGTTGCTGATAAATGCAAATTTGAATGTGTGAATGCATTTGATGTGTTAAAAACATGGGTGAAAGAAGGCAAGCAATATGATGTAGTGATGCTCGATCCGCCATCGTTCACCAAATCTAGAGCAACTATTCAAAAAGCGATCACAGGTTATAAAGAAATCAATCTGCGTGGAATGAAACTGGTAAAACCCGGAGGCTTCCTGGTTACTTCTTCCTGTACCAACCTTGTACAGCCCGACTTATTTTTAGAGATCATTCAAATGGCGGCGAAAGATGCAAGAAGACATTTGAGACAAGTCACTTTTCAGACACAAAGCTCCGATCATCCAATCATTTGGGGTTGGGAAAATACACATTACCTGAAGTTCTTGATAGTACAGGTGTTTTAAAATTACGAAGTAAGAAGTACGAGACAGGAACTCCATCGCTTTTGTTGATGGAGTTTTTTTTATATAAGAATATCTGACTTATCTTAGAAAGTAAAGGCATAAAAAAAGACTCGTCTGAGCCTCGCAATAAAAATCTAGCAAGTAGGGAAATTTATTTCACCACCTGGAACTTACCGCTCTCTACAACTTTACCGCTGCGGTCGGTTAACTGGAAAATATAAACACCACGGAAATAGTCGTTGAGGTTTACAACTGTACGTGGAGTAAGATTATTGATCTCTAGAACTTTCTTGCCAATAAAATTGAACACCTTGAAAGAGAAATCTGCAAGACGTGTTTCTTTAAATTCAAAATTAATAAAGGAAGAAGCTGGATTGGGATAAAAACGGACAACCTTAACCACATTTTCAGCGTTTCCAGCAGGTGTTCTGTCCGTCTGGGCGGTTGCTGTGGTTATCAAAAGGATACAGGCGAATATGGTAAAAATCCGTTTCAACGAAACAAACTTAGTTTTATTATCTGCAATTTACAAGCTTTTTCTCACATTTCTTAAAAAAGAAAGGGCAAACCCTTAGTCAGGGGTTGCCCACCTATAATACAGACAATGAATTAGTTGAGAGATTCGAGCTTTTGGTTAATTGCTTCAAAATCAGGCACCGCATCCTTTTCCTCCACTAATTCGGTATACTGAATAATACCCTCCTTATCAACAATAAAAGCACTTCTTTTAGAAACGCCTTTCATCTCCAGTATCCAGTTTTCGTATAACGAATCGTATGCCGCTGAAACCTCTTTATTAAAATCGCTCAGCAGTGGAAAGTTATACCCCTGCTCCTCTTTATAACGTTTCAGGGTAAACACAGAATCAACTGAAATGCCTAACACCTCTGCATTTGCATTATTATATCGGCCAATATCGTCTCTAACCGAACAAAGCTCCTTTGTACATGTACTGGAGAATGCCTGTGGGTAGAAAAGGATCAACACATTCTTGCCTCTAAAATCCGAAAGGTTCACCTTTTTTCTTTCCGTATCAAAAAGCGAAAATTCCGGGGCCTTCTGTCCAATTTTAATATTCATGCTTTTGTTTTTTAATTATTGCTATAACAACCGTTTTGCAAATTTGTTAAACAAAAAGAGAAGCACTGTAAAAATGCTTCTCTTTTATAATCTTCAGTTTGCTTTTATATATGTTGCAGAACCTGCTCACCCATAGCGTCCGTTCCAAGAATTTTATCGGCCGGCGTTGTAGCATCGGCGATATCACGAGAACGGTAACCATCTTTTAATACTTTATCAACAGCATTGATCACCGCTTCCGATTCGGCTTTCATTCCGAAAGAAATATCTAACAGTAATGCGGCAGAAAGAACTGAAGCCAACGGATTAGCTACGCCTTTACCGGTAATATCATGTGCCGAGCCATGAATAGGTTCATATACACCAGTGCCATCACCTATAGATGCACTCGCCAGCATACCCATTGAACCAGCAATCTGCGAAGCTTCATCGGTTAAAATGTCGCCAAACAAATTCGCTGTTACCACCACATCAAAACGGCGTGGATCTTTGATCAACAACATGGCTGTAGCATCAACAAACTGATGTTCTACTTGCACATCAGGATATTCTAATGCTACCTTCTGCACAACTTCTCTCCACAAACGTGATGTTTCAATTACATTGGCTTTGTCAACCGAACATAATTTTTTTCCACGTGTGCGTGCTGCCTCAAATGCTTTGCGTGCAATACGCTCTACTTCGTAACGGCTGTATTCAGCAATATCGTAAGCAGTATCGCCATCGTTCTTACGTCCTTTTTCGCCGAAGTAAATATCACCGGTCAACTCACGGAAGAACAAAATGTCTGCACCTTTTAAAATCTCCGGTTTGATGCTGGATGCACCTAACAACTCATCGAATAATTTAATCGGACGAAGATTGGCATACAGTCCAAGTTCCTTACGCATCTTCAGCAAACCTTGTTCAGGGCGAACTTTTGCAGAAGGATCATTATCGTATTTCGGATGACCAACAGCGCCAAACAACACTGCATCTGAATTGCGCATTTTTTCTAACGACTCATCAGGTAAAGGAACACCTGTTGCTTCTATTGCCACATGACCGATCAATGCTTCGTCATATGTAAATGTGTGACCAAACTTTGCAGCGATCTTATCCAATACTTTTTTACCAACTGCTGTAACTTCCTGTCCGATACCATCGCCCGGAACAATTAAAATGTGTTTTGTTGCCATTGTTATTCTGCTTGAACTTGTTTGTATTTGAGAAACGTGGTCGTAAGGCGTGAATCGTGAATCGCAATCCATCAGGTGGCTTTTCCCACTCACCATCCACTACTCTCCACTCACTATTATATTCAACATTTTTTGCGTTGCCTTAATAGCCGATACTGTTTGATCACTATCAAGACCACGTGTTTTAAATTCTTTGTTATTGTGTGCCCAGGTAATAATGGTTTCGCACAAGGCGTCACTCTTACCACCGGGAGGAATACGCACTGCATAATCAGTAAGCTGCGGTAATTCTATTTTCTTTTGTTTATAAATTTTCTTCAACGCATTCATGAAGGCATCGTACTGTCCATCGCCTTGCGCGTGTTCTTCAAAAGTTTCTCCATTAATGTTCAGATGAAGTGTAACGGAAGGACGAAGATTCTTTGAGTGCGTCAATACATAATTCTCCACCTTTACTTTATCCTGGATGGAATTACTATCGAGCACATCAGAAAGAATGTATGGCAAATCGGCAGGCGTAACCACTTCTTTGCGATCGCCCAACTCAATGATTCGTTGCGTTACTTTTTTCAAATCTTCATCACCAAGCTGAATACCTAACTGCGCAAGATTATTTTCAATGTTTGCTTTACCGCTTGTTTTGCCCAATGCATATTTGCGCTGGCGACCAAATCGCTCTGGCATCAGATCACTGAAATACAATTTATTCTTCTTATCTCCATCGGCATGAATACCGGCTGTTTGTGTAAACACATTTTCACCCACAACAGGTTTGTTGGCCGGAATACGGATACCCGAAAATGTTTCTACCAACTTACTTGCACCATACAATGATTTTTCAACCACCGATGATTTAATGTTTGGCATAAAATCGTGCATCACTGCAATGGCACTTGCTAATGGCGCATTACCTGCACGTTCGCCCATTCCATTCACCGTTAAATGCAAACCATGTGCACCTGCACGCAAAGCTTCCATTACGTTAGCCGTACCCAGATCGTAATCGTTATGACCATGAAAATCGAAATGTGTACCGGGATAACGTTGTACAATTTCAGAAACAAAATCAAATACTTCTGATGGTGTTAAGATGCCGAGTGTATCGGGCAACATCACACGCTTCACCGGTTGCTTCACAATAAAATCGAGGTATTGAAAAACATACTCTTTTGAATGTCGCATACCATTGCTCCAGTCTTCGAGATATACATTTGTTTCAATGCCTTTCTTTTTTGCAAGCTTGATCACTTCTGCAATTTCTGCAAAATGCTGCTCGGGTTTTTTCTTTAGCTGGTGTGTAAGATGATTGAGCGAACCTTTGGTTAACAGGTTAGCCACCTTTGCACCTGCTTTGATCATCCAGTCAACCGATACTGTTCCATCAACAAATGTGAGCACTTCCACCCTGTTCAACAAATCATTTGCCTTGGCCCACTTCGTAATTTTTCTCACTGCATCAAATTCTCCTTCCGATACCCGTGCAGAAGCAATTTCTATACGATCCACTTTTACATCTGTCAACAACAGTTGTGCAATCGTTAATTTCTCTGAGGCAGAAAAAGACACACCGCTGGTTTGTTCACCATCACGCAGTGTGGTATCCATTATTTCAATGTAACGCTTGGTCTGGGGCATGTTTGTTTTGGATAGCTTAGTATAAGCTGTTTGATGCAAAAGCTTTGATCTCTTCTTTCATTGATTGCAGGTAATCGATATCATCGAAACCGTTTATCATGTTATGTTTTTTATACCCGTTAATATCGAACGATTCTTTTTCGCCCGTTGCAACAATGCTGATCGTTTGCTCAGGAAGATTTACTTCCAGTTCTGCTTTTGGATCGGCTTCAATTGCTTTGAAAATTTTATCGAGGAACTCAGGACTTACTGTTACCGGTAAGATGCCGATGTTCAATGCATTTCCTTTGAAAATATCAGCAAAGAAGCTGGATATTACACAACGGAAACCGTAATCGTAAATAGCCCATGCAGCATGTTCACGACTGCTGCCACTGCCGAAATTTTTACCACCTACTAAAATTTTACCGGAGTAGATCGGATTGTTCAATACGAAATCCTGTTTAGGTGTATCGTCACCGTTATAACGCCAGTCACGGAAAAGGTTATCACCAAAACCTTCACGCTTTGTTGCTTTTAAGAAACGTGCAGGAATAATTTGATCGGTGTCCACATTCTCAATCGGCATTGGAACCGCTGTGCTGGTGAGGACTGTAAATTTATCGTAGGCCATTTTGATGTATGATTTATGATGTCTGATTTATGATTTGTTTGATCCTGATATGTTATAATGGTTGATCGGTTGACAGACATCCTAAATCAGAAATCCGCCATCCTACATCAGCCATCAATTCATGAGCTCTCTCGGATCTGTTACTACGCCTGTAACAGCAGCAGCAGCAGCTACCAACGGACTTGCGAGCAATGTTCTTGCACCAGGTCCCTGGCGACCTTCGAAGTTTCTGTTACTGGTGCTTACTGCATATTTACCTGCTGGAATTTTATCATCATTCATTGCCAAACATGCAGAACAACCGGGCTGACGTAACTGAAAACCAGCTTCCGTTAATACATCAAGAATACCTTCTTCTTTAATCTGCTGTTCAACAATGTGCGAACCGGGTACCAACCATGCGGTAATGTTATCGGCTTTCTTTCTGCCTTTCACAATACTTGCAAACGCTCTGAAATCCTCAATACGTCCGTTGGTACAACTTCCTAAGAACACATAATCAACCTGCTTACCAATGATCTTTTCATTTTCAGCAAAGCCCATATAGGCCAATGATTTTTTATAAGAAGCTTCACCATCTTTTACTTGTGATGCAACAGGAATTGCATGTGTGATACCTGTACCCAAGCCAGGATTTGTTCCGTAAGTAATTTGTGGTTCGATCTGATCGGCTGTAAAATTCAATTCAAGATCAAACTTCGCATCAGCATCTGTCTTTAATGTTTTCCAATAAGCCAGGCCTTTCTCCCATGCTTCTCCTTTTGGTGTAAGGTCTCTTCCTTTTAAATAATTGAATGTCGTTTCATCGGGAGCAACCATACCGCCACGTGCACCCATTTCAATCGACAGGTTACAAACCGTCATACGTCCTTCCATACTCATGTTCTCAAACACTTCACCGGCAAACTCAATAAAATAACCTGTTGCACCACTTGCAGAAATCTGTGATAAGATAAATAAAGGAACATCTTTCGGAACAACACCTTTACCTAATTTACCATTGATGGTGATACGCATTTTCTTTGGTTTCGGCTGCATGATACATTGCGAACTCAACACCATTTCCACTTCACTTGTACCAATACCAAATGCAATTGCACCAAACGCACCATGTGTTGATGTATGCGAATCACCACACACAATTGTCATACCCGGAAGTGTGATACCATTCTCAGGACCTACCACATGCACAATACCATTTTTTGGATTACCCAAACCCCAATGCGAAATACCATACTTCGCAGAGTTTGTTTCAAGTGCTTTCAACTGGTTGGCAGAAAGCGGATCCTGCACAGGTAAATGCTGGTTGATAGTTGGCGTGTTGTGATCGGCAGTTGCAAATGTTTTTTCAGAATACATCACTTTCAATCCACGATTTTCCAAACCAAGAAATGCAACCGGGCTGGTTACTTCGTGAATAAAATGACGATCGATAAAAAATACATCGGGACCATCTTCGATTTTGCGGACTACATGCGAATCCCAAACCTTATCGAATAATGTTGTTGGCGTATGACTCATATTCTTTGAATTTGAATAGTTGATAAAAACCGGCGCAGGAGCAGCAATCGCTACAGGCATTTGCCGATGAGGGTTCAAATGTAGTTTGATTCCCTAAATTTGTATAACCGTATTTTTCTATTACATCCATTGATAAAACCGATTTAGAAACATGGAACTTCGTCAGTTGCGTTATTTTATTAAATCGGCAGAGCTGCTCAACTTTACCGAGGCAGCTCACAGCCTGTACATCAGCCAGAGTACGCTTAGTCAGCAGATCAAGCAACTGGAAGATGAACTGGGCATGCCACTGTTCGACCGGATTGGTAAGCGGGTGCGGTTGACGGAAGCCGGAAGCCAGTTTTTACCTTTTGCCCGACTCACAGTTTCGGATGCAGAAGGCGGCCGTGCCGTTATTGACGATCTGAAAGGATTGAAGACCGGTGAATTGCGAATCGGGGTTACTTATGGTTTATCAACCTTGCTTACACCGGTACTGGTGCAGTTTTCGGCCCAATACCCTGAAGTAAAAATTATTGTTGAGTTCGGTACATCGGAAGATCTGTTGGACAAACTGAAATCAACACGTGTTGATTTTCTATTATCGTTTTTGGAGCTGCAGGATAACGATATGTTTATATCCCAACGTTTGTACGAATCGCCGTTGACGTTGGTGGTGCATCCATCAAATCCTGTTGCAGAGAAAAAGTCTATCGTAATAAAAGACCTGAAAGATATTCCGCTGGTGTTACCAGCAAAAGGTTTTCATACAAGACATTTTTTAAATGAAGCATTGGCACAAAACAATGTACAGCCGAATATTAAGATGGAGCTGAATGATATTAATACATTGCTACAATTGGTTGAAACAGGTAACTGGTGTACTATTATGACGGTTGCTGCTGCCAAAGGCAGACAAACATTAAAGACCATTCCTATCAAAGGCTTGAACATCATCAGCCAGGCTTCGATTACATGGCCGAAAGAAAGTTATAGAAAGAAAGCTGCAATTGTTTTTACGGAGATGATCAAGAAGCAGATGAAATGATGAAGTACTAAGGTTTCTTCGTCAGCTCCAGCGTCACCAACTTTCCATTAATGGTTTGCTGCGCTTTTACCCATGTCCAGTTACTGTCTTTTAATTTCCAATTACCATCGAGACGTTGTAAAGTAGTTGTTGCGGTAGTAGGGTAATCGGCAATGATGGCGATATTTACTTTGTCTTCATTCCAGGTGCCGGTGGATTCTTTGACGGAATTCTTAATAGCATCAACAAAACGGTCGGTCTTGAATTGAAATTCGTAGCCATCGAATTCAGCTTTAAAATCTTCTGTATCGTTTTTATAAACGCTAACTGTCCATCGGCCATCAGTGATGGCTTTAACAATTAAAGTTTCGGCAATTTGTTCACGTGTTTTCTTGATGGCTTTTTTACAGCCAACAAGTAAAAACAAACCCAGGAAAAGAATAAATAACTGCTTCATAGATTTTGAATTAACAGGCAATGAAATTACAATTTGTTTTTGTGAACAACTGCAGTATAAATACGCAACGTTCCAATGGTCGGGTTTTCAATTTCTTAGTTTAAAACGTTGGCAAACGAAAAATCTTATTTTTACTAAATGCAAATCGGAGATATTGTTCGTTTCCTGGAAACCCTTGCCCCACCCTCTTTGCAAGAGAGCTACGACAATGCCGGGTTACTCACCGGTTCACCCATATGGGAATGCACAGGTGTACTGGTAAGTCTTGATGCAACGGAAGAAGTTATTCTGGATGCAAAAGAGAAAGGTCTTAACATGGTAGTGGCACACCATCCCATCGTTTTCAGCGGACTAAAAAAAATCAACGGCAAAACCTATGTGGAGCGGGCTGTAATTGCTTCCATTAAATATGATATTGCTATTTATGCCATCCACACAAATCTTGATAATGTAATTACCGGCGTAAATGCAAAAATGGCTGAACGTCTTGGCCTGTTAAATTGTAAAATTCTGCAACCAAAGACGGCCCAGCTTCGCAAACTGTTCAGTTTTGTACCGGTTTCACACGCAGAAATCGTTCGCACTGCTATTTTTGAAGCCGGTGGCGGACATATTGGTGATTACAGCGAATGCAGTTTTAATGCCCTAGGAAAGGGAACATTTAAAGGAGCTCCCGCCACGACGCCTTTTGTAGGCGAACCGGGCAAACGCCATGAAGAGGAAGAACTAAAGGTTGAAGTGATCTTCCCGGCATGGCTAGAGAAAAGTATTGTTTCTGCTATGCTGAAACATCATCCGTACGAAGAACCTGCTTACGATATCATCCAGCTTTCAAATGAATGGAATACTGTCGGTTCAGGATTGATTGGAGAATTACCTGAGGCCAAAACGCCCACTGACTTCCTTCAACTCCTTAAGAATCAATTTCAATTAAGCGTAATTAGGCATACAACTCCCCCGGCCCAGGCTGTTCATAAAGTGGCGCTTTGCGGTGGGGCCGGAAGCTTTCTCACTAAGGCGGCACTTGCGGCAGGTGCTCAGGCTTTTGTTACGGGTGATGTGAAATACCACGAATTCTTTGATGCCGAAAACAGGTTGCTGCTGGCCGACATTGGTCATTGGGAGAGTGAACAGTTCACCATCGATTTACTCGCCGATCATTTGAGCACAAAATTCCCTACCTTTGCCGTCCTCAAAACTGCTGTGAAAACGAATCCTGTCGAGTATTTCAGATGATCTGAAATACAAACGTACAAGTGAGTGACACAACAAGTGATGAGCAAGGCCCGAACGCCGGTACAAAAAACAAAAAACTTCAAACACAAATATGGCTACTACAAAAGAGTATTCTGTAGAAGAAAAACTGAAGGCACTCATTCGTGTGCAAAAGATCGAAAGCAAACTGGATGAGATCCAGATCCTGAAAGGTGAATTACCAATGGAGGTAAAAGACCTGGAAGATGAAATTGAAGGTTTGAATGCACGTAAGAACCGCATCGAAGAAGAGATCAACGGTATCCAGGATTTCGTGCAAAGCAAAAAAGATGCAATTACTGAATCGCAGGCGTTGCTGATCAAATACGAAAAGCAAAGTGAGAACGTAAAAAATAACCGTGAGTTTGAAGCGATCAATAAAGAAATTGAGATGCAGGGTTTGGAGATCAAACTTTCTGAAAAGCATATTCGTGATGCAAACGAAGAGTTGATTGAAAAGAGTGAAGTGCTTGAAAAAGCAAAGAAGGCCATTGCTGTGAAAGAAAAAAATCTTGAACATAAAAAAGGCGAGTTAGATAAGATTGTTGCTGATACGCAGAAAGAAGAAGATCAATTACGTTCTTTGGTGAATGGTGCAAGAGAAGCGGTTGAAGATCGTTTACTTGCAAGCTTTGATCGCATTCGTAACAGCTATCGCAATGGTTTATCGGTAGTGCCTATTGAGCGTGAAAGCTGTGGTGGTTGTTTCAACACCATCCCTCCTCAACGCCAGAGCGAAATTAAACAACACAAAAAGATCATTGTGTGTGAAAACTGCGGTCGCATTCTTGTTGATGCTGATTTGAATGATACAGTTGAACCATAATTGAACTTTCGTTAATAGTTAAAGCGGCGTTGAAAAATTCAACGCCGCTTTTTATTTGGTGCAACTTAATAATAAAAAAGCCTTTCGCTTATGCGAAAGGCTTTTCAAAATATCATTTGATCAATTATAGTTTTACAAATTCCTGCTCATATGGTTCAAGCCATTTACTTCCTTCCAAACTCCACACGGGCAGAATATTCATCTTCAACCAATATAAACTTGTCATTGTAACATCAACAGACTTTATAAACAATGGTGCTTTGCCGGGAGTTGCCTGGAAAGGTGCCGTTGTACATGGAAGATCAGTATAATTATCCCATGTAAATGCTCCCTGCATAACGAAATCTTTATTTATAACACCCGGTGCTTTATTAAGGAAACGACCTCCGAATCCGTCGTTGCAAGGCCAGTATCCAATAAGATTGGCATACTTTGGATGTTGAGTAATATCCATTGCGCAAGACAATGCTTTTACTTCCGCATCGGAAAGAGCTGTATTAAAAATCATACAATCAGCAAAGCTAACTGTAACGGCTCCCATGCCTTGATCTGTTGCCCACCCCATTGTAAGAGCTGATGTTGTTGTCACTGTGCCACGAGAAGTTATGTCTGTATGATCTATTCGTTGTCCATCGGTATAACGTACAGCCCAACGCTTACTTGCACTGTCCATAAATTTAAACGTAACAGTATGCCACTTGTCATCAAACACAACCGGCGTTGTTCCCTGTATTCTTGATTCACCTGAACCGATAATGGTAAGACACCAAATTCCGCTACTGTTTGTAAACAATGACCAACCGGGAGTATTTGCAAACCTTTCCATTTTAGAAAAGAAATGTGGATACTGTGTCTTCGTTGGCGATTTCATTTTTACTGAAATTGTTTGCTGACCCGTTCCAGGATTATACAAACCTCCATCATCTGGTATGCGTGCACGTATTACAGAACTTCCCGTTCCTTTCATTGCTATTCCTGTAAAACCTGAGCGTACAAATTCAAGTTGTTTAAATTTTTCGTGGTAGAAAACGGAGAAACTGTTTACCTCACTTGCTGTTGGTCCGCCATAGCTGTTACCGGAACCGCCATGTGTACTGGTAACAATCACCAACCACTCTTCTGTTTTTTCGTAACCTGCTCTTGACTTTATGGCGGTCAGCAATTCACCTATATACGCATCCACTTTCAGAGCGGCATCTTTATAACCTGCATTCTCTGCAAGGAATGCGCCTGCTTTTCCTGCAATGGCTACTGAGTTAAAATTCAAAACCATAAAATCGGGGTTGCCGGTTTTAATGCGTTTAAGTGCAGAATCTTTTACAGCAAGATCATCGGCAGCCATAACAGGATCAAGTGCCTCGGGTACTAATTTTTCCACCATCGTTCGCCATGGCGATATCACCACAGTACGCATATCATTTTTAGGCGATGATAAAATATAAGAGAACACGGATGGAAAATTAGGAACAGATGAATGTTGAGGATCGCTAATGCTTTGCGAATAGATAAATGAACTGTCTTTGATCTTATGTCTGGAATAAGAAACGCCCGTCATTAATGTTTTCCATGAAGCAGCATCGGTGCTCACTTCATCCGATACACCTTCCCATGTGTATTTACTTTTTGTAAGCATACCTTGTAATACAGGTAAGCTCATTTTCTTGTATTCCGCAGCAGCAGCTCCATCAATACCAATAAGCAATACTTTTCTTGCTGCAGGTTTAGTAGTATCGCCTGGCTCTTCAAAATAGGGAGCAGGATCAGTGTAGCGTTTACAGGAAGCAATGGTTCCAATAAGCAAAATCGCCATCAATGCTGTAACCAGCCTGTATCTTACTATTATCTTCATGTTCGTTTATTTGAAATTATTTCATCTCTAGATTATGCAATCGCTTTCTTTTTTAAGGCTTGATAACATCAACCTCAGCAAGACTTGCGTTGGGCGGCGACCAAAGGTCAGCAAGCGTTAATGCAGATAAGCGGAAGTACCTTGTTTTAATTGTTGATGGAAGATTAAGCAACTGCTGTGCATTTGTTTGTGTTAATGCAAACGGGCTTCCTGTTACGGCGGTCCAGTTAGTACCATCATTACTTACTTCAACTGTAAGATTTTTAATATTGCGTGCTGCCCCCTGGCGCTGAGTTATTTTAAATCCTTTGATATCCTGCGGCACAACCATGTCGATAGTTATAATATGCGGCGGCTGAATATTCGAAGGTGAATATTGCGAGTGCCAGTAGGTCGCCGCATTATTATCAGTCATTGCGGCAATGCTTCCTTCATTCGATTGCGTCGAGTTGGCCGTAACAGTCCAAAGTAAGCGCTCTGGTGCTTGTGTATCGCCATCCATTTTTGTAAGTGGATTATACTTCCATATTTCCTGGAATGACAAAGGATAAACACCCGCCATTTTGTTTAGCGCAATTGTACTGATGGTAATTCCCCAGGCTCTGAAAAATAGTCGCATATCACGGTGTGTAAACTCGCATAATGCTTCGTACACAAAATCACGTTTGTTCTGGTCCGTTAGTGAAATACGATTTGAACGTCTCGCTTTTTTGTATAGCTCAGTTACAAAACTCCATCCATCGGGCTGACCGGGATAACCCCAGTTAGCAGGTATCTTTGTCATGATCTGTACAAAAGGTGTTAAGCGTGCAAACGGATCATTGATGGCTGCATCTGTACCATCAAAATTTCTTGAACCAATTGCCGATGAAGCCCATGTAATAGCGGCAGGTATTGCAGTTGCTAATGCAGGATGTTTCGGTGGCCATGCCGATGGCGTGGTAGCACTTAAACGATTCGCTACTTTAAAAGAAAAGAAGTTACAGGTTGTTTCGCCCAATGTACTCCAGCTCCAGTAAGTGCCTTGCTGATTATTATGTCCCACTTCATGGAACACACCCCAGTTACCGCCACCATTAATAGCAGTTACGTTTCCAATACCATCGAACCAACTGTAATCGTTTTGAACAACAATAGGAAAACCAGAATGACCATAACCAACAACTGGTTTAATATCCATTACCACTCGCCATGGTAGAAGCGGTGCTTTATCAACTGCTTCAACAGGGTTTGCACTTAAGCCTTCCCATTGGTAATAGTCGAAGTTGATAATATCATCCCAATCCTGCATTGCTTTTTGAATGTCAGCAAATGGACGATCGATACAATATTGACGAGGAACAACAAAGATCATATTCGCACTTCTTAACTCAAGCCATGGCACACATGATGAACGAATCTGATTCTGCCACTCGTTTTTATCTGTAACACCTAACACAAAATCAGGAGACTTTACAACATTGGTGAATGATAAATTAACAGGTGTTGAAATTGAACGGCCTGCAAAAATGTAAATATGACCCCCATATAAATTGCGTAAGTAATTACGGCCAGGCGTTAACTGGCTACGGGAATAAATAATGGGATCACGTGGAGAATTTTGGATAGATGAAAGATTATCTGTCCAGGCACCTATTTGCACCGAAAGTGAATATTCATTACCAGGTACATCAATAATAACCAATTCACCAGGAGCAGCATAAAGACCTGTGCTGAATTGTGGACTTGGCGGAACTGAAATACGTAATTCATCCTGCACCTGGTTATAACTTAAATTCATTGCAAGATCCACTTTGGTTCTTGGCTCCGAAGCACAAACCAAACCGGGAAATACTCTTGCCTGTGCGTACTTACTTGCATCTACGTTTTTTATACTCGTATCGATCGTAATAGCCGGTGCGCCTGAACCATTGCCCGGTGTACCATCTTCAAAATCGTAGGCATATTTTTTTCTGCATGCCGTTACTACCACCGAAAGCAATAACATACAAACCGATAATCGTTTAACAAGAATAACAGAATTCATGCTTGTTCTTTTTATTGTAACTGGTTTAAATAATCGTTTACTTTTTTAACCTCCGCTAACATCGCTGTATGTGGGAATCCAATTTTTACCATCGAGTTTCCATAATGTAGGGACGGTGATGCCCATCCAGGCATACACTTGCACCGCAACATCAACTGAATTAGGAACTGTTTTATAAACAGGCTCTGTTATGGGTGGGCAAATGTTTGCATTAAGATCATTGAAACTGCCGGGCGAATAAGACTCTAGTGTGAAGTCACGACCGAACGGACTTAAATCCTTCAGCTTAAATGCACCATTCTCGATAATAACAGGGAAGCCGGGCCAGAAACCAACCAGATTATTATAATACTGATTTGATGGTTCAATACTTGTTGTACAATAAGTATTGGCAATATAAGCAGCAGGCAATGCCACATTATAGTAACGTACATCGGTTATTAAATACCCCGGAACATTAGTGTTGTTGTCGCCTGTAAGATTTCCAATTGTCAACGGTTGTGGGCTATTAAGATTTCCCATATCAGTAATATCAATTGATGTCGGACTTGCAGCTGAAGGATAAGCCAACCCGTCGGTATACGTGTAAACCTTTCTGGCAGCTCCTTCTTTGCGCACCACCACTGTCAATGTATGCCATTGATTATCGGCAACAGCGAAACCACGAAGCTGGCGATTACCAAAACCCGTTTGTCCAAAGTTGATTTGCCAGTAATTACCCTCTCTGAAAAATACCCAGCCAACAGTTCCTCCGGTGAAAGACGCACGTTTTGAAAGAAATGCAGGATAGTTAACATCGTTTGTAGGAAATTTCACTTTACATTGAATCGTCATTTCTGCACTTGTTCCTAAATCGTAAAGTGTGCCGCCACCTGTTACTTTTGCTCTTGTATTTGCAGAAGCAGCAAAGTTGTAAAGCGGAGCCGTTCCGGTATAAGGAATAATTGAACCTGGTCTTGTTAAGCCTTTGCTATTAAAGCGTGGATTAAAGCAAAAGAAAAAAGTGTTATGCCTTGTGTCTTCAAATGCCGACCATGATCCTGAAGGATTATAAACAGTATTACTTCCTTTGTTTGATGTGATGATCACCATCCAGTTTTCCGATTTAAATGTAGAGCGGCTTCTCAATGCAGTTAATATTTCGCCAATGAATGCGTCGGTTTTTAAAATAGCATCTTTATACGTTGTTGAATTAATTGTGTAAGACGATGATGAACCAGCTTTATCAACATCATGAAACTGCGCCAGCACAAAGTCAGGATTTTGCGAAGTGAGTTCCGCTTTCACCGCATCTTTTACTGCTGCATCATTTTCATTGAACGATTCTGATTTTGTTGCATCAGCAGTAAGCACATTTGCAATTCCATTTGATGAAAAGAATGCAGCGGTGCGCATACCTGCACGCTGTTGTTTAAGACGGGTAAACAAGGAAGGATATTCTGCAAATTTATTTCCACTAAAATCTGCGCCGGTAACATTGTGCTTGTTCACTTTCACACCGGTGAGTAAGTTCGACCAACCAAGTGTGTTAGTAACATTCACGTTATCGTAATCACTCAACGCATCCCATGAAAAAACAGAATAATCCACAAGGCTGTTGAGTACTGGCGGGTTCGCCACCTGCACCTGAGTACCTACCGCCCCATCAACAACTATTACCAATGTTTTTGGATTAATAACTGTTGTAGAGCTGCCACCTGTATTTGCTTCCAAAGGATTTGGAAAAGATTTATTGCAGCTTGCTGCTAAAAATCCGGAACCTGCAAAGAGGAATAAAACCTTCAGATAGTTCAGACGTATCATAATCTTTTCAATTAATTTTTTTAAGCCAATTAGTTTTCCATGCGGAGTTTTACAATATCACCAACCGTCTTTCCATCAAACCGATCGAAATCGCCCACCAGAATTACACCCGGTGTGCCATTAATAGTGATCTGCACGAGATCGTTGATCACTCCCCTGAATAAACCTGTGTTGTTGTAACCGAGCGCAAGAGAACCGTTACTTTCAAGCACCATAAAACCGGGACGAACCACATACTTGTCGGGTGTGGTTAAATAATTGTAGTTGTAATGACTAAAGCTTCCTGCAACCAAAATTTTTCCGTTGTTTAATTGCGCCGCAAAAGTTGGAATGCCACCTTGTGTTTTTCCAAAGTGAAAGTTTGTATCGGTTGATCCATTGGCATTGATCATTACCACACCATTTGCATCCTGCCCGTTATATTTTTTAAAATCGCCTACCAGTAATACTTTGTTGTTAGTTGCGTTATACCTGATTTTGTTAATGGGTCCGTCGGCTCCTGCACCACCGGGGTTGAACGTAGCATCAACAAGTCCGTTGGTTGAGTTGATGCGTACTATATAATTTGCAGCTGTACCATTATAAGTAGTGAAGTTTCCCACTATAATAATTTTACCATCGTTTAATTGCACGGCATCGTAAATAAAACCGTTGCCACCCTCGTATCCTTCTTTTGTTGCAAAATTGAAATTGAATGAAGAATCAAATGCACCTGTTGATTTCATACGAATAAGCTGGCGCACTTTTACAAGATCAATGAACGGACCCGTTTTTGTTGAGCGCTCATAAAATGTACTTGCATGGCTGGCGAAATTGCCAACTACAGTCACATCGCCTGTTGATTGATTTAAAAACATTTTACTGATGCCACCGCCCGATGTACCTCCGTTAAATGCAGCTACAGTTGCTTGTCCGTCGTTGGGGAAATTAACCGGATCAGGATTGATGAGATCAACCACCTGCGTTTCCAATGCGCCTGCTGCTGTTAAGCGGGTGATATTATTGATTCCATTTGTTGTGTCGTAACTGCCAAAAGAACCAGCGATGAGATATTGACCTGAAGATTGCTGAATCACACTGGTTAAATTTCCAGCCACTCCTGACTTACCAACTTTCATTTGATCCGCAACTGCTTTGTATGCCCCATTCAAATCAACTATTGCCATGTTAGTAATAGGATTAGCTACAGTGGCACCGTTCTGGTAATTGCTGAAACGTCCGTACAGGAAGTAAGATGTGTTATCTGAACGAAGAAAAATTCCTTTGATCTCCCCATTTGAAATATATGCATCGGTATTAAAAGATGCATCGATGGAAAGCTTTCCTTTAATGACGAACGTGGGGCCGAAATAATATTGTCCATTGATCAACACATTTGCAGCGCCTGTACTTGCTCCCAACGGAACTTTCACAGTAACTGCATTTTCTTCAACTGATATTATTTCAGCTTCGGTAAGATGCACAAAGAATTTAAATTGACCTTCCTTCCCTTTTAAACCATTGACATTAAACTTTACAACGGAGCCCTCACTTCCAATGGAAGGGAAAGGTCCACCGTCAAGAAATTTTACTAATACCGGAGGAGGATCAGGATAAACATCCACAGGTTCTACGTCTTTCTTTGTGCATGCAGCAAGAAGCACAGTCACAAGAAAACAACTGATTAGCGCAAAGCTTACTGGCCTGTTGTTTTTTGTCATTGCTAAAACTATTTTACTCGTTTGCTTTATCATAAACAGCTAACACTTTTTATACTCAATAGATAATTCCTTTGTCAACTACATCTTCAATAAACTGGCTGGTGGAAAACCCGAAATTGTGATTCGGGTAATTCAGCACATGCACGTACCCGTTAGTGGGCGCTACATTTACGGTTGCTACTACTGCAGAAAACCAACTGTTATAATCTCGTGGGGCTGATACGGAGGGAATAAATGAAATTCTCAATTGCCTGTACCCAGCATACTTTACACCACCGGCATCGTTATAAATAACACCGATATTCATAATGTCGCCCAAATAAGAACTATAGATCTGACCGGGATAGGCCGATAGATTGCCCGGATCGAGTTGGGGATAGTCGTTCATTGAACGGGCATCTTTGAATAAATACCTGCACAATTGTTTTTTCCACACTTCGGGTTTAATCTGATCAAGCCTTGTAACACGCTGCTTTCCTTTTTCATCTAAATAAATATTCAAAGCGGTAATGGTGCGTGTGATGCATGAATCTGCTGGAGCGAAAAAAGTGATCTTCTCATTTTTAAATACATCTTCCATTCCGGCCAATCGAATTACTTTCAGTAATGAATCCCACATCTGCGGTTTTGATTTTAAATAATCAAGTGCCGTACCCTGGTAATTAGGCGTGTGCTTACCTGTATTGGTGAAGTAATCTTTTTTCTGGCAACCAACTGTTATGGCTGCTATGGTCACAGCGATGATGATGGAGCGGTTCATATATTTCATCTGCTTCATGTTTTATGTTATTGCCAGTACGTGTTTAATGTCATGCCCGGGTTATTCACTAATGCCGATTGATGAATAGGCCATGTCCATGCACCTGCTTTAAATTGTTCAACTGTGCAATGGTATCCGAATTTGTAAGATGGATCGATGATGCGTTTTGTCCTAACCACATCAAACCAATAATGTCCTTCGCCCAATAATTCCCTGCAGCGTTCATAAAAAATATCATTCTTCAAATCGCCCCCTGTGCTAGTTAAAGGAGCTGCTGCTGCACGGGCTCTTACAATATTCACTTTCTCCAGTGCTTTAGCATCATTACCGAGATTTGCTAATGCTTCAGCATGTAACAAAATCGCATCTGTATAGCGGAAGATGATCTGGCTTGCATCAAATGAAGTACCATCTACCGAATTGGGATCACGGTTTACGAAAAATTTCAACATTTTAAACGTCCTGTTGCCACTGTACATGGTAGACACATCGAACCAATAATCGGTTCGTTTATCAGCTTGCCCAACCGGATAAATCGTTTCCATAAATTTTGTATCATAACTGATGTATGGATGTGTTGGATCAGGAGCAAGACGATTATAATAAACCAGATCGTAATAGTAAGACCACCCAAATGACTCGCCATAGTTTGCATTCTGCGGCACTTCAAACAAACCTTCTTTTGAACGACCTTTAAAAATTTCACCATTACGCTCTAAAGGCAACAAATCATAAGATCCTTCATTGTCATTGTACAACTCGTCACCTAATTTATTTACCTCTTCATAATATCCTTTCTCATTACCGGTATCGAAACCTGCAAGCCACATATTGATATGCATTAACAAAGCAAGAGCCGATCCACGCATACCACGAACAGCTACAAATACCGGGTCTTTATATGTCCAAGGAAGATCATCTTTCACCGCCATTAAATCTTCACGGCATTTTTGCAGCACTTCCACCATTGGCATACGTTTCAACGGCGCACTATGATAGGCATCGGTGTAATACGCAACATCACCCCATTGACGCACCATGAGGAAATAAGCCATGTTTCGGATAAAAATTGCTTCTGCCTTGTATTGTTTTTTATCGGCACCACTTAATGAAGGATCGGGAACACCGTCAATACGATCAACAGCGATATTGGCTGCAGCAATTACTTTATAAAACTGATCCCATTGACTAAAACGAATCATATTGAATACACGATACCAGTTGTTGCCACCGCTGGTTGCATCAACAAAGAGTGCTTTAATGTTGTTGCTCGATAAGTTGGCTACATAAGTACGTCCCCATCCAATTTCTGTATTTTCTTTTGCCATGCCTCCTCTTAGGTCACCTGAGAACGCAAAGAAGGGAAAGTTGAATGATCCAGCATCCGCTTTCATATCAAGTCTTGCTACAGATTTGCGCAACAGCTCATACATACCATTGGTGTAGTTCTCTACATCGTTTCTTGTTTTCCAGAAATTATTTCCCGACAATGCATTTGGGGGATCAAGACTCAAAAACTTTTTACAACCACTGCCAAACAGTAACAGTGTTGTTATTAGAAGCAGGCTTACGATTCGTTTCATCACTAAATATTTTTCGTTGCGTTACCAATTAAAACTGAACATTTAAACCAACAGCATAACTTCTCGCATTGGGATAACCACCTGAGTTATCTCTTCCCAACTGTGTAACCAGTTCAGGATCGGGTCCGCTGTAGTTTGAAAATGTATACACGTTATTTACAGTTAAAGTAAAGCGGCATGAGGTCATTCTAAACCTGCTGATCAATTTTCTGTCGAGATTATAGGCTAATACGATATTGTTTATTTTCCAGTAAGAGCCATCTTCAAGGAACAAGGTTTGGTTGTTACGGAAAGGTGCCATCACTCCTGCTCTTCTGAAATCAAATGGATTTGGGTACTGCGCATTTACAGTTCCTATTCCTTTATCGGTTGCTGATGGTTTCCAATAATTGTATTGATCAATTGGCACCAATGCACCCATAGCAGTTGGATTACTGAAATTTTGCATTGTTTGTGATAACGATGCATTCAGCAAATCACGAAACAGCGTGTAAGATGCGTTGATGTTCAACTGGAAATTTCTGTATTGCATTTGCGATAGAATACCACCTGTTACTTTTGGTATGGGGTTACCAATTGGTAACAGATCTTTTTCATCAATGATGTAATCACCATTCACATCTGTCCAACGGGGATCGCCACCCTGGAAATAATTACCAAATCCTGAAAGGTATTGCTGGCGCTTGCCTGTTGTAATGTTTACAGGCACATCCGATGTACTTGCATATACCCCTTGTGTGTGAAAAATAAGATTAGAAATTGCGTTGCGACCAATTCTATAAATAACCGGTACGTTACTTCCTCCATCTGAAACTTCCCTCCGCATCTGGCGAAGATTATCGGGCAGCTTTGTAAGCGTTTCACGGTTCAATGCACCATTTACAGAAAGCGTCCATTGAAACGGTTTAGTTTGTTTGAACATACGCATCATCAACGACCACTCCATACCATAGTTCACCAGGCTCACTGCATTTGTTTGCAACTCAGAAAAACCGCTGGTGTTAGCCAACTTTATTTTCATGATCTGGTTATCGATAGATCGATAATACGTTTCGTAAGTGAGTTGTAATGCATTGTTGAAAAGACCTACCTCTATACCGGCATTTGTTTGGGTTTGTGTCTCCGGTAAAAAGTTTTCATTGGGTACAACACCATAATCAATGGCAACGGTTGGATTGTTGTTATAAGGCAAACCAACTATGTAACGACCGTAGGTATCGAAGATGGTACCTGTAGGTTTGATATTACGACCCCATGATACTCTTGCAGAACCATAACTTAGCCAGCTCACTTTCTCCAGCCATTTTTCACGGTTAAAGTTCCAGCGTGCACTCATTGATGGGTTTTGTGAATAAGGTTGTTTAGATCCTGTTGTTGACAAACCATCGAAACGGAAATTGAAATCAAGTACATACTTACGATCGAAGTTGTAGGATATAGCTCCGCCATAACCGTGCTGTCTTGTTTCACGAATATTATTTAATGTGCCCCCACGTGATGATCCCCAGCCATAACCGATGGGCCCAGTTATCTGGTCGTTAGCGGTGCGGTCGAGTGTTACAGCATTTGCACGGAAACCGTAGGTGTTAATTTCATTAAACACATATGCATTAAAGTTGTGCAGGTTGTATAAAGTTTTTGTATAGTTGATTAATGACCGATTGTACAACGTGTACGTTCTGTCATTATAGCTATACGATTCTGATGATCCACCACTGAGGAAAGAAGGGGTAAACCTGTCGGCCGTACCTGAAGTGAAATTGTAGCTCAACAAATTGCCAAGACGCAAACCCTTCACTGGTTCGTATGAAAAATCAATACTGGTAGAAATATTTGCGGTCTTGTTATTATTGGTAACTCTCGCCGCAGCCAACGCACTGTTGTTTTCAGAGAACATGGAAGGCGATGGCAATAAAGAAGAAGATGAACCTCCGCTTGCTACACCAGTTTGTATTAAGCCAACACCACTACCATTTTGTTTTTGACCTAACTGGCTTGCCAGGTTCATTTGCACACGCAACTGGTTGGTGGGAGCATATTGTGCATTCATGCTAAGACCATAGCGTTTAAAGCCGGTATTTTGCACAATACCATTTTCCTGGTAATAGTTAATGTTGGTTTTATAGTTAAACCTGTCGTCACCACCACGAATACTCAGGTTATGTTGCTGGTTGTAGGTGGTGCGGTAAAAATAATCCTGCCAGTTGGTTGAATTATTATAATAAGGATTAAGGCTATCGGATAAAAACGGGGTTTGGTTTATTAAGGCCTGTGCTGCCGAATAAGATGTATCGTAATTAAGAATCGTATTGATGCGGAACAAACGCTCCTCCTTTCCACCAATAACATCACGCAGGCGAGGCGGCGCTTTTACAAAGAAGTTAGTAGAGTATTGTACAATAGGTACTTTTGATTTACCTCTTCTTGTTGTAACAATGATAACACCGTAAGCAGCTCTTGCACCATATACTGATGTTGCAGCCGCATCACGCAATACTTCCATTTGCTCAATATCTTCCGGTGGAATCAATGCCAATGGATTAATACCTGCACCCCCACCCTGGAATCCGTATTCGTAGTTTGTATTTAAATCTACCGGCACACCATCAATTACAAACAAAGGAGATGTTGGTGTTAAGAATCCATCGCTGCTGATGTTGATGTTTGAAATACCACGCAGGTTGATGGTACCCATACCACCAGGTGAACCAGAGTTATTCTGTACGTTTAACCCAGCCACTTTACCTTGCAATAATTCAACAACGTTCGATACAGGCACATCCTGCAATGCTTTACCGGTTACAACGGTACTTGATCCTGTCGCCGTTTCTTTTGTTTTTTGACGGAAACCCTGGATCACTACTTCCTGCATGGTGTTATCCTTTACAGAAAGTGATATACTAACTGATGAATTGCTTGATAAAAAAGTTCTGCGGATAGCTGTGTAACCAGAGTGTGTAAAAACAAGTTCAGTTCCAGCATCGATAGTTACTGAAAAAGCTCCGTTGCCATCAGTGGTTGCAATTGTTTTTGAAGGCTTGCTTGTTGATACTGTTACGCCCTGCATAGCCGTTTGCTGTGCATTATCTTTCACAACACCCTTTACCGTTATTTTATTTTGCGCATAGCTACTAGCAAATAAAAATAGCGTAAGGGATAGCATCCCGATATAGGGTAACCATTTCATTGCCGTTAGTTTTTTTGTTTTTATACTAAACATGTTTTCCCTGTGTTAATCGTTGGTAAATTTTGGATTATCGTTTTTGAACGCAAACACTATTTCCCAATCGCCGGGTTCATAAATAGCGAAGTCGAGCCCCAGCACCGCAGTTTCTCGTCCACCGTTAAAACCAAGGCGTGAATAAACGAAGCGGGTTTTTGCACGGCGGCCATCAGATGATGTAAAGCGTGTGGGCACTTCAACTGCTGGAACCGGATAAGCCATCTTATAAGTAACACCTGTTGCCGTCATCACTTTATCAAAACCATGCACAAGATTGTTCCAATCAGTTTCAACAAATTTTGCAGGGTCGATGGGATTGTATAATGTATCGAGGAAACGAAAGGTTAATGTGTTAGTTGCAGGTACGCCTACTTTTAAAATCTTGCGGATATACACATCAACATCATTATAAGAGAGATAACGGTTAGTATTTTGCCCTTTAATGCCTGAGATCAAGGTTGGGAAAACACCGTTGCTTGTTGGTTGCCCTGTTGAAGCATTGTAATTAGATGGTTCATACTGACGCTCTTTCACCGGCATTAACTTCAGGTTGCGATAAAAGCGGCGGCCACCTGAATTCGATAACTCTACATCAAACAAATAACCTGAATCGGGTTGAGATCTGATGAACGCAGTTTTTGCTTCGGCCCATAATGTAAATGCACCTGAGTGTGGTCCTATTTCAAATAAAGTGCGATATTGTTTTTCACGTTTGGCTTCAATTTCAGCAACTGATTTTTCATTACCATCGTAGGCCTTTTTCCAAACCATCACGGGAAAAACATCTGTCAGCTCCGGAGCAGGATCACCATTCCTTCTGCGTGGATTTACAATTTTAAAATCAGAGGGATAGGTTGTGCTTCCCTGGTAAAAATTATCGGTAAAGAAAGTAGTGCGACCTAATACGGGTTGATAGGTATCGATCGTGTATTGCGAATCGGCACCAACTGTTTCCCTTTCTTTAGGTAAATATTTTTTACAAGCGCTCACTGCCAACACCGCCAATGCGGCAATGAGGTAGTAACGGCGACTGTGTACTATTTTTTTAATGCTCATATTCATCGTTATCTTCTTTTATAAGAAATGACAGGATCAATAAACCTTATCGTTTATTCACTCGTTTAATAAAATCGTTTCCAAATCCAAAGTCGTGGCCGGCGGGTAACAGGTGCAGCATACCGTTTGATGTTTTTATATCAACTGTGATAGTATTTACTCTTACCCAGTTACGTGTGAAAATTGAATTACGTGGATCGCTGAATGTAATAGCTTTAGGTCCTCCGCCTAAATAACCCGAAGCGTTTGTTGCTACATATTGCAACTGCATGTTGTAACCGTAGCGATACGATGCATACAGCTTGCCATCGGTAAATCCTTTAAGACTGTCGGTATGTTGTACACCCGGAATAAAATAGCGGCAAACGAATGAATCCAGCACTGCCGAATCAATTGTTGCCAATGAAACCTGCGGCATTACAGGAATAGAATCTTTGCGTGCCTGGTTAATGTTAAACAGTGCCAGTTCAAAACTCCTGTTATTGGCAGCAAACAACGTAATGTTGCCCGTCTTTAATGCTTCGGCAAGGCCCGTTAAACGATTTGCAACAAACAACAACGAATCATACAAGCCAGTTTGGGCAGTAAGGTAATCGTAAGTAGTTCCCTTGAATGTACCTGCAGTGTTGTTGTAGTCGTAATAAGTTTTGTCGGTCTTGCTGCAGCTCATTAATGCAACTGCCATCAACACCCCTGCAGCCAGCAACAAATAATTTTTTCTTATAAAACTCATTCTGTGCAATTTTTCTTTTTTGAAAAAGTTTTTGGTTTCAACTTCCTGCTTAATGCCAATAAGTGTTTTGCGTGATCTTTGAATTCCTGTTCAACACTTCCTGTGCAATTGGCCAGTAAATACCGCCTCTATCGATCAATTGATTGAAAGCAGGATTCGTACGTTTTAACCTGTTGAAGCGAACGAGGTCGTACCATCTCCATCCTTCACCCATTAATTCTCTTCTTCTTTCAGCAAACACTTCTGAAAGCAGATCTCTTGAAGGCGATGGTGAAATAGATGCAAGACCACGGTTGGTTCTGATACCATTTAATTCCTGGTAAGAAGCATCGGTTTCTCCTAACACTGCTAATGCTTCGGCACGCAATAATTTTATTTCTTCAAGACGTGTAAATACAATGGACGAATTGAATACTGCAAACTGTCCCGTGTTCCCTACATTGCCATCAACCACTCTAATCTTTTTAAACACAGGAACTGCTGCATTATAGTTTTCAAAGTAGTTGGTATAAATTACCTGCTGCACTGTGTTGGGATCAACACCAAATCGTTGATCGGTTGCACCATTTGTTCTTGGAAATGCAGCAGCAATAGAATCTTTTGGAACAAATATTTCAGGCAACTGTTTCGACATTGGGTAAAGTGTTGTATTTGCCAATGTGAGTTGCTCGATATGTCCTTCTGAAGTGGTTTCACCAAGGTTGCGGTTAAACCCAAAACCAATCAATTGGTTATAGTTATTATTTACACCGCTGTTAAACAAGTTTGATACAAGTGTTGATGTTGATACAAGTGAAAGATTGCTTTTGCTTGCATTGTTCACCACATACTCTGTATAAACAGCCACATCAATATAACGACCTTGCCATGCAGCAATATGTGCAAGTATTGCATAAGCTGCAAGTCTTGTAATGGGTGCATTTAACCATTGTGATGATGTATAGCCATAATAGTTGTTGGGAAATAATTGTGCAGGATCAATACCTGAATAAAGGAAAGGAAGATTACCTGCAACCTGCGTCAATTCCTGCTCAGCAAAAGAAAGAACTGCGGCCTGGCTGTTGCGGGGAAGTTCATCGAAGCTTCCTTCTTTTGTATTTACAATAAGCGGAACATCGCCCCATATTCTTGCCATGTAGAAATAAGTGAATGCACGGATAGCTCTTGCCTGCGCAACATCAAGTTTGTAATACGATTCAGTGTAACGCTGATCGGCCTTGCAACCTGCCACACGTTCAATAAACAAATTACTTGCGTTGATGACTGCATAAAAACGACGCCAGTTGGTAACAGCTTCAATTGTTGGAAAAGATGCATTAAGATTTCCTTCAATCACTGCTTTCAGATCGGGACGAACCACCGATTGGAAATCGCCGTTTCTTAATTCACCCCACATCCAGTGCGCATTATTATCTGCAACTGCTGCACGCAATAATCCATATAAACCAATTAAACCACTTCTTGCATCTTCATAAGTATCCCAATGCCCTTTTTCATCGGCCTGGCGAGACGATTGAATGTCCAGCTGCTTATTACAAGCTCCCATGAAAAGCACCAACCCTGTTGCAAGCATTAGTGTTTTTCCAATGCTTATCACCTTGTTTGTTGTTACTGACATAAACTTCAAGTTTCCTGGTTATTTTGAACAATTTCTGTTTCTTATAATCCTAATCTTACACCGGTAATGAATGTGCGTGACAGTGGTAAGCCATAGCCGGTGTAAATACCATTGTAATTCACGAGTTCAGGATCATCTCCTTTAAACGGCGTAATGGTAAACAGGTTGGTGCCTGTTATATAAAACACACAACTTGTGAGCGATTTGCTTCTCTTCGTTTTTAAGTTATAACTGAGTGAAAGAGAACGAAGTTTTAAGAACGAAGCATCATCAAGGAATAGATCCTGTTCCAAACGATAAGGGACAACTGCACTCCATGGATTATACATAGGGTAAGTTGACAGATCCATTTTCTTTTCCCAGAACGTAACTTCTTTTACAGAGTTGATGTTATTGCTTGCTTCAACATTTATAAAATCGAGGCGTGATGATGCATATTGGTTTAATACGTTGCGACCAAGTACGAAATAAAACTGTGCATCAAGTGTAAATGATTTATAACCGATGGAATTACTGAAGCCTCCACTTACATTAGGAATGTAATTACCTCTTAATACTTTGTCATCATCGTTTATCACCGCATCGCCATTTACATTTACCCAGTTTGGATCACCTGATTTCAAAGGAACACCTCTGTAGGTTAACGCCACACCTGACGGTGGGTAAGCTGATCCGTTTTTATTGTTTAAAAGAATCCAAAATGCATCAATGCGTTTGCCTACTTCCAGTTTGTTATTACCGATGATCAGTTGTTGCAAACCGCCGGGCAAAGCTTTCAGCTTATTGCTATTGTAATTGAGGTTGATTCCAAAATTCCAGCTTACAGTATTTAATTCAGCAGGTAAAAGATCCGCAGTTACTGTAAGATCAATTCCGTTATTGCGTACATGCATTCCGTTTTTATAGGCACTTGTGTAGCCCCACTCAACAGGCACAGGAACAGGCAACAACATTTCTTTATCGTCCCTGTTATAAATGTCGAGTGCAATTTTTAAACGGTTTTGTAGTGTTGTTAATCGCAATGCAATATTCAATTGATCGCTGTAAGCCCATGGCATGCCATAACCAATCCACCCGCTTGTATAAGGTCTTGAAATACCAGGCATCCCTACATACGATCCCAAAGTGGGTTCGCTACCCCAACCCATATCTACACGGTATTGTGCTCCCGCATTAAACCTGTCGTCATTTAACAGTCTTCCAAGGCGTGCCCATGAAGCTGTTGCAGTAAAGACATTGATGTTTTTTAACTTTCCAGGAAATTGTTTTTTAATATCCCATTCTGCCCGACCTGAAAAATTTGTTGTCCAGCGATTATCAGGTTGCATATTCGAAGAACCATCCCTGCTCACAACAGCATGCAGTTTCAATACATCATTAAATGAATAGATTGCATTACCGGAGAAAGAGGCTAATGCTGAACGCATCTTACTGGGGAAGTAATTAACTCTGAATGCTGCGGGCAATAAGTAATCAGCAGCATTGGGATCTCCATTAACTACATTGATCTTTACAAAATCGTTAGGACCATTGTAAGCATAAGCATAATCATACTTGTAAGTGTCAGCCATAAAATTCTGGCCAGCTTCAAGTACTAATTTCTGCTTGCTACTTATGTTCACTTTATACGATAGAGTATTGCTGACAACAACACGTTGGTTATAGCCAAAATAATTCGACACGAAATTGTTCTTCTCCAATAATGTAGTTGGCCAGAATGCATCACGTATACCTTCATTATAATCGAAAGCAATACGACCATTGTAGGCGAACTTGTTGAGATCGGCCGATAGAGCGAAGTAACCCTGGATAACATTTGATATATTATCGTCAATCGCTTTATTGAATTCATTTAAGTAAGAACTGTATAAAGACTTATTGGGTGTAAGCGGATTGGTAAGATCAGGGAGATAACGTTGTTCAGCGAGGCGGTCACGAATATTACGGTTGCGTGTACGTTCCAGGCGATTGTAAGTGATCATGCTTGAAACCATCAGCCATTTAATAGGTGCAGCGTTAATAAAGAATGAACCTGTATAACGGTTGATCGAAGTTTCATCGGCACTTGATGCATTTTTTGTAGCTCCACCAAAAAAACGGAAGTTGGCTCTTTCTGATCCACCGGTTAAACTCAAATCAACATTATAAAGGGGTGTATTTTTATAATAATTGTCGATCCAGTTGGCAGGACCATAATAATCGGCGTTTGTTGAATCACGTAAATAAGGAGGATAATTTAACCTGTCGGCAATTGTTCCAAAACGATCGTAAAACGGTTTACGGAAATTATTTTCGTATGCAGCATTAACCGGAGTTACTGAAGGCGTTTGTGCAAAGCCATAATAACTGTTGAACGAAATTTCCCTGTAACCTGAATGTGCGTTCTTAGTGGTGATCCAGATTGCACCGTTTGTTGCTATTGGCCCAAGTTTAGCCAGCACTGCAGGATCTTTTATTACTTCAATCGATTCAATATTATCCAAATTGATTGAAGAAAGTAGATTGGTGGCAGGCCCAATACGGTTAAAATCATATTTCTGAATTTCGTAAGCGAAAGGGTTATCCTGCACAAGAGGAATACCATTCAAAAATACAGCCGCCTGCTGATCGAACAACTCACGCTTGCTTAACAGTGGTGAAGAAATTCCACGAATAAATATATTCTGTTCTGTACCGGGTTCGCCGCTTGGCTCCTGTACATAAACACCGGCTGCATTTCCTTTCAACATTTGCTGCACCGACAGCACCGGTTGCTTTTGAATGATTTTAAGTGGCACCTGGTTTATATCACTAAGACCAGCTGAAGCCTGTTGGAGTTTTACGCCGTTTGTACCAATAACAATTACTGAATCTTTTAAAGCAGAAGATGTATCGGTTTGAGCTGTTGCACCCAATACTGTGATGAATGCTAATACAGAAAGGACGCACTTCTGGGCTTGTGCAGCCAGAGTCACTCGCTTGTTCATGTTTAATTAGTTAGTTAGGTTTAAAACCGCAGAGCAATTGCTTACTATAAAAACATCCTCTGCTATCTCCATCAGCCGTTCTTACACTTGTTATGTAAGAGAATTCATTCGATTAATTTTCGAAAAACAGTCAACGCAACCTTCCTCTCCTTTCGCAAATCAACTGTTGACAATGCAGTTGATTTTTTTTGCAAGCATGCAGCAGTTAACCAAAAAATCATCTGAGAAAGCGCAATCGTTGTTAATCGTTATCTTTTTTAGCATCACAAAACATTTGTGTTGTTCTCTGATGCTTGTTAACCAAATTTAGAGTTGTGTTACTATCTCTCCAACCCCCCGGAACTGTGCACATACTGCGCAAACGGTTGAAAACAGTGCGCAAACGGTTGTTCATTTTTTTTGATTTTATGTGAAACGGGAAATTTTCAATTGCTTTTGGTAAAAAAGGATTGTTCAGGCGTTACAACTTGTCGTTTTTGTCACAGTTTTTTTAATGCCCGGAAGCTGTTCGTTCATTTATAAACCTGCCGCTTTAGTTTGCCCTATTTCATTTAGTTTTGACTGGTATATGCTGACGAAACTTTCCATACAAAACTTTGCGATCATTGACCAGTTGAACGTTGAATTTCAACAGGGATTAAATATCATTACCGGCGAAACCGGTGCAGGTAAATCTATTCTCCTGGGTGCCTTGGGATTGGTGTTGGGCAACCGGGCCGATAGCAGTGCGTTGCGTAACGCCGACAAAAAATGTGTGGTGGAAGCTTTGTTCAATAAAAATAACCACCTCATTAAAAACTGGTTGCAGCAAAATGAAATTGATGAAGAAGATGAATTGATCCTTCGCCGTGAACTTTCGCCAAACGGAAAATCGAGGGCATTTATTAATGATACGCCGGTTAATCTTACACAGCTGAAAGAACTTACTTCAGCTTTAGTTGATTTGCACCAGCAATTCGACACATTGGAATTAGGTGACGAAGATTTTCAACGTGAAGTGCTGGATGCATTAGCTGACAATAGCTCACGTGTAGAGCAATACCGCCAGCAATATCTCCGCTTTGCAAAGCTGCAACGTGAATTGCATCAATTAAAAGAACTGCAACAACAGCAACAAAAAGAAGAGGACTACCGCCAGTTTCTATTGGATGAATTAGAACAGGCATCGTTCAAAGAAAACGAACTGGAAGATGCTGAGCAGGAACTGAAATTGTTGAGCAATGCAGGAAACATCGCATCTGTACTTTCAGAATCGGTGCAATTCTTAAAAGAAGGTGATACACCGGTGGTGCAGCAATTAAAAATTGTATTGCAACGGTTGCAGCAGTACAAAGACATGCATGCTGATCTTTCATTTATCAGCGAACGTTTACAATCAGCACAAATTGAATTGAGTGATATTGCATCGGAACTTGATCACTTGCAGAACAGCATCAGTGTTGATGAAGCAAGAATACAGCAGTTGAACGAACGTGTGGAACTGGGTTACAAGCTGCAGAAAAAACATGGCTTGCACACTACCAATGAATTACTGGTATTGCTTGAACAATTACAACTGCAACAGCAATCGGTTGCTGATCTTGGCACTAATATTTCGACAAAAGAAAAAGAGGTTGCCGCTCAACAGAAGCAATTAGAAAAAGAAGCGGCTGTGATTCATGAAGAGCGCAAAAAACATATAGAGCCGTTTACACGCCAGGTAAATGATTTGCTTGGGCGTGTGGGCATGCCCAATGCCCGATTGAAAGTTGAGCTTGCAAATACAAAGCTTAACCAATATGGCATTGACAATATCGACTTCTTATTTGATGCGAATAAAAGCAATCGCTTTGAGCTCATCAGCAAAGTTGCAAGTGGGGGTGAGTTAAGTCGGTTGATGTTATGCATTAAATCGCTTGTTGCTGAAAAGATTTCACTTTCGACTATGTTGTTTGATGAGATCGATACAGGTATCAGTGGTGAAGCGGCAAAACAAGTAGGTATCTTATTAAAAGAACTGGCCGATCGTCAACAGGTGATCACCATTACACATCTTCCCCAGATTGCGGCAAAAGCAACCGCTCATTATTTTGTTTACAAGCAGGAAGAAAAATCAGTGATCAAAACAAAGATCCGCTTACTGAATAGAGAAGAACAAATTGAAGCAGTAGCAAAAATGCTCAGTGGCGAAAAGCCAACCGACTCGTCGCTTGTTACTGCAAAGGAAATGGTGATGGGATAAAACCCTTACATATTTGCTTTCGCTTCGTCAATTCTTCTGGTACGGTATTTCTTTGGCGACATGCCAATGATGGTTCGAAACCTTTTCGAGAAATAATACGGATCATCAAAACCCATACTGAAAGCAATATCTTTTATTGAACGATCGCTGAAATCTAATTGCTGACAAGCCTTCTGCATTTTCATCTGCAAAAAATAATCAATAGGTGCATAACCTGTTTTTTGTTTGAACAGGTTTGAAAACCTCGAAACAGAATAATTGTATTGCTTACTCAAATCATTCAATGAAATATTATTATTGATATGCTCCTGCATAAAGAGAATGGCACTATCAACACAGTCGATCTTATCAGTATTGGTGCCTGAATAATGTCTTGAATTATAAACAAACAAAGTGAGAAAATGCGATAAACACATGTTTGCAAACAACAGGTTATCGATACTATAACCTAATTCAAGTGTTTTATAAATCTTGGTGAAGATGGGAAGTATTTCGCCGTTATTTTTTACATACACCGGCTTAAAATGCTTCTGTATTTCCTGCACTTCATTAAACTGCGGTAAAGAATCTCCGCCAAAATGAATCCAGTAAATCGTCCATGGATGATCGGGACTGCTGCCGTATGAATGCTCTACATTTTGCGGAAGAATAAAAAACTCATTCGGCCCTACTTCGTAACGTTGTTTACCCAGTTGAAAAAAGCCATGCCCATCCACACAGTAAAACAAAAAATTTTCAGCCAATCCCTTTTTACGATAGGTATAATGATCTTTTGCCTTGGGATAATAGCCAATGGAACAAACATGCAAATGCCTGAGCAAAGAGTTACCCATCACCCTCGATTTCAAAATGGTCTTGGGTATTTCAATACGCTGCCTGCCGAGGCCGTACCAAATATTCTTATGTGAACCTTCTTTGTTTTCTTTCATGTGCAAGCGTATAACTTCCGGAAAATTACTAAAAAGAAATTTTCCAACTCAACCGTTTATAAAGCTAACGATTGTCATGTAAGTGCATGACGGGCAAAAAAGCTAAAACAGTATATTCGTTTCAACAATCTATTATTTGCCATGATAAAGAATACACTTCGCTTTTGTTTCGTTTTAGCTGTACTGTTAGTTCAGCAAGTAACCGTTAACGCAGCCATTAAACTCCCTTATTTTTTCAGCGATGGCATGGTTTTGCAGCAACAAACCGATGCTGCTATCTGGGGTTGGGCTAAAGCCGGGAGCACAGTAAAAGTGAATACTTCGTGGAACAAAGCCAGCTACAGTGCAAAAACTGATGCTACCGGCAAATGGAAATTGAAAGTAAAAACAATACAGGCAGGCGGCCCTTATACTATTACAGTTAGCGATGGTGAAGCTGTAACACTGAAAAATGTATTGCTTGGTGAAGTATGGTTATGCAGCGGCCAAAGCAATATGGAAATGCCGATGAAAGGCTTTCGTGACCAACCGATTCTTGGCGCCAACGATGCCATCTTCAACTCTACGAACGACCAGATACGTTTATACACTGTGCCCCGTTCAGTGCAACGCACGGCGCAGGATACAACGAAAGCTTCTGTATGGAAATCGGCAGAGCCTGAAGCAGTAAGCAATTTCAGCGCAACCGCTTATTACTTTGCAAAAATTTTGCAGGAACGTTTGAAGGTTCCAATTGGTATTGTAAACATCAGCTATGGAGGTTCACCGGTTGAGGCATTTATGGATGCAGAAACATTAAAAGCATTTCCTGAAATTAAAGTATCTGCTGCAACGGACACTGCACGATTGAATAATCGTAATGCGACTGTTTTATATAATGGTATGTTAGGTGCGTTTCTTGGTTACGCTATTAAAGGTTGTTTGTGGTACCAGGGTGAAAGTAATAATGATCGCCCGCAGCAATATGAAACATTGTTTCCTGCATTTGTAAAACAGATTCGTGCACAGAGCGGACAAGGTGATTTTCCTTTTTACTTCTGCCAGATAGCACCTTATAATTATAACAACTTCGCAGCAGTAAATATCAACAATAACAACTCCGCTTACCTCCGTGATGCGCAACGCAAAGCTGTAGCAAAAATTCCCAACAGCGGCATGGCGGTATTGATGGATATAGGCGAAGAGTTTGGCATTCACCCGATGGACAAAGAAGCAGGCAGTAAACGCTTAGCGTATATGGCGTTAGCAAAAACATATGGATTGAAAGGTTTTGCCAGTGAAAGCCCGGCTTACGAATCAATTTCAATCAGTGGCAACACTGTTACCATCAAATTCAGCAATGCTGCTAATGGTTTAACAGCTTATGGAAAACCATTGCTTTTGTTTGAAGTGTCTGGCAGTAATAAAGTTTATCGTCCTGCAAAAGCATTGATCAGCGGAGGAACAATTGTTGTTTCATCTCCGGATGTGAAAGAACCGGTTGCTGTGCGTTATGCGTTTAAAGATTTTGTGGTGGGTGATCTGTTTAGTGTGGAAGGATTTCCTGTTAGCAGTTTTAGAAGTGATGATTGGTGATAGCTTGAACCACAGAGACACAGAGGCTCAGAGGATGTTTCTCGTCTGACGCCCTGTATGACGAATAAAAGAAACGCTGACAGCTTATAAAACTGTCAGCGTTTCTTATTTCTATAACGCATCAGACGAGGACGTCAGATGCTGTGTTTACTTCAACATCAACTCCACATCTTTCTTTCGTTCCTTAGGTAACACGATCAGTTTAACAAGTTTTCCATCTTTCAATTCCGCTTCAATCGTTGTGTTGTTAGGTGCATGTAATTTAAAGTGTACATCTTTTTCTTTGGGCCATGCAGCAAATAAGAGAATCCTTTGACCATCCGTCTGCAATAACATTTCCTGCAAACCAATCATACCACTACCGCCCCAGTTATGATCGGGTACCCAATCATAACCCGGTCCCCAGAAAGCAGGGAAACGTCGTTCGCTGTTTTGCAGTTTTAATGAAGTCAATCGCCATGCTTCTTCGGTTAGGCCTAACCGTGCAGCCCAGATATTATCCTGCTTCCAGCCAATATGAGTACGGAATTTGATTACCGATGTATCGTAATGCCATGTATTCAATGCGGTATCCAGACCCGGTTTGCCGACACCAAATATTCCCCACGGAAATACAGGATACAATTGCGGCGATTCGACATTGTTGATTCGTTCCCATGTTTTTGCAGGCGCAATGGTTGTATTACCGTTGAATTGCTGATAGCTAAGTGGTGGAATACGTTTTTGTAACGACTCAACGTATTGCTTTTGCTCAACCGATAAATTTTTGGGAAGCAATTGTTTGATGATTGTTTGCAATGCGGCAACAGTTGTTACTGAATTGTTCGCCATCTTAAATGTTTCCGCAGCACTGCCGGGAAAAAATACTAAATGTCCATTCGCATCAAACGTCCTTGCTCCTCTTTGCTTGGCGAGTAATTGATAATGTTCATCAAAGAATTGCAGGCAACTGATGATAAAAGGAATTTTATCGCTGATGTCTTTGCCGGTGTACTCTTCCTCCAGTAACATCATCAAACAAAATTCAAACACCGTATCCCATTCATATTCGAGCCATGCATTGTATTCAACACCTTTATCAAAATAATCGGGACGTTTTGTTCCATACTCAGCGAAGTTGGGCAGACCAAAATTTTCCATCTGCTCCGTAAAACAAGCACCTGCATGATTCCAATACACTTTACTTCTTAACTCAGCATTTTTTTGAAGACGTAAATAAAAGTTGAGTTGAGGTTGCAGCAGATCCCAATCTCCCGCTTTGATCATAGGAAAATAAACCAGGCGTTGATTTTGTGCAGTATGCAGACCTCCTCCCCAGTTGCGGTAATCAGGCGTCAGTCTTTTGTTGACTGAATCAGTATAACCAGGATCAACTGTAAACAACCCGCCGTTGAATTTCGTTGGCCACTCGCCCTTCGCATTACAAGCGAGCATGTAACGGAAAATTTGATAGTTACGGCCAACTTCCCACGAACGTTGATCTTTTTTTGCAGGATCAACTTCAATAAAACTTCTGCTCCAGAATTGCTTCCACCATTGTTGCGATTGTTGAAAAGCAGTTTTATCGGCTTTTACTTTTTGTTGTAACGAATCAACTGATTGTTTCCATGTATCTATGTTGTTCACTTGTGCATTGTACAACACAAGTTGCAATGCATGTTGTTTTGCTGCTGATCTGCTTTTTAATATCCATGCTTTGAAATCAGTTTGAGTATACGACCCTGTATCCGTTCCCGCAGTAATAAAATTCTTTCCGCCAAACAAACCACCAAATGCCAGTTGTTTGATTGGGTTATACAACTGCTCTTTCACAGATTCCATTCCTTGCTGCTTCACCACAGCATCAAAAATGGTTTCGCTGCTGTTGTGATGGTAAAACAATACGTTGTTGTCGTTGAAGTCGATCAGATCCTTTTTGTACACATTGTTTTTGGATGCTCCCCATTTCCAGGAGTTACCCCAATTTTCACGTGTAGTTATTATGCGATCACGATACCGCCAGCTTTCGTATGCCGCTTCAACGTTTATTTTTTTGTTGCTATTGATATCGATATGTGCAACTGGTTTGAATACATCAGCCCAAATTCTGACTGTTGCCTGGATGCCATTCGCTTCTCCTTCTACTGTTACATATCCTTGCTGTAAATGCAATTGCTGTTTAAAGTTTGTTCCGAAAAATGGATTAGGAAAAAGTTTTACTTTGATTCTTCCGCTCTTCATCAATGCATTGTTCTCATCAAAGTTTCCGCTGCGTGCAACATAAATGAAAAGTTCGCCTTTTTCTACCCATACATTCATACCAATATCGCCAGCACCGCAGGGCATCGATTCGGATGCATTGTTGCTTTGTGTAGTCCAAACAACATCGTAATTCTGTTGTGCAGTAACAGAAACAGTGATTAAAAGAAAAAAGAACAGAAAAAACTTTTTCATTGATTATGATCAATAGCGTAATTGAATAGTTCCTACAAGACCTGCCGGTTGCAAATGCTTTCCCCTTAATCGGAATGGTGCTGTTGTCCATGTAATTCTTTTTTCAACCGGAACAAGATCATCACCTATTAAACGATTATGCCAGGTATTTGTCACGATGATTTCAATCTTATTGGTTCCTTGTTTGAGTGCCTTTGAAATCTGAACAGAATAAGGATATGTCCAGATTGTACCACAGTCAATCCCATTCACTTTTACAGTTGCTAAACTGTACACAGAATCTATCTGGAGTATTACATAACTGTTTTCCGGATTTCGGTTCCATTGAAAGGTATTCGAATAAATCGCTGTACCTGAATAATACTTTATTGCCGGGTCAGAGAATTGAGTCCAGCTTTTCAAACTATCAAGTTTAATTTTTTCTTCCGGACCTCCATAACTTTTATCAAATTGAATTTGCCAACCGGTTTTCAAAGTATCCTCCTGATAAACTCCTTCAGGCAAAGAATTGCTTAGCAATACCCTTTTGTCTGTTTTACGAAAAACAATAAATGTGGATCCATGCGCCGGTAATATCAATAACAATTGGGTTTTATTGTTTTTCATTTGGCCGTATCGGAATTTGAACGAAGCTGCATGTTTCGGATCAAAAAGAAATGGCTGTTTATTTATTTCGTTAACTGCTGCTTCAACAATAACTTCTTTCGAAGTCTGGTTCGAAAAAAAATAGATATCTTCTTCAGCAGTTCTCCGATGCGTCCATGCAATTGAATTTCTTCCCTTCAATATCTCCACATCCCTCTTCACTCCCAGTTTTTCAAACGTGCTATCCATATACGGCGCAGCAACAACATTCTTATTATTACCAAACAACTTCATCCATTGCTGATCGATCACAATTTTTGCACCTGCTTTAGCAAGTTGTTGTAATTTCTTTTGTACAGCAGCATTCATCGTTGGGTTTGGATTCAATAACATCTTACCCGGAATCACCAACACACCGTAACTTGCTCCACCCGGCAATACAACTCTTCCATTCTTCACCTGCATCATCATCAATGCATCGGGGTTAAACGAATCGTAGGTATATCCATTCAACGGATCGATCCAGTTTTCGGGGTCGGCCATGTTAGCCGAATGTGTTACACCATCGGGTATTTGTCGCAGCGGCTGACCTTTATTCTCCAATCGTTTCTTTTCCGCTTCAACTTTTTCTTTACCAAAAATGCCGGGCAATGTGTTCACCAAACGATCGGGCAATACCGAACGACGGGGGACTTCTTCACCTGTAAACACCGCAACATCTACAACAGGATCGCCCATTTGTAACAACGCCTGGCAACGGGTAATATAATCGATCCAAGCTTTGCTTTGTTTGAACCATGTCTGATCACGTTGATAATACAAACCCACTCCATCAAGTGTTACACCGGGCTTACGATCAAGAAATGGATTATGTGCAAATACATGCATCACCATTTTATTAATGCCCAATGCAAAATTGCGGTCGCCCACTACTTTCAAACTGCCGGGATGTTCGCTCCAATCCATCCTCACAGTTGTAAACGATTCGGACTGGATAATTTTCTTACCGTAGATATGTGCACCACTGATGGCATCACGCATATCATTTGGTTTATCGTGTGTGGGACTATTCAGCCAAAATTCACCCATCGGCAGATCACTGTGTTTATAATGCATCAAACCATCACTAACCATCGTTGGTGCAATCGCTTCTGCACTTACACTGCAACCCAATTCATGCGCTTCCTTTTTCAACGTGTTGTAAAACACATCATTCACCAACTCAGCAATTGTGGTACGTACATCATGCAATACTTTTTCTGACTTATCTGCGCTTTCTATTGGTATGCCTGCCATCACTAATAAGTAAGGCATCAGATCGTATCCTCTTCGTTTCTTAAACTCTGCAGCAAAGTTTGCTCCCCAGTTCTGACTGCCACACTCCCAACTATCCACATGAAACACTTTCAATACTTGTTTCGCCAGCGCAGGATCTTGTGCAAATGTTTTTCCAAACCAGTTATCGAATTGCAGCTTCACTGCTTTTGCATTGAACTTGTCAACTTCCAAACCTAAACCTGCACCTCCTGTATAATTTGTATGACCGGTTGATGTATGACCAATGCGAACGATCACCCAATTACCCGCAGGTGCTTTCCAGTTAAGATTACCATCTGCATCCATCTTGCCTGTTAAGTTGATGATGTTCTTCAGTTGAACAGCCGCACCAACAGGCACTTCCTCTTTTGTTGTTGCAGCACTCACACGCCACACAGAACCATTCTTCGATTCATATTGATTTATCATCGGTTCATCACTCAAATAAATTCCCATCACTTTCAACGATGGTTTCCATTTAGCCGCATCAAGATCTTCTGAACCAGGTTCGCTTCCCTGCTTTTCATATACAAATCGGAAATATTGAGCTGTTGTTTCAAGAATAGTATGTGTTACATCTTCATCAGCATCCTGCCAACCATGGCGTGGCGCCTGCAGTTGGTGCACTTTTTTAAACTCATCGCCATCATCACTTACGTAAACGGATAAACGATGTGCCTGGTAAGAATTGCCGCCTGTTTTAATGCGCAGCGAACGACAGGTAAACGGTTTTGGATATTTATACTGTATCCAGCAACTGCTGTCGCTTTTAAAACTTTGATTACCGCTGCTTTCAAATGAAAGAAAAGATGCTCTGGTGCCATTGCTTGTAGTAACAGATGGCACTAATACTACTTCGGAAAATGCAGCACTGCTTACAGCAGGGTAAGCATACACTCCAATGTCTTTATAATAATTTTCTTTGCCTTCGGGTTGTGATAAATTGATCTTTTCATTTGAACCTGACGCAACATAGGTTTTCGTCCAAACAAGTTTTTGCATACTCAGCTCGGGTGTGATCCATGGGCCACCTGCCAACGCAAAGCCATCGCTCACGTGCATGCCTAACTGTAGATCCAAACGTTTGGCTTCCTGCATGGCAAACTTCACCATGGCCCACCACTCAGGAGATAGTTGACGAACGGTTGGTTGAAAAGGGATACGATGTGCTGTATCCTTGATGGGCATTAAATATGCACCACCAATGCCCACTTCTTTCATTGCTTCAAGATCGGCAGTAATGCCTTCTTTTGAAACAGCGGCATGCATCCAGTACCAAAACACCCAGGGCTTTGCTGATTGAGGTGGATTGAGAAAGCGTTGCTCTATTGTTTGCGCAGATAGTTGCACTGAAGCAACCAATGCAAACAACAGAAAATATGTATGAAGGATTTTTTTTCGCATATAGCAACAACCGCCTGTTTAGAATTGCAATTTACTCTTTCCTTTGTCAACCGAAGTAGCCACCGCAATTCCACGATGATCTTTGTTATTAACGGCACAATAGAAATGATAAACAACACCCTTCCATTTTACCACGAAACTCTTGTGCGCATATTTGGCATCGTAAGGTTCGGATGACTTGATAAGATCATCTCCCTTCCAATCCGTCCAGTTCACTAAATCGTAACTGCAGGCAAAACGATTGAAAGTCTCTTTTGGTCTGCTTTCCCAGAATGCACCAAAATAAAACATCACCCACACATCGTTGATTTTTTGAATTACTGCATCGCCGGTAATGCCTACGCCGTGTTCCATCACCGGATCGGCATTATAACGTTTCCATGTAACCATATCATCACTTACGGCCATGCCTATACGTTCAAACCAACGCCACTTGGGTTTGTTGCCGCTGCTGTCGCCATTGGCATTATAGTACATGATAAATTCGCTGCCGAGTATTTTGTTTTTGTCACGGATGATAGTGCTCTTATATAATTTCCTATTTTCCCACCAACGCACATCTTTATCAGTTGAACCTAATACGGCTTGTGGTAACCTGTTCCATTCATGTGGTTTGGTTGGATCGTTGGTTGTGTTGGCAATACCGATTGCCAAAGGGCCTGATTCATATCCACGATCCTTACCACCGATATAACTCATCCAGTATTTCTTTTGATATTTTTCCAGCTTGTAATTGCCCCCCCATTTTGTATTCTGCAAAGCGATATAACCTGCTTTCTGATTATTATCCCAATCAGCTGTATCAGAAAAACTCATGATCTTGCCCAATGTTTTCCATTCTAACAAGTCTTTGCTCTTTGCGATCCATGTTTCATAACCACGGCCATCGAATTGAATATAGGTCATGTACCAATACTTGCCTTTGCGAAACACAGATGGACAATCAATTTTCTTCGTATCGTTATCAGGTGTAACCACGAGACCGTATTTGAAAGGCGTTTTTACTTCTTCATAAATCTGTTGCATCACCTCCTGTGGCACTTGCGCATGAACCACGAAGGCACTAAGCGCACTAAGGAACACGAAGAAAAAATTTGTGCATCTTTGTGCCTTTCTGCCTTTGTAGTTCAAACTACTATTTAATTTCTTTTGCTCTTTCACCTGCTGATTTCTTTTTTGCATTGAACGGAACTAAATAAAAACTGTATTGATAATTTTTTGCTTTGATCTGGTATTGCTCCAATGGCGCTGCCACTTCGCTCCAGCTATCATTACCACCCACACCCATTTGAATGAGATCAATATTGAGTGTAATGAAGCCTGCATCTTTCAATTTATTGGTATGCTTTGCATTCTGAATATTCTCTTCGGTATAAGGCCAGGCACTCATGCTGAGTAAACTATCAGCAACAATTAACAACCCATCTTTCGATTGTTGATTGTGGAGATACATCCAACGCACATCGGTACGGTTACCGTTTTCCTGTGGCACCACATAGTTCTCCATAAAATCATTGATGGGTAAATTGTAAATACCTACATCAGCTCCATAATTTTTATCAATGTAATTTTCAAACGGGCCACGGCCGAACCATTCGATTTGATCATAGCTTCTTTCAACCCCCAGTTGCATCCCTACTCTTGGAATATTTGGCAAGCCCGGTTTCGTTTTTAAATCATAGTTGATCTGAATGATACCATTCCCATAAACTTCATAACTCACAGTTACTGTTGCACTATCATGAAGGAGCGAATAAATACTTTTTACAAGAATGCTGCTTCCATTTTTTCCATCAAATTTTCCTGTACTGATGTTGACCAGTTTTGGAACAGCTTCATACCATTGTTTTAATACACGATGTGTTTTCCAGCCACGTTTATCATTGTCGGTTTGTGCACGGGTAAAATGTGGCAGCAAAGGAGTTTTCAATTGCTCCTTGTTATTTTGAACATAAGAACTCAATGCACCATTTACTTTATTGAAACTGATCGCAAAACCCTTCCCTTTTAATTGAATGGATACATCGTCTTCTTTAAAAGAAAGTGCTGCTGTAAAGTTTTGTTGCTTCAATGGTCTGGAATCATTCGCAAACTGAAACTGATTACTTGCGATCTCAAACCCTGCCTCTGCCCATGCTTCTGCTTTCTGCAACACAAACTTCAACTCAACATGATACTCTGATGTTGCTTTTGTTTTCGGCAACCATCTCGAAACAGGAAACTCAACTGTTGTTGCAGGCGCTACATCAATACCGCCTATCTGTTGATTGGAAATGATCTTTCCATCTTCCTTCACAACAATATAAGCTGTGTATGCATTTACATTCTTTACTTCACTCCTGTTGATGATACGAATCAATCCTTTTATTGAATCACTCCACTCAACCTGTATCGGTTGAAAGAGCCGTTTACATTCATACATCACGCCTTTGGGTTTCCCATCAGCATTCACAACACCCTTGATGGTGAAATTGTCGAAATAACGTTCACCATAATCACCACCGTATGCATAGAACTCGACTCCTGCTGAATCTTTTTTCAACAGCCCTTGATCTTTAAATTCCCAGATGGCACCACCAATCACTCTTGGTATGCTGCGCCACTGATCCCAAAACTCTTTTAAATTACCTGCGCTGTTGCCCATGGCATGTGCATACTCACAAAAGAAAATAGGACGATGATCGCCGTTGTTTTGATTGACAAGTAGCGGTGCTGTATAATCAGATGGATACATTCTGCTGATGACATCCACATAATATTGGTCAAGCGGATTCTGAATACGATGCGAATGATCATTGCTTTTTAAATAGCGTGTATCACTCGGATCGACGTACCCTTCTTCCTTTGGACTGCCCATCGCAGGTTCATAATGCAATGGTCTTGTCATATCAAAATCTTTGATCCACGCAGCCATCGCTGCATGATTGGGGCCACTGCCTGCTTCGTTACCCAAGCTCCACATGATAATGCTGGGATGATTTTTATCACGCAAAGCCATGCGGCTGATTCGCTCCACATAAGCACCGGCCCATGCTGCATCATGACTAAGCTTTCCACCCAAACCATGCGTTTCCAAATTTGCTTCATCAATCACCATGACACCAAACTCATCACATAAGTCCAGCAAATAAGGATCGCTTGGATAATGACTTAGGCGAACACAATTAAAATTGAATTGCTTGATGGTCTTGATGTCCTGCAGAATATCTTCTCTTGTCAACGCTTTCCCTCTTGTTGGATGATGATCCGGACGATTGACACCATACAAATAAGTCAACTTACCATTGATGAGTAATTTGCTGTCAGCCTTTCTGAATTCAATAGAACGAAAACCAAGTTTGCATGTTTTTACTTCCAGCACTTTACCTGTACTGTCTTCCAATGTCAACACAAGCTTATACAAGTTCGGTTCTTCAGGGCTCCATTTTTTTGGATTGCTGATGGTTGTTTCCATCAAGCCAAATTTCACTCGATCCAAACGTGGATGAATTTCGTTGATGATCTCATCTGTTTTTTTCAAAAGTGATTGCTGTAATACGGGCTGATTGTTCGCATCATATACTTGCGCCTTCAACACATAGCCCGGCATATCCTTACCGGTTAAATTTTCAATTCTCGGACGTATGCTCAGCAACGCATCTTTATAATTTTTATCGAGTTTTGTCTGATAGAAGAAATCAGCAATACGCAAGGAAGGTTCTGCCTGCAGATACACTTCACGATGAATACCGCTCATGCGCCACTGATCCTGGTCTTCAAGGAAACTGCCATCGCTCCAGCGGATCACCCAAACAGAAATCACATTTTCTCCGTCCTGCAAATACGGTGTGATATTAAATTCACTTGGCAGAAAACTATCTTCGGCATAACCGGCAAACTTTCCATTGATCCATAATTTATAGGCAGAACTTACACCACCAAAATGCAGCGTAACATTCATGCCTTTCCAGTTAGCAGGAACAGTGAATGTTTTTTGATAACAACCAATACCGTTATAATCTTTCGGCACATGCGGCGGATTTACAGGGCGGAACGGATACACCGCACTTTTGTAAATGGGTTTATCATATCCCTGCATTTCCCAACTGGAAGGAACAACGACCTTCTTCCATCCACTCACTTTGCTTTTATAAAAATCTTTGGGTTCATCACCGGGTTTTAGCGCAAATGAAAAATCCCAATCACCATTTAATGAAAGATAACGTCCGCTTTTATTTCTGTTGCCAGTCAAAGCATCTGCAACAGTTGCAAACGAATAAGCAGTTACTCTTGATTGATCTCTGTTGATACCGCTCACATAGGGATCTTCATACGGCTCACGGTTAAAGATGCTTGGCGCTACAGGAACAGCAGCTGGTGTTTTATCAACCAACTGTGCAAATACAGGTTGCACCACAGAGACACTGAGAACACTGAGAAATACCCAGAAAATATTTATTACACCTCTGTGTCTTTGTGTCTCCGTGGTTATATTTCTTCTTTCTTTCATTTTATTTTTTCTTTTTCAACAACTCCATTTCAATACATGCCTGCAAAAACGGACCGATGGCTTTCAGATCATCATCTCTTCTCGGTTCGTTTACGTAATATTCATAGGTACCATCACGATAAGGGATGCCACCCAAACCTGCACCTGCCACAGCCTGTATATAATGATACTGACCATTTGCATCTGTTGTTACAAATTCGTTGATCATTCCTTTATAGGCTTTTTGTAACGGCACATTGAAACTTGCAGGTATATAATTCAGTCGCAGAGCTTTTGCCAATGCAAATACAAACATGGCTGTGCCTGATGATTCGAGATAGTTCTTTTCTTTATTCGCTTTATCAGTTACTTGCCACCACACGCCACTCTTTGCATCCTGGAATTTTACAATAGCAGTTGATAGCCGATTTAAAATAGTGATCAGCTCTTTTCGTCTTGGATGTGTTGCAGGAATAAAATCCAGCACATCAACAAGAGCCATCATATACCAACCCATGCTGCGGCTCCAGAATTCAGGTGATACTCCGGTTTGCTTATTCGCCCAGCCTTGCAGTTTACTTTCATCCCATCCATGATATAATAAACCTGTCTTTGCATCACGACTATATTTTTCCATCCATACAAACTGGTTGATGATATCGTTGAAATCCTGCGATTGTTTATTAACAACTGCATACTCTGCATAGAATGGTTCGATCATATACAAACCATCCAACCACATCTGCGAAGGATATTTCAGCTTATGCCAAAAGCCTCCGGCTTTGTTGCGTGGCTGAATGCTGATCTGGTCACGCAATGTTTGTGCAGCGATTCTATATTTTTCGTCTTTATACAATTGATGCAAACGCAACAACTGTCTGCCGGGAGGAATATTGTCGCTGTTGTATTCATCCATCACATACGTACGGATCTTTCCATCAGCCGTAATAAAATGATCAACGATATGTTTGGTATAATCAATATAGGTTTGATCATTGGTCATCTTCCACAGTCGCTCAAAGCCAATGAGCACTACACCAATTTCATAATTCCAGTTGGCAGGTCGATTACCTTCAGGCAGTTTATCCTGCTCCAGGTGGCTTGCATATTTTTTCACCACCATTGAATCCTTGTACTGTTTCATAATGGTAGCAGCCATTTGTTTGGCATACTCTATCTGCGCATGAGCAGTACATGCAACAATCAGCAACGTGAAAACAAGTAACTTTTTCATATACTCTGACTTTAAACTTTGTGTTCCTTTGCGACTTCGTGTCTTTGTGGTTCAACAGGTCTTCTTCTCCAATAATTCGCCAACAAACTTCCACTGATATTCATCCACGGGCTAAACACTGCAGCAGCTAAACCAACCGTTCCCAATTTACCCATACTTCCTGCAATGCCACTGGCCATGCCGCCATTCTGCAAACCCACTTCAAACGCAATGGTGCGACTTGAATTTTTATCCATCCCAAACAAACGGCTCAGCCAGTAACCAAAGAAATAACCCGCAGCATTATGTATCACCGATGCAATGAACAACAGCACACCAACTTTCATCAGGTTCTCTCTGCCTGCCGCTGTTGTAACGGTTGTAAAATAAATAATACCAAACATCGAGATCAACGGCATCATACTGTCAAGCTTTGGAAACTTCAGCGATAGCCAATGATAAACCAAACCAGCAATAATCGCTCCTGCAAAAAAGCCAGAGAGATTCATGCTTTGTATCAACGCATGATCAGTAATAACTTTTTGCAAAAACAAAACGATCACAGCGATCCATATTGCAGCAACGATTGCGATGATGTTTACTTTTTTCTTTTGCGTTGCCGATGCCCTTTTCAAAAAATCATGCAGCAATGCTGCACCAATCGGTACCAACACAATCTTGATGATCTCCATCATCATATCGACAAATTTTATTTCGATCAACGTACCTGCCAATGTTTTCATTAATAAAGGTGTAAGTAACGGAGCAACCAATGTAGCCATCGCTGTTACAATTACACTCAATACTAAATTTGCTTTTGCTAAATACACCATTACATTACTTGCCAAACCACTGCTGCAACTGCCGATCAAAATAATACCAGCAGCTATCTCCGGTTCAAACTGAAAAACTTTTGTGAGCAACAAACCCATCAATGGCATAATGGAGAAATGACAAAATAAACCAACCAGCACTCCTTTGCCTGTTGATGCCAATCCGCTGAAATCTTTCAAGCTCATATGTGTGCCCATGCCAAACATCACCAATTGAATAATGACAAGGATCAATGTTTTATCCCGCAGATTAACACCGCCCCAATTTTTAAATGCTTCCGGGAAAACCATTCCTGCAACAACTGCTGCAATGATCCATGCTGTATACTGATAACCTTTCAGCGATGGTACCGAACCCAACCCAATTGCAAAACAAACCGCCGTTGCAATGGCAAACGGTTTGTATAACGAAGCATTCTGCATCACAATCCCTGCCAGCAGTACTACTGCAGCAACAGCGCTAAGAATCAAAAAAAGTTTATTCGGTTTTTTCATGACAAACAATCAGCGTTCTTATAAGATCGATGCTAAATATTCCATTGCAACAGGCGGGCTCGCCAGAATCGGCACTTTCTTTTCTGCCTCAGTTAGTGTATCCACCACTCTTGCCATGCTTGCCTGCGCCAACAGAATCACATCAACTTCGTTGGCTAATTGTTTTAATGCATCACCTACTTTTTGATCATGCGTTGTTGCATCGCCACTCATCAACGCTTCAAATGCGCCTTCGCATAAAACAGATTTCAATTCAATTTCTTTCCCTGCTACGGCTGCTCTTCTTCTTACTAAATCGCTTGTTGGATTTAATGTGGTTGACAAAGTTGCTACCACACCAATACGTTTTCCTAACTGCACGGCTTTGTCGGCCATTGGCTGATCAACTCGTAATACCGGTACTTGTGTTAATGCAGCGGCTGCTTCCACTGCGGGGCCAATAGATGAACAGGTGAACAAAATATAATCGGCACCAGCTTCCTGTGCAGAGCCTGCGTAGTTCACCACTCTTCGTGATGTATCGGGTGTAAGCGCTCCACGTGCAATGGTGTTCTTGATCAAACTGTCATCTACAATGTTGAATACTTTTACATTTGGCAAATACTTCTTGCACAAGTCTGCAAACACGGGCACTAATGTTGCCGATGTATGAATCAATCCTAATGTTTTCTGTGCCATATTATTTAATTACGTTTTGTTTTTTGTTGTCAACTACACCACTACTATTTATCTTCTGTTGCGTCGCACTCTTGTACGTTCTGCATTTCAATTTATCTTTTCACGCAAAGGCGCTAAGATTATAAGTCGCAAAGTTTTCGTTGCGTCTTTGCTCCGTTGTAGCTTTGCGTGAAATACTAACTATTCAAAAAAGTCCAAAATAATTCTCTCCTCCCACCTGTCCACCTTTAAAATTCACTTCCAGTCCGTTTATTTTTTCATTTGTTGAATAAGCTTTACACAACGGCGCACCACTCACCAACGGAGCAATCATTTCCACTGCATCAATTTCCATCGCTCTTGCAGCATAACTGCTTGTATCACCACCAGCAATCACCACACGTTTTACATTGGAATGCATCACTGCTTGTTTTGCAATACTGCCCAATGCGGTTCCCAATTTTTCAGAAGAAAGATTTTCCGTTTCTTTTGCGCCTGTATGAACAATTACTTTCTTCTGTTGCTGTAACAACTTGGCAACATGATCGCCGATTGCAGCATCAACCGCATCCTCATTCACAATTCGCATTGCATCCAGCACCACTTCTGCAAAACCATTTTGTTTCGCCCATTCGATCTGTGCAGCTGTAACAGGCGAACAACTTCCTGAAATCACCAATAAGGATTCTGCTTTACCCGGCTGTTTCCATTCTGTTACAGGATTCAGTATTTTCTTTTCAATCCAGTAATTGCCTAATGCTGCTTCCACACCTGAACCTCCTACGCTGAATAAGGTTTTATCTTCTTCCAATCCATGCATCCACTCTCCGATCTTGATCAATTGCGCTTCATACATGGTATCAACCAATGCCACTACTTCATCAGTCAATCCTTCATTCCATTGTTCAACAGGTTGTTCTATTTGTGTGATATCAATTAATCCGATCTTCTTTGTTGTTTGTTTACCGATATGCAAACGCAGATCACTTTCATCTGCAGGTGTAACAGGATGTTTACTCATGGATGGATGACGATCCAGTCGATAAATTCTCCCGTTACTGCCAATACCCATGCGTGCAAACAAATTGCCGAACAAACAATAACGACCCAATGCAGGCATACCGCCAATCACAGGGATCAGCTTATTTTGAAAAACCTCTGCTCCGCAATCAATCGCTTTACCAATACTCCCAACAGCAGGTGATGAATCAAACGTAGAGCACACTTTATAATGCACCTGCTTTGCGCCACTTGCTTTCAACTGTTCAAATGCAGGAATTAATATCTCTTTCATTTGTGCAGGTGATAATGATCTTGTTTTACCAGCAACACCAATCACATCAATATCCGGAAACTGTCGCAGTTGTTCTGCAGTCGGCGGTTCAATAAACAATACAGCTTTTGCACCGGCTCTTGTAATAAACTCCAATGCATCAGTACTGCCGGTGAAATCATCACCGTAAAATGCGAGTAATATGTTTTGTTTGTTATTCACTATTTCTTTCCAAATTTTTCAACCGCTGCTGCAAACTCTTTATACTGCTTCGCTGCTTCTTCCAATGTCAATCCATCCACCGCTGCTTTCCATGCCTGTTGCAATGCCACTACACCTGCTGCTGCTCCCATCGGATGCGCCATGATGCCGCCACCGGCCATGTATAACAGATCAACTGTTTTTGTACGGCGGTATGTTTCAAATGCCTGTCCGCCCCACTGGCCAGACGATACAACTGGCAACACAGTTTTATGATCGAACATCTTTGTTAAGCATGCTTCAATGGATGCCACCACACTATCATCACTCTCCCAGAATTTATTTTGTATACCGTTGACATGCATTTGATCAGCACCTGCCAGTCGCCATATTTTCTGATAGGCTTTGTAATCGATACCCAGCAACGGATGTCTTGTCATCATACCCCATCCATTACGATGTGCATGAATGGCGAGTTGTCGTTGATCCATGATTTTTTTTGCGCCAGCCAATCCAACACTGTTAATGCTGATCATGGCACAGGTACCGCCACTGTTGACGATCTTTTCGTAACGTTGCAGCATTTCATCTACGTCTCCACTGATATTGAATGCATACATCACTTTCTTGCCCGTTTTATCTGCATGCGCATTGATCACTTTCATTACTGCGTCAACACGATCATTAAAATTGGAGTTGCCTGAAGATGATAGCAATTCATCATCTTTTACAAAATCAATTCCTGCTTCTGCCAATGTTTTCACCATTGCAGCAGTTTGATCAGGCGTTAAACCAATAGATGGTTTAATGATGGTACCAATCAAAGGACGACCTTGCACACCTGTTAACTGTCTGCAACCTTCTATTCCAAATGCTGGGCCTTTGAATTGCTCGCTGAACGATGCAGGCAATTCAATATCCATCAACTTTAAACCGGTGAACTGTGTGATCTCATATAGATTTCCCTGCAGTGTTGAAACCATCACCGGCAGATTCGTTCCGAAATTTTCAATGCTCCACGAAACTTTCACAATGGCACGATGATACTTGCCATCTTCACTTGTTGCACCGGGAATCGCTGGTTCATTCACTGTTTCCAATACTTCCACCGATTCCACTCTTGCAGCAAAACGTTGTTTCAATTCTTCTGTTTCACCGGGCACTGCTACAAATGTGCCGGATGATTGCTCACCTGCCAATACAGCTGCGGCCTTTTCCGGTGCATACGGTGTTTCGATATAATATGTTGCTGTTATCCGTTCCATAGTATTTTTTTGAACCACTAAGTCACCAAGTACACAAAGGAACACAAAGACTTTGTGACACTTCGTGTCTTTGCGTCTTCGTGGTTCTATCTTGCAAGCGGCAACCAAACTGTCATATCCGATTTACCACGGTTAGCCCATGCGTAATACGGAATGAGTTTAATGCTTACCGGTTTGAGTTTTGTGTTCACTTCTTTATACAATGTATTGTTCCATTGATTTTGATCGAGCAATCTTGCTTCGCCTGTCAAGGCCATTACATTGCCACCGTCGATTTTCATTGCTACAGGTTGCAGTTTAATGCTTGCAGGAATCACCACATCAAATACTTTTTGTTGTGGTAAATCATTTGACTCCAGGCAATACACAACGGGACCACGCTTCACCGTTACCTGGTTTCTTGTTTCTTCCACCATTGGATTGCTTTCGATCAGTGTTGCAGGCATATCCATGTTGAGTTCCAGTTTATCATTTGTGTTGATCGCTACTTCAACAAACCCATTTACAGTTTTTGCCGTAACCAACTTTCCATTTTGTTTGATGGTATAATTCTTACACCAACCCGGAATACGCAGGAACAGTTTTGTATTTTTCTTCGACAGTTCTTTTACATTCATTGCAACGGCTCCACTCCATGGATAATTCGTTGTCTGTTCCAGTTTAATTTTTGTTCCATCGTGCAGCGCAGTTGCCAATACATTTCCTCCGTACATGTTTACATACAACCCTTTTTCGCCAACACTGTACATATAGTTATTTACTTCTGCTATCGTACGCACCACATTTGGCGGACAACAATTCGATTTGCTGATATAAGGAATACGTCCACCTTCCCAACGCAGATGATAAGGATAATCAGCAGTTGCAGCAAGAGGGTTTGTATAGAAGTATTTTGAACCATCCATGCTTACTCCACTCAACACACTGTTGTATAAAGCCAGTTCAACAATATCTGCATATTTGGTTTCGCCGGTTAACAAAAACATGCGCCAGTTCCACAACACATTACCAATATTGGCGCAGGTTTCGTTGTGTGCACTGAAGTTGGGCAACTGATAATCTCTTCCGTATGATTGATGCACTTTTTGCACGGTGTCAGGTTTGTAAGCTGTACCATCCACACTCACTCCATCATACAAAGCACCGCAACCACCGGTGATATACATTTTAGTATTGATGACATTGCTCCACATTTTGTTTAAGGTGTTCATCAAGGTTGCATCACCTGTTTCTGCATACACATCAGCAACACCTGCAAACAAATAGTTGGCACGCACTGCATGACCAACCACTTTATTCATTTCACGAAAAGGTGCACGGTCGCTGTTATCATCTGTTCCTTCAACCGTACCACGAATGTTGATGAGATGAATAACAAGATCTAAATATTTTTTGTCGTTTGTTGTGCGATAGAGTTCTGTCAACCCCATATAATGTGAAGGGCAAATGGCATTACGTGCCAGTTCAGGTGTTGCTGCTTTATAAAAACCGATCAGGAAGTCGGCAGCTTTCTTAGCAATATTGAGTAAACTTGTTTTCCCTGTTGCACGGTAATGCACACAGGCCGCCGTCATTAAGTGACCAAAATTGTAAGCTTCAAAGCTTAACTGATCATCAAACATTTTATCCTTCCCTGTTTTCTTTTGTTCGATGATGTTTTTGGTATAGATATAACCATCTTGCTTTTGTGCTTTGCCAATTACATCTATCGCTTCATCCATCCACTTTTCTAATTTTGGATCTTTGGTTGATGCATACATCGCTGCTACCGCTTCCAGTGTCTTGTAAAAATCACCATCATGAAACGATGGCCCACGAAAACGACCAGTATCTAATCCTGCAGCCACTCTGAAATTCTGAAATGAATAACAGATATCCTTACTGGTATAGGTTTGCCACAACTGCGGCAACATAGCATCACGACAAACTGCAAAACGTTCGGCCCAGAATCCTTTTGTCCAACTAACATCGCTGATGCCGACGCCGGTGAGTTTTGCATAGCTGCTGCCTTGCGTATTCACAAGACTTGTCTGTGCTGCTGTTTGATTCAGCAATAAAACAGTCAACAATAAAATACCACTGATTCTTTTCATCTTACTCTGCTTTATAGTTGATAATATATTCAACACCTGGCTTCACTGTTATCTCATACAGATCATTTCCTTTTGATACTGCTGAAATATTATTACCTGTGGGTTGTGTTTTACTTTTCAATACAACTCTTCCTGCGCCGGCCGCTGCTTTTATCTTCACTTGTTCTTTGGTTACATGCAACTCAATATTTCCATTCGGCGTTGGAACTTTGCCCTGCATCCATTGCAAGCCACCAAGATTTGGTTCAACGCTGTATGTAGCATAACCGGGTGCCGTTGGTTTTACACCAAGGTAATATTTACCCAAAAGATATAACGGACTTGCTCCCCATGCATGACATAAACTTTTCCCAAACTCTCTGCCATACATCGCATAATGTTCTGTTCCGGTTTTAGTGGGATTATATTCTTCCCAGAAAGATGTTGCACCAAGTTTCAACATGCCACCCCAGTAATCTTTCATTTCTTTCAATACATAATTCTGTTCGCCCATAGCACACAATGCTTCAAGTTCATAGAAACGCATGTAGGGTGTTGTGATCTTTTGAATATCATCATTCAACAGCACCGAAGTTTTCACCTGGTTCTTTTGTTGCTGATTAAAATAATCGAAGAAGATGCAAAACATATTGGCATAGCGTGTCACATTTTCTGTTTGCTTACCATTAACTCTGCTGTGCACCAATGCCTGTTTCTGATCGTTCCAGTAAATGTCGAACAATTTTGTGCGCATATCAGCAGCAAGAGTGCTGTATTGTGTTGCTGCATCTTTATCATCAGCAATATTTGCACAAAGAGCCATTGTTTCAAGACTGCGTGCAAACAGTAACTGTTCAAAACTCACTTCACCTTCTTTACTAAGACCTGCTGCCCAGTCAATAAAAATCCAATCGCCGGACATCCATTCCATTAAACCATCTTTGTTTCTTCTTGCCAACACATAATCCATCAGCGTTTTCATGCGATCGTAATTCTGTGCAATAAAATGCTTATCACCAGTGTAGAGATAATAATCATTAATGCCGAGGAACCAGAAAAAGGTATAGTCCATAATTGTGTTGATGTGACCTGTCACCGGATCTTTACCCCGCAATGCATACGTTGTACGTTTTACTGTTTCGCTATCGAAGTAGAGATAATAATTCATGAGATAACTTTGGTAAGCATCCCCACTCCATATCCAGCGATCACGCTTGATGCCATCAATGAAAAATTCTCTCGTGTTTAATTCGAATGTATATTTCGCTACATCATAGATGTGGTTGATCTCTTCATCGTTGCAGGTAAAGCTGCCTCGTTCTTTTACATCTGCATATTCATACAGCATCGAAACCGAATCGAGTGTTACACCGTCATCGTATTGCACATTCACAAAACGATAAGCTTTCGACAGTTCCATCGTTTGATCTTTCTTTTCAGTGCTGCTTACTTCTACTCTATCCAATGTTTCGCAATGCTCTGTTGACAATGCTTCTTCCTTTGATTCACCATAATAAACAGAAAGCTTGCCTTTGCCTTTTAATCCGTGCAGTTTGATGAAACCAAATGTTTCTTTCCCAAAATCAACCAGCATGGAGTTTGTTCCTTTTTCAGTCGATACTGCTGTTTGTTCTTTTACAGGCAATGCAAACTGGGAAGGCAACTGTGTGGGCGAATCAAAATTCCAGCTTCCTGCATTAAGCCATTTAGTGGCGGAGATGTCGGATGCTTTTCCTGTTTCATCGATCCATTCTTTGTCTTCAAATGTTACCAGCCAGGTTTCATCCGATACAATTGTTTTTCCTTTTACATAGATGGCAGGCACGTAGGCCTGGTTAAATACTTTAATGTTGATCTTGTGTTTACCTGCAGGAACTGTAATCTGCTTCGGACTACCTTCAAATGCTTTCCCATCAAGTTTTACATTGTATTCTCCTTCCACATAAATGTCAACGGTTTCAGCTGCGGGCACATCAAATACTTTATGAAAATCCATCAACACATAATGGTTATCCATTTTCCAGAACACCGGAAAGAAAGTACCACGTTCTGTACGGCGGTTTTGCATTTTGTTGGCCAGTACTATTTCAAAATCGCCGGGATACCATATCCAGGTTGCTGCAGAAGAAGTATCCGGTAAAAAAGAGTTATTCATTCGCTTCACGTTAATTGCTTCGCTGTTATTTGCTTTGCGTTATTCAGGCACAGCTTTAATCACCTAAATATCTTCCCCGTATCTTTCTTTCGTTATTTGTTGTAATGATTTGCCTTGGGTTTTGGGTGTCCAAATCGTTCCAATGATCAGTGCCACAAGCAGCAGTCCGATCATAATATACGCTGCAGTATAAAATCCTTCCCCGTTTTCGCCATAAATATTAACAAAACCAAATCCCCATACCGCTGCAATACTTCTAACTGCAAAGAACATAACACCCTGCGCACCTGCCCGGTATTTTGCAGGAAAAAGTTCCGAAGCCCAAAGCGCATAAAATGCCTGTACGCTTATGCCTGCATGTATGCCCCAAAGAATGGTGAACGTCCAAAGTGCTACATGATTTTTTATTCCTATAAAAATAAGTATACCCCAGGCTACAATTCCTATTGATGTACCGAAAACATAAAGCCAGCGTTGATTCACTTTATCAACCAGCATGGCAAAGCCAAAATATGTTACTGCAATAATTACGATCCATTGCACTGCTGTGATCATATTGGCCTCTCCATTGGAAAGACCACCTGCAGTTTCATAAATATGTTGTTGAAAGAAACCCATCACCGACGCAACCATGTTCCAGCTAATGTAAATGCCTGCCAGAAAAAGCATGGTCAGGATATTTACCTTGTTGGTAAAAAGAGTACCAAACGATGCAAAAACGCTTGGTTGTTTTTGCTTGGTTTGTATTTTTTGTGCTTCTTCCCAATCTTTCGATTCATTGAGCTTGCGCTGCAAAGTCCATGCGATTAACGCCACAACAAACAAAGACCCGAAAATAATACGGCTGCTAAATACATTGATTGCATCAACACTTGCATCGTTACCAATAAAGAACGCAGCAATTTTTTGCACATACTCAAATAAAACACCAGACGAAGCATCTGCATTGCCAGGGGCAAGGAGCATTCCTAAAATTAAAATGATCATTGGGCCTACTCCCCAGGCGAACTGTGAAATACCCATGTTCTTTCCACGGTTACCCACTTCTGAATTTTCTGAAATATACGTCCATGAGGCAGGAACACCCACGCCCACTGAAATACCTGTAACCAGGAAACCAATCAACAACATCGGAAAATTAACCGTGAGCATGATGATGGCAATTCCCAGCATATACACAAGCATATTGTAAGTGTAAATGGTTTTTCGTCCGTATTTGTCGGCCAGGAAACCTCCGAAAATTGCGCCGATAGCCGCACCAAAAGCGTTGGCGCTGATTGCATTCAGCAAACCGAGATGCCCTTCGTTCAGCCCAAGGTAGTTCTGCCAAAGCGTTAACCCGCTTGCACCTGCAACAATTGCGCCTGCATCGAGATAATTTGTAAGCGATACAGCAATCGTACTTTTTAAACTTCCTTTTTTTAGTTCCATATGTGTATTTAATGTCCGTTAAAAATGATGTAGAGAGTTAGTATAACAAGTCCTAATAATGCGAACAGAATTTTTACCTGCTTACTGGTTTTTGGTATGGGTGCTGTTTCAATGGCTGCTGTTACTTTGTTTTTATCGAGCAGGGAAATGATGATAGCCGCTGCAAACAAGATTGCAAAAATGTAAAACGAAATGAGAAAGTAATGCGGCCACCAGATGTTTGCTCCTGTTGCAGCATCAGGAGGTATTATCCATAAGTTGAGCATACCAACAAACAAACTGAATGCAGAGCCGACTGATAAAATCAGATTCACCGCCAGCTTGGTTGTTCGTTTCCAGAATACACTCAACAAAAATGTAACTGCTAGCGGTGGCGCCAGGTAACCTAAGATCGATTGAAAAATATCAAACAAGGTTTTGCCTTTGATGTTATCAAATGCAATCGCCATTAATACGGCCAACACGCACCCAGCAATAACAGTGTAACGTCCAACATTGATCTGTTGTTTCACTGTTGCCTGCGGATTGATATTGTTTACATAAATATCTTTTGTAAAAACTGTGCTCAATGCATTTAACGATGAACCAATAGTTGCAACCAATACAGCGATCAATACACAAATAACCAACCCATTTAAACCCGACGGAAATAAATTGGTGACCATGGTCATGTATGCTAATTTATCATCAGTCAGATCGGGGTATAACGCAAAACACAAAATACCGGGCAGGATAAACATTGGCAACGCCAATACTTTCAGCCAACCAATAAAGTTTACTCCAAGCTGCCCCTGCTTTAAATTCTTTGCGCCCAACACACTTTGCACCATGCTTTGATCGGTACAAAAAAATGCAACAGCCGATACAGGATAACCCAGCAAAATTGCATGCCATGGATAACCCGGATCGGATGCTGGATGAATTAAATTCCAGAAATGACTCGGTGTTTTATCAATTAAGGCAGTGATGCCTCCAAGTTTTTGCAAACCGATAAACGTTAATGCCAATGAAACAATGATCAATAAGATCATCTGGAACACATTCACTTTTGCAATTGCTTTTAAACCGCCCATGTAAGTGAACAAACCAGAGAAAGCGACGAGCACTATTGTTGATTGCCACATGGGTATGCCTAAGATCTGTCGAACTAAAATTCCTCCGCTGAATAAACCTAAACTCAACCAACTGATCAAAATTTTTATGAGTGCATAGCCTGCTAATATATCCTGTGAGCTTTTTCCATAACGTTTTCCCATGAACTCGGGCATGGTGCTAACCTTGCTTGCAATGTACCTTGGTGCAAATACCATGGCGAGTAACAACAAAAAAACAAAGGCATACCATTCAAAGTTTCCACCAACGATTCCAGCCGAAAATCCAATGCTTGCAAATGCGAGCAACGATGATGGACCCACATTGGTGCCCCACATGTTGAAACCAATGTTGTACCAGTTGAGCGAATTACCTGCAAGAAAAAGTGTTTCATCTTTTTTCTTGTTTCGGAAACTGGCAACATAACCAATCACCAGCAACGCAATCAAATAAATTGCGACGATAGCAAAGTCAAGCGTTGTGAGTTTATTGTAGATTTCGTTCATTTATTTTTTGGTTACTTGCTTTTATACTTGTGGCATCTTTGTTGTGTCACTCACTTCATCGTCTTGTTATCTATCAGCAATTATCTGAACCGGGATTCATGGGATTATTTTGATTTATAGGATTTAATTCCTGTTAATCCCACAAATCCAATAAATCATGGTTCAGACAAATGTCTTTAACTTTCACCGGCACACCTGTCTTTAATGTTTTATCCATTGCCTGCAACAACGCAACTGTGCCGATTCCTTCTTTCATATCAGGATATGCAGTAAAATCTTGTTCTATTGAATCAACAAAGTATTCAAGATAATTCTGGTACTCGCCTGCATGATGACTTTGTCCTTCAAAACGGAAAAAGTATTTCAGCTTTGCATCACCCCAATGAATGATTTTTTCTTCACCGGTTTTATCGGTAATGGCATAACGTAATTCATGGTAATCTGCCTGGCTTGCACCTTCTGTGCCACGTAATACACAGCTCATGCCGCTGTCACGTTTTGTTGGTTGTGTTGGACTTGTGTATGTTCCGCTCACTCTTGCAATTCTTCCATCAGTTGATTTGAAGATGAAATGCATCGTGTCTTCGTTTTTCAAACCTGCTACTTTCCCGTTTGCACTGATCATACCATAACCCATCACTTCTTCAATGTTGGGTAAATACCAACGAATGAAATCAACAGGATGACTTAACCCGCCATACAACCATTTGAAAGAATTCTCCAATGCCCATTTCTTTTCAAGGAACCAGCGATGATCAGCATTGTAATGACTTTCGATGGTGATGAGTTCACCGATCTCTCCAGCTTCAAAATCCTTACGCTGGCGTTTATATGGTTCGAAGAAGCGGGAACTTTGTCCTACAAATACTTTTTTGCCTGTTTGCTGTTGTATCTCCAATAATTCTTTTGCTCTGCTGAGATCATCAATAAATGGTTTGGTACACACCACATGTTTGCCATGCAGCAATGCCTGTTTGATGTGGTGGGCATGCAAATGATCGGGTGTATAGATAGCTATAATGTCGATCTCTGCATCGTTGAGCAGGTCTTCATAATTGGTTGTATAATTTGCAAAATCAAATTCCTTGCGACGTTGTTTACACAACTCTTCATTGCGGTCGCAAATAGTTTTTAGTCGCAGTTTTTTACTTTGTAAAGCTGCACTCATGGTACTGCGGCCTTCACCAACGCCTAAAATTCCGATTGTCTTCATATTCATTTTTTATTGCCACCGGATAAATCCGGAGGCTAGTCATTCATCTGTTTCAAAAAAACCCAAGTCTCTCCCGGCTTTGTTCCTTTAATTCCTTCCTGGTATTTTTTCATGATCTTATTCCAATCGTCCACCCGTGGATTGTTTGCCGTTGTTCTTGGATTAAGCTTATCCAAACTCTCGCCTTTTGGAATACTGATGATCAACATCAACTGTCTTCGATTTCTGAACAACAACAATTGCTGAAAATCGGCATTGCAAAAACCTTTCGCTATCTCCGGCCATTTTTCGAACTGTGTTGCATGATAATCGAGATATTCTTTCTGCAATTTTTCATCTCCAACAAGATTGGCTGTGAGCAGAATGTGATCCCATTCTTCTGCTACTGTTTTATCGGTACAATGTTTCTTCTTGCTGTATTCATAAAACAGGTCGTGGTACACACGAACTTCTGTCTCCGGAAAACGATTTTGCAAACGTCCCTGCATAACGCCAACGTCCTGCACTTTATCAAAGATGACATAATGATTCTGCCATTGATAGATAGCGTTGCTATCCATATTGTTTTGTGCAAGTACCTGTTTGAGTTTGGTAACATCCAGTGTTTGTCCATCCTTCACCACCAGTTCAATTACTTCGTTGTGTTCTTCGTTAATTACACCGGACTTTGGAGTTTTATTTGCTGTTAAATATTGAAATCGTTTTTCTAAACCCGCATTTTGTTTTACACTGTCATGCACCTGCGGACCATTGTTGCTCCACACATTCCCAGGGCCATTTGCATTCTGCAAATATTTTTGTGAAGGCGTCCAGTTGTTTTTTACAGAGAAGTGAGAAGAGCCTTCATCGTTATAAATATAAAACCAGTGCGACGGCAAATGGGCAATCGGAGATTTATAAATGCTATCAATATAATTGTCTTCAATGATAGAACCGGGCTGTGCACTTAAGGTATAAATACCTGCACAATCGTAATTCCATTTGCCATAGTGATGAATTTTGTTGGCTACGATCCTGTTACCTTTCATCATATTCTCTTCAGGTGTCCAGCCCCAGCCTAAACTGATACCACTGTATGATACATTTTCAATTTCATTGTGACGAATACTTGTTCTGCTGACAAAACCACAGCCGATACCTACCGTTCCCCAATCTTCATTAGTAGCATTAGTGATAAAATTATTTTCTATAAAAATCACATCACACTTTTCTCTTTCATCTTTCGGATGAAAAGGCAAATGAATTTCTCGTCCTTCATCACCATAATTGCCTGCTAAGATGGCTGTACCACCAATATCGCTGAACAAATTATTCTTGGTCATATTATCCTGCACACCTTTTTTTAAATCAATACCTGTTGCGGCTAAATGAAGAAAAGAACAATTCTTAATTCTTGTTCTCACAGCATAACTCATTTCAATTGCTGCAGTTTGTCTGCCAACCCATGCCTGGTTATCCAAACCTGGTTTCGTTTTTGTACCTGCCGGCTTTAATCTGTATGCTTCTGTCATAAACAATCCCACCTGGTGTGGCACATGTCCTTGTAACGATGGTCTCAGCCATCCTGTATGCTGAAAAGAAACTCCATCGATCACGAGGTTCTTAACCGGGTTATCAATCGTCCCTTCCACACTGATCAATGTTTCAGTAAATGGCGCAATCACTTTTGTGGTTGCTAAATTTTCATTGCTGCGTGGCCAGTAATAAATTTTCTTATTGGCTGCATCCAGATACCATTCACCCGGCTCATCTAAAAATTGAATGGCATTGGTTAAATAAAAAGCAGAGTTACCGGTTTCTTTACTCAACCAGGGTGCAGGCCAGGGATGCTCGGTTTGTATTTTACTTTCAGGTTGATGAAAAAATAATTTTGTACTGTCACCCATTACCTGCACTTTCTTCACACGGAGATTCGCAATCTCCCACCATTGATGAATAAACAATTCCAACCCGTTTGTTTTATCTAAATTGATAAAGGGTAATGTTGGTATTACACAAGCAGCTTCTGCTTTGTTCCAGTTTAAAATGCGAAGCATCGCATCGCCGATGGAAGATTTTGCTCTTACTGCTTTCGCTTCATTCACCCACAATTGACGAAAATTGAAAACATTCCCGTTCACCATTGGCACATCAGCCACCCATATGTTTGACTGGATATTTTTTTGCAAGCCATTGACAGCAGTTGTTACTTTTTTCCAATTATTGATTTGTACACCCCCGCTTAAAACAGGTGTTTCATTAGGCGCAGCTTCAATAAAAGTGGAGCTTTCACGGATGCCACTATCTTCCGGCTTTATAACAATGGTTTCTAAAACCAGGTAATGACCACCCCGTAAAATAATATGAATACCGTCTTTGATCGTTGCATCATTCAATCTTCGCAATTCTCTTGCCTTATGTAACGCCATGTTAAGCGTTGCAAAAGGTTTTTCTTTTGAACCATTATTGAGATCAGAACCTGTGGGGGAAACATAAATATCTGCTGCCATGCTCAGTTGAGCAAACAGGATAAAAACAAGCATTTGGCAAGACAGCAATCGTTTCATCATTTTATTCAGCTTGAAGCTACAGAACCTGCCTCAAAAGCAGGCATTTAGGTTGATAAATGTAGTCTTGTTTGCCGCCCTTAAAAATGTGCGTATTTGCTATAATGATGGACGATTTTCCTGTTTTAAGGGTAATATCGGCCGAATTCATTCTGAACAAATTGTAACTTTATAAAAACAGGTTATGCCCAGTCCTTCTTTAAAAGATAAACTCATTGATAAGCTTCGTGAAATTGAAGACCCCGCCTTGTTGGCCGAAGTGTCGAATCTGTTTGAAACTCATGAGCCTGACACATTGTACAAGGTTAACCCCGCTCAAAAAAAATCAATTGAGAAAGGAATACAACAGGCGCAAAATGGACAAACCATTGATAACGATCAGGCCAACAAAGAGTCCGACAAATGGATTGGAAAATGTTTGTATAAATTTGATTATAATCAGAAAAAGAATGTCAGCAAATAAGGTTATCGCAAGTTTTCTTCAAAAATCACCACTTTATTCAAAGATTGAGATTGATAAAACATACTTCCACCCCGAAAGATTTGAAAAGCTAACGTTTCAATTTTTTTGTCCGAATGAAGGGAATATGCAAACCTTTATGCTTGTACTTGAGCCAGAAAAAGCAATTTTTGCGCTCGGACATATGTCGTCAGATAGATTTACAGACATGTTTGACCCATATCAAAAGGACGAATCAATTTCTTTTACTCAACATTTTTCCGGAGAATGTCAATTTTGTAAAAACTATAAAGTAGATTTTTTGCTTAATGTTTTTTCTGATGGCCCAATGCCCAACTTAAGACTTTATAATGGACTTCAATTTATTGAAAGCAGAAATACTGGAAATAAGAAAGCAAAAGATGAATCGAAAGATCACAAGTTATATATTCGAAAAATTGGTCAGTTTCCACCCTTTGAAATAAATCCTGAAAAAGATATTATTAGTTTCCTTCAGGAAGAAGACAAAGAGTATTACAAAAAGTCTTTGATTTGCTTATCACAAAGCTTTGGGATTGCAGCATATGCATACCTTAGACGGATTACTGAAAATGAGATTCTCAGAATTGTTGAAACTCTATCTGCAATAGAAGATGAAAATGGAAAGAAAACTGGTCAACTATACGAAACGTATAAACAAAACAAACAAATGAATAGCTTGATTGAAGGCATATTCCAATTTCTTCCAATAAGTTTAAAATCATTAGGAATTAACCCTCTCAAAGCTTTGTATGCGCATCTTTCGGGAGGTATTCATAGTGATAGCGAGGAAATATGTTTACAAAAAGCAATTGACTTAGATGCAATACTTCGTTTTACTATTAAAAAAATAAATGAAGAAAAAAATGAATTAAAGGAAATTAGAAATGCCTTCAAAAATTTAGGGTATTGAAAATACGTAAAGAATAAGCCTATTTGTTTACTCGCCCTGAAACACTTTCTTCAAATAGGCTGTATTCGCTCCGTAATTAAATTTTGTATCGGAAGGCTTCTTTGCATCTCTGCTGCGTTCAATCACCAGCCATCCGCTCCAGCCAATTTCATCTAATGTCCTTTTCACTTTATACATATCTATTTGCGGATCGTTCTCTAACCACACACTGTCTTTATTAGTAGCATGGATCATGCTGATGCGATCTTTGCCGAGTATTTTTATTTCGCTGATGAGGTCTCTCCCTTCTTTGAGTGGATTGGAAAAGTTGAAATAAATTTTAATTGCCGGCGAACCGATCTGTTTCAACAGTTCCACTTCTTCTTTTGCTGTAAGTGATGTTTCAATGCCGATCACGACACCTGCTTTCTCTGCTAACTTACCTGCAACTTTTAAACGAGCAATTACAGAATCACGAACAGCAGGATTCTTTTTCATATCACACTGCACACCCAACGGCAGAAAGGCATGTTTTACATTCATGAGCTGCATGGTCTTGATACAATCTTCAATGCTGCGGATATACTCCGTTCTTCCGCAAAACGATTGTGCATAATAACCTGTCATGGCCAAACAAAAGATCTCCACCTTATTTTCTTTGGCTGTTTGTATGAATTGATTTCGCACACTATCGATCAATAATTGATTATCGAATGTTGGACGTGTACCAAGTCCGCCCATATCTACTTCCACACCATCTGCTTTGAGTTGTGCAGTTAAGGTGATGGCGCCAAGCTTCTGACGCTTCAGCAACATCAGATCAATCAAACCAATTTTATAACGTTGATTGGTTTTGGCTTTTTCTATTTCGTTTGCAAATACCCTTTCTAAATTTTCAAAACCTTTTACTGCATGTGTCGGTAATTTTTCTCCATTATCACCAAACACAAATAAACTTTTCTCTGGTTCAATGGTAATTTTTGATTCATCAATGTTTCCGTTGGCATCCTGGATTGCTTTTATGTTTAAACCGAGATGCTTTGCCATGAACTCATATAATGGTGTACGCTTCGTAATACCGAAATCATGTTTATCATTTGGCAAATGCACATTCACAACATTTTCTTTTTTGTTGTACCAGCTGTACATCTTTTGCAGATAAGGAAAATCATGTTCAGGCATTTTATCTGTCCAGTCGCCACCATCACTTACAACTAACTGCGGACGTGGTGCTGCCATGGCTGCAATTTCAACATTGTTTGTTCTGCCGCCACATGCATGAATATCCATGCCGCTTTCGCATGGACAACCACCATAGAAATAAGATGAAAGCGAAACGACAGGTGCAGATACTTTAATACGATCATCCAATGCAGTCATTAGCACAGTGTGACTTCCACCACCTGAACCACCAGTGATGGCTACACGATTTGTATCTGCATCTTTCTGTGCTAATAAATAATCAAGAATACGAATAGCACCTAATGCCTGTATGGTCATGGCTAAACTTCTGCGATGATCTTCGGTCTTGAATTGCAATAATGATTCTCCCCATGCAAACAGATCGTAACTGAATGCCATTGCTCCCATTTTTGCCATTGCTGCACAACGGTACTGGCAATCGGCACGGTAACGTTGTTTTTCCCAATGCCCATCCGGGTTTAAAATAACAGGAATTTTGCCCTTGAATTTGCTTGGCTTGTATAATGAACCATTGATCCACACGCCGGGTAGAATTTCGATTGCTATATTTTCAACTGTATAACCATCAAAGATGCGCTTTGCTGTAACGATAGGTTTACTGTTTGGTGCTGCAGGAAGATGATCCAATTGCAGCGCTTCTTTTAAACAAGGTTTTAATTCAGCTTTACGCTTTTCCCATTCTTCTACTGTTTTGTATTGTGCAGCAATGCGATCCATTTCTGCCCAGCCTTCTTCTACCGGCCAGCGGTAATATTCATAAGCACTTAACTTATATTGTTTGTCTTTTTCTTTTTTCACTTTTAATTCAAGCGGCTTCAGAATATTATCGAGTGTTATTTCTACATCGGGGCGATATTTCCATTCGGCATAGGTGACGTTTTTACCTTTCACCATACTATCAACAAACTTGATGGTAACACCATATTTCTTCTGCACATCGTTGAGTACTTCTTTTAATGGTTTGCTGTATTGATTATCGGTGTTGAGTTGCGCTGATGAGTTGAACCACAGAGACACGAAGGCACAGAGAAGAAGAAAGGGTTTCACGCAAAGCTGCAAAGGAACAAAGGAAAAACTTTGCGTTCTTATTTTCTTTGCGCCTTTGCGTGCAAAAAAAGATGCAATGTGAGATGCCGTACAAGAGTGCGACGCAACGATGAAGCTATGAAAAACTGAAGCTCGTATCATAATTCGTTTTTTATTGATGCCTGTTTGCTTTCCAACTACTGTACAACAAGTTTGGTTGCAACACAGGTTTCGAAAAAAATAAACTGGCGATATAACCCACCACAATCACGACGAGGTGACTGTAAACACCAAGCATGAGTTTGTGATGCGTGAAATTAAAATTACCTAAATCGAGTAAGAGTTTGGGATTCTTTACACCAACGGGTGTACTGGTTAAGAAAGCCCATGCTGTAAACAAAATACAGGTGATGATACCGATGTTCACACCTTGACGATTTGCTCTTGCACTAAACAACCCCAATAAAAAAATACCAACGATGCCACCTGAGAAGATTGCATAGATGGTGAAGATGACACCGAGCACACCTTCGTTACCTGCCAACAAATAAAACGCACCGATGGCGATCGACAACAAACCAGAAAACACCACAAAGGCTTTACTGGTGTAGAGATATTGTTTGTCTGTTTTGCCGGGGCGAAACTTTTTATAATAATCTTCCATGCCAACAGCAGCCAATGAATTGAGATCGGCGCTGAGACTACAGATAGCAGCAGAGATCAACGCTGCAACAATAAACCCGATAACACCTGTTGGCAACTGCGTCATAATAAAATGCGGGAATACAGCTTCGGCTTTCATGCCATCGGGTAATGGATTTTGTTTATAAAAAACGAATAGCGCTGTACCAATAAACATGAAGATAGTCCAGATAGGAACAGTTAAACTGATGCCAAGCAGTGATGCTTTCTCGGCAGCCTTATCTGTTTTTGCCGTGAGATAACGTTGCACAACTGTTTGATCGGTTCCGTATTTCTGAATGGCATAGAATGATCCGTTAATGATCATCACCACCAATGTGAGTTCTGTAAATTTAAAATCATAAGGACCGAAACCAGTGCGGTTATTTTCAGTAGCTACTTTTATTGCTTCGGGAATACCACCTTTGATGGATAATAAAATCACCACCAAACAAATGATACCACTTGCAAATAACATGAACCCTTGAAATACATCGAGCCAGATGACGGCCTGCATGCCGCCTTTTAAATTCACCATTACCAATACAAAACCAACAACTGCAAGAACAAGAAAGGGACTGATAGTGGTTATTTCATGAATGGCTACTGCAATTAAAAACAACACAGTGCCCATACCTGCAAACTGGCGAATGATAAAAGAAGACGAACTATAATAACGGGCAAAGCTGCCAAAACGTTTTTCAAAATATTCATAGGTACTTAAGCCAATTACTTTTCGAAAGAGTGGAACGATGAACCAGATGGTTCCTAACAAAACGATCGGCACCATTAAACCCTGCACCAATAATATCCAGTTGCTGGCATAACCTTGTGCAGGATAACCAAGAAACGTTACACTGCTGATGAGTGTAGAAAGCAACGACAAACCTAATGCCCATGATGGAAAATTTCCCTTTGAAAGAAAAAACTTCTCTGTTGTGTTTTGCCTGTTGGCAAACCGGAAGCCGAGATAGAGCGTAACACCCAGCACAACCAGGATGATGAAATAATCTATAAAATGTAAATGGTCCATGGCGAATCGTTATGGGTGCTCACAGATTTTACTGATGAACACAGATTGTTTGTTTTATTCGTACGCAAACAGTTGTTTTATTTCTTTGCTAAGTTCGTAACTGCCGGGTTTAACCGTGATATACAACTCTTCCACTTTCATCCGCACCACTCCTCTTGCTAATTCATTTACAGGTGACAGATGATTGATACCAAGCTCCTGCAAAATGGCAGTTGCTGTTGATCCCCCTTCGATAAACAGTTCACGGATCTTATTTTGTTCAACCACCGCTTTTAGTGCGTGCGCCATGATGTAGCGTAAATCGGCAGCTGATGTATCCGCAGGTAATGTTTCACTGTTAAATGCAATGATGGCTTTCTGTCTTTGTTCTAACACTCCCTTGCATTGCTGCAACCAGACTTCATCATTAATTCCGTTTTCAATCATCTGCTTGGTGATATACAAAACCATCTTATTCTTTTCATCAACCTGTTTTATATAATTCACCGATTGATCATAAGCCGTACCACACACATACAAAAAAGGAAGCTGCAACTCATGCTGCTTTTGATTTGCTCGTTTGAACTGTTTGTTCAGCAATGCACTGTAAAAATCGCCTGCACCTGCTACCACAAAACTTTCATCCAGCTTCTCTGCCCATGCCTGTACATCTGTTTCATTTTCTGCTTCACCAACAACAATTCCATGTTCAGTCAATGCATCAGTATGTTTGAGCACTTGCACTTCATCATGTTTTAGTATCATTTGCACCGATGAATGGCTGATAGGGAATTCAGGATCGGTTGCAAAACCTGTTTCACTGATGAGCTTTCCCTGTACATAATAATTCCCATTGCTGATGGTTCTTCCAAGTGATGGATTGGCAGGCAGAATAAATGCTTTTGATTTGTGCATCAACTGCATTTGCACTTTCAATTCATCGACAACATAACCACGCAGCACCGAATCGATCTTCTTGTAAATGAAAGAAGGTTTTAACTGCAGCACAGATTTAAGTACTGCCTCGGTTCTTTTTAATGCATCTGCCTTATTCAAAGAGCGGCTATCGGTTGAAACAATCAACACATCTGCACTTGTTGCAGCAACTTCAGCCGTATATAACTCTACAGTCAGTCCATAACGCAGACTGATACCCGCCAATTCGGCTGCTCCTGTAAAATCGTCGGCTATTACTGCAATCATATGATGAGTGATCAGTGATGAGTGATGAGTGGGCCACTCATTACTCATCATTCATTATTTGTGTTTACTCAATTGCACCGCACTTTCAATCGCCAACACCATTGCATCGGCGCTTGCAATTCCCTTACCTGCAATTTCAAATGCAGTTCCATGATCAACCGATGTACGGATAATGGGCAAACCCAACGTGATGTTCACACCTTTCACACTATCCATTTGTTGTTTTTCTGCATTCCATTTAAAGCCTGCAAGTTTGAAGGGGATATGTCCCTGGTCATGATACATCGCCACTACGCCTCCATATGCTCCCATCGCTGCTTTTGCAAACATGGTATCAGGTGGTACAGGACCTTCTACATCATAACCCAATCGCTTTGCTTCAAGAACTGCCGGTAAAATTTCTTCATCATCTTCTGTACCAAACAAACCACTGTCACCTGCATGCGGATTTAATCCAGCCACGCCTATTTTCAAATTTGTTTTGCCTAAACGTTTCAATCCGTCAACGATCAATTCAATCACCTGTACTATCCGTTCTTTCTTTACCAGGTCACATGCTTGTCTGAGTGATACATGTGTGCTGACATGAATAACATTGATATAATCTTCCACCAGTAACATCGCATATTTCTTCGTGCCGGTATAATGCGCATAAATTTCTGTATGACCGGCGTAATGATGCCCGGCTTCGTTGATCGATTTTTTATTGATGGGGCCAGTAACTGTTCCATCTACTTCTTTTGCCAACGCCAATTCGATCGCTTTCTTCACCGCCTGGAACGAGGCTTCGCCACACATGGCGTTGATCTTTCCAAACTCCAGTTTATTGATATCAGTAATACCAAGATCATACACATCGATCGTTCCCAATTCAAATTTTGCATCTGCTACTTTTGAAACAGCATTCACTTTTGCATTCAGCTTCAATAAATCAATGATCTGCTGAAACACCACTGCATCGCCAACCAGTAATGGTTTGCAGATGGCATGAATCTCTTTTTGCAACAATGCTTTTACTGCAATCTCGGGCCCGATACTGGCAGGGTCGCCCATTGTAATTGCTAAAACCGGTAATGAACTCATATCTACTATCCTTTTATTTCTGAGTATGCTTGAATTAATTTTTGTTTCTCGTCTTCATTCAGCGATTGCAATGGCGGCATCACCACATCTACACATAAATCTTTATGCTGCATCAATACTTTTAATGCCCATAAGCTTTCGCCCAATGTTTTTCCACTTTGGTAAATATTGCCATAGACATCACTCAGCTTCTGCATCTCGTATGCTTTTGTATGATCACCTGCTGCAACAGCTTTTTTCATTTCATCATAGATCTCCGGCATTAGATTGCCTGTGCTTGGGATCAAGCCATCACTGCCGCCAATCAATGCATCTGCTGATTTTGCCGCCCAGCCAAGAAAATGACCAAAGTCTTCACGGTCTTTCCATAAAGCTAATGATTGTGCTAATCGTTCGTCACTGCGTTCTGAATCTTTTGTCGCAATGATGTTTGGGTGATGACTTAATTCATCAATCAACTGCAACGGAATACTCATGTGAGTGGTTGCAGGAATATTGTAAATGATCACCGGTAAAGGTGATGCATTAGCCAATGTTTCAAAATGATTTTTCATCTGCGTTTCTGTCAACGCATAGTACGATGGCAATGTTGCTGCCACTGCATCTACTGCATGATCAGCACAAAACGCTGCAAACTCAATTGATTCAGCTACTACGTTCGATGAAATGCCGGCGTATAAAACTGTTCCTGCTTTTTTATGTTTTGCTGCTGATTTTACGTACTGCTCTTTTACATCAGCAGGCAATGAAGCCGACTCTCCTGTTGTACCGAGTATAAACGGAGAGATGTTATGTTTATAAAACTGATCAAATAGTTTTCCGACAGCGGCATCATCAATCTGCAACGCTTTGGTGAGCGGTGTTACTGCCGGCACAATTACTCCACTAAATTTTTTATTCTTCTTCATCAAAAAGCCGATTTAAAAATGCTCACCGCATCCTGTTCTGTAATTTCTCTTGGATTATTTTTCAACAAACGCTGGATCTTCATTGCTTCACTCGCCATTTGCGGAATGGTTTCTTCTTTCACACCAACTTCACTTAATGTTGTCGGGATGCCACAAGCCTTGTTGAGTTCTTTTATTTTCTCCACACCTGCTTTGGCTGTAGTCCATACATCTTCTTCTCTTTTGCAGCCCAATGCAACTGCAACATCAGCATAGCGATCTGCTGAAGCCACAATATTATACTCCATCACATAAGGCAATAACACAGCATTCGATAAGCCATGTGCCAAATGATACATACTTCCCAACGGATATGATAATGCATGCACGCCTGCTGTATTCACAGGACCCAGACAAAAACCACCGTACAAACTGCCCATTGCAACTTTTTCTCTTGCTTCAATATTGCTACCGTCTTTTACTGCAGTTATAATATTTGCTGCAATAAGACGCATGCCTTCGTATGCAAACAGATCGATAAACGGTTGTGCAAATTTGTTTGTGTATGCTTCCAGGCAATGTGTGAGTGCATCCATCCCTGTTGCAGCCGTAATTGCTGGTGGAACTGAAACAGTCAGCAAAGGATCAACATATACAATATCAGGAACAAGGAACGGACTGATAATACCTTTCTTCTGATTATCTGTATCATCAACCAAAATTGCATTGGGCGAAACTTCGCTACCTGTGCCCGATGTTGCAGGCACACAAATGAGTTTTTTCTTTCTTCCCTTCAGCAAACCGATACCGACATAATCTCTCAGCTGTTGTTTATTCCCCAACTGTGCTGCAACAAGTTTTGAAATATCCAATACACTGCCGCCACCAATACCTATCACCACATCCGGATTAAATGGAGCCACCTTCTTCATTAATTGTTCAAAATCGCTGAAAGATGGTTCGGCAACAATGGAAGTATCTATCAACACTTCAATGGATTTCTCTTTGAAGGGAGATATAAATGCATCAATTGTTTTCTGTAATGGAGCAATCGTTGCAATAAATATTTTCGATGGTTTCATTTCCAGAATATCATCAGCTAATTGTGGCAAAGTGCCGTTACCAACTACCAACTTACCCGGAAACATTATTTTAAAAACAGGAACAGACATAAACGATTGATTAAAACACAGATTCTTCATTAAAGCCAGAACCGGCAATTGATGGCACATCTACTTTTTGAATTCCTAAACGTTCGCACCAATGTTCAAAACGATTATGAATATCATCGAGTGTATTTCGTTGATCGGGTGTTAATTTGTTAGCAACGGCACGGCTGATAGTACGCACAGGCAATCCACGTTTCTGCAAAAAATATTTTGCACTCATGGGATATGCAATATGAATAAGCGGATCAACTTTTGTTAATTCTTCCTGCAACCATTTTACTTCTTCCTGTTTGTCAGGATTAGTTGCATTGTTCACCATCCACACCATCACTTCAGGATAAAAATTACCGGAGATCGATGACATGCCTTTTGCACCTGATTGCAAACTGAATGCTGCATTAGGTGTATGTGCATCATAAAACTCCATGTTATTCGGCGTGTCTTTTAAAACATCAAGCTTGGCCTGCACATTTTCATGTGTGATAGAAGTATCCTTGTGATAGATCAAACGATTGGCAGAAAGTAATTGTTTAAATACGGCAGGACTGATGATCCGTTTATAAGGTGCAGGACATTCATACATACCCAACGGAATATTTCCTGTTGCCTGGAACATCTGTTCGAAATTGCGCAGCAACACATCATCACTATCTTCTTCTTTTGCGAAATGACCTGTGATCATAATTGCAGCATCAATACCTGTATCAAAAATCTGTCGGGTGAAGAGTGCTTTGTCTGCAATGGTTAAACCAAACGATCCCGTTGCAACAACAGGCACACGACCTCTCACCTGTTTTACAATATGCGACGTTAAATTCAAACGCTCATCTTCCGTAATGCTGAACATTTCGCTGCTGAGACAGTTGGCGAAGAAACCTTTTACACCGGCAGCTAAATAAAATTCGATCAATGTGCTTACCACATCCAGGTCAACCTCGGCTTTGAGGTTGTAGGGAGTGATCATAACCGGAACAAACTTTTTATCAGGCATAACAACCAATTTTTGAGTGCATAAATGTGCAATCATTCAACTCCTTATAAAATGTTGCATTTAACTATTCTGCTGTACAATTTTACTGTTTCGAAGGCCGGAGTTTAGTAACAAACAACCCCGTAAGGAAAATGCTCAACGTTCCCACCACAATGATCATGTTCTTATGCAATGGATTTCGCAGGAAAGCGTAGTTCTCATCAAGTCTGCCGGAGAACGTCATCCATAAGATAACGATAATACCAATGATAACGGCCGTTATTGCTGCAGCATTTTTTGCCTGCCGGCTGATAAGCCCCAGCAAAAACAAACCCAGCATTCCTCCAGCAAAAATGCCGCTCAGCTCCCACCAGATATCGAGCAGACTTTTTGAACCGATCATTGCCAAACCCGTACACAAACCAACTACACCAAATGCAATGGTTGATACATGCAACAGATACAGTTTGCGTTTATCTGTGATATCCGGTTTAATATATTTCTGATAAATATCGACTGTGAATACTGTTGCCGATGCATTCATATTGCTGCTGATGGTGCTCATGGCGGCAGATAACAAAGCAGATACGATCAAACCAACCAAACCTGTTGGTATATTATTCACCATAAAAAACGGCAACACTTTATCACCATAATCTGCAGCCGTTAATGAAGCAGCCAGTTCTTTTACTTCGGGTGAAGTAACGGCAGCACCTAACCGCTCTGCAGCTACCTGTAACTTTACCGGATCGATCAATCCCGGTTGCGTTTGATAAAATGCATACAATGCCGTGCCGATCACAAAGAATAAAAATGAAGCCGGCACATAGATCCACACGCAAAGCCAAACCGACTTGCTTGCCTGCTTCGATGTTTGTGCGGTATGATAACGTTGAATATAATTCTGATCCATCCCGAAATTATTCAGGTTGATAAAGAAACCGTAGAACAGTACCACCCAAAAAGTCGATTCAGTAAAATTGGGCGAGAAGCTGCCAAGACTTGTTTTATGATCAGCTGTTGCCACATCAATGATTGTTGAGAACCCACCGGGAATTTCTTTCACCACCAAAAACAAAATCAATAATGCTCCCAATGTTTTAATAATGCCCTGTGCCACTTCTGTCCAGATCACTGCTTCAATACCACCAAGCACTGTATAGAAAATGATACAAATGCCCATTACAATCATGATGGATTGCATACTGAAACCTGTAAGTGCCTGCAGACTTAATGCAATACCAAAAAAGATGGAACCCATACGTGCAAACTGTGTCAACAAGAAACAGATCACTGCGTAGGTGCGTGCCCACGGCCCGAAACGTTTTTCTAAATGTGTGTAGGCCGATATTTCGCCGGTGTTGCGATAGAAGGGCACAAAATATTTGGAAGCGATCCATGCGGCTAACGGCATCGATATACTGAACACAAATGCATTCCAGTTACTGCCGAATGCTTTGCCCGGCACACCTAAGAATGTATTGCTGCTTAAAAATGTTGCGTAGATAGAAAGACCAATTGCCCAACCCGGAATTTTTCCTGATGCTTTTGTAAACTGATCGCTGTTTTTATTCTTGCGTGAAAAATACATGCCGATGCCGATCATGGCAAGCATGTACACGGCAATCACCGCAAGATCAATAAATGGCAAATTGTGCATCGTTGGCCTCCCCAAACCCCTCCGAAGGAGGGGCTTATATCAACATTAGTAATTAAATCATCTTATAAAATTAATTCTGCTATCGTTCAATTTTGATCTTAGAAAAGCAAGGGCTGTGAACGGATGGCCTCCTCCTTCGGAGGAGGTTGGGAGGAGGCTTTAATCGTCAGATGTTATTCCTGTATTCTCTTTCACACCCGGCCATTGCTTATTCACAATTTCTTTCAACTCCAGTTTGTTTGGATCAACTACCACATGTTTGATTTTTTCTCTTCTCCACGTATAAACAATATGCACCAATCCATCTTTTGTTTGTATCACTGATGGATAGGAATACTGGCTAATGGGTGAATCTTCCAGCACCAACGCTGCACTCCAAATTTTTCCATCTTTGCTGATGGCAACATTCAACGGCGTACGTGGACCTTTTCCATTTACCCATGATGCATTCGGAAGATTATGATTGTACACCAGCAACTGTCTTCCATCTTTCAATGTTACTGCATCTGTTCCTGAATTATTATTCGGTAAAGCAGATGCTTTCATTTCGCTCCATGTTTTACCGCCATCATTACTCCAGCTTTCGTTGAGAGTTGTGTTACGGCTGCGACAAAGAATCTGCAAACGCCCATCTGCATATTTCAAAATACTTGGTTGAATGGCTTGCAATATTTTCGGATCGTTGATGGCTTCAGTCTTTGTCCATGTTTTGCCGAAATCTTTTGTGAATTCAATATGCGCTTTCCACCCGGTTTTTTCTGTACTGCTTGGACAAAGCAACACTCCATTGATAAGTTCCGGTTTGTTTTTAATCGGCCCTAAAAATCCTTCGGGTAATGCTTCACGTTTGCTCCATGTATGTCCGTTGTCTTTGCTGCGCATCATCCAACCTGTCCAGCCTGCAACGTTGGGCCCTATTTTATAAAACAATAACAACTCGCCATTCGGTGCATAGAACAAAACAGGGTTATACGTTGAATAACGAAGTGTGTCATTCATTACACCATCAGCAACTTTTGCGGGTGCAGTCCATTGTCCGTTTTTAAAGTGACTTGTCCAGATGCACACATCTTTGTTGCCTTCTTTTGTACCACCAAACCAGGAAGCAATCAAACCTTCCGGAGTTTCTGCAATGGTTGCTGCATGACTTTCGGGAAACGATGCACGGTCGAAAATAAATTCATCTTTTACAATTCCTTTTCTCCATTTCTTATTACGGACGAATGTATAATTGCCAGATGGCACTTCAAGAATAACAGAACCATCGTCTTCTTTTATGAATTTGACATCCTTATTAGTTGTTACCGCTTTCCCTCCTTCTGTAATTTCTTCAATGCTGTTCGCAGGAATATAAATTGTGGCTGATGTATTGGCTGGTATACTGATTTTCCATTCGAATTTATCAGTTGAATTATTCCATTCACTTTTGATCAAGCCATGAAAACTATTGTACGATGCTTTAACAAAATCTAACCCAGCAGGCAATGTTGGTTTCATGATGATCTTCTTAAAAGCAACGTCGGTTTTATTCGTACGAATGCCAGCAAGATTTTCATAATACCAAGTAAGCAAGTCACCCAACAACATCACATGGTTCTGACTATTCATGCCGGGATCGGCAGTGTTACCATTCCACAATTCCCAAATAGTAGTTGCACCATTCTCAGCCATATAACCCCAGCTTGGATAAGTTTTGTTTGATGCCATGATATAGGCCAGATCAGGATAACCATACTCCGTTAATCCACGCATGATCCATTGTGAGCCGATCAAACCTGTACTGATATGTCCATGATTTTCTACATGTGTTTTAATGCGGATCTTTTCAAATACTGCAGTGCGTAAGGAATCAGGACAAATGCCAAAATACAACGGCAACAAATTCGCCGTAACGGTATTGTTGCTGTATTGCTTCAGTTTCGGATTGTAAAATGTTTCCTGAAATGCAGTGCGGATACTATCACTCAGCAAACCATAATAATTTGCATCTGCTTTGTTGCCGGTGATGTCGGCAAAACGTTGCATGTAAGAAAGCAACTTATAATAGTAAGCCGTTGCAATGAGTTTACCATCGGTTAAACGGTTGCTATCTTTTGCGTGAATGAGTTCTAAACTTTCAGGCGGTACACACCAGTCGCCATATTTATCACGGGTAACAATATAATTCTTCATGTACTTCCCTTTCATGTACATCATCCATTTCCTCATCGAAGGATAATGTTTCTGAATGGGTGTTACATCGCCAAACTGGTTATACAGATTATTCGTGATGAAGAAATAAGCCGCAGGCCATGTTACATCATCGCTGTAATAATTCCAGAAAGCAGGTGCCACATCAGGAATACTTCCTTCTTCTGTTTGACTATCTTCAATATCCTGCATCCACTTAGCATAGAGGCTTGCATTGTTGAAAATATAACTCTCGCCTTGTGATCCAACTGTCCGATCGCCTAACCACGGTTGACGTTCGTTGCGTTGCGGACAATCAACCGGCATGCCTTTGTAATTCGATGCAATACCCCACCATGCATTTTTATAAATTCGATTCAGTACATCGTTTGCTGTTTGAAACGATCCTGTTGTCTCAATAGCATCGTACACCAACTTGCCTTCAAACTGGTTGAGTGTTGGAGTACCGGGAAAAGTTGATACTTCCACATAACGGAAACCGTTGTACACAAAAGAGGGTTGCCAGCTTTCGTTACCTGTTCCTTTTAATGTATAAATGTTTGTCACCTTTGCATCTCTTAGGTTTTTGACAAACACTTCTCCATCAGCTTGCAAACTCTCTGCAAAACGAAGTGTGACTTTATCTCCTTTCTTCCCGTTGATGTTTTGCAGTTTCACCCAGCCTGCAAAATTTTGTCCCATATCAAGGATATATTTTCCGCTTGCTGTTTTTTTGATAGAGATGGGTTTGATGGTCTGCATCACTTTCATCGGCTCGTTGGTTTGGGCGACCAGTTTTCCTGTTGGAGCTTCCACTAACTCAGGTTGCATCCATTTGCTGTCGTTAAAGCCAGCTTTCGTCCAGTCATTGAATTCTTTTGTCGCATCATATTCTTCACCATCATATTCATTGTTCGTTCTGATCGGACCATCTACATTCAACTTCCAGCTTTCATCACTTACTACTGTTTTTGTTGTTCCATCCGTGTATTCAATTTCTAACTGTAACAATAATTTCGGGAAACCGAATGTGTTATGCTTTTGTGTTTTGTAATTCTGACGCATGGTAAAGAAACGTCCGTTACCCAGCACTGCAGCAATGGCGTTATTACCTGCTTTGATCTGTGCCGTTACATCATGCGTATTATAGAAATAAGTTTTGCGATAGTCGGTTGGATTAGGTGCCAGCACCTGGTCACCGATCTTTGTTCCGTTGATATACAACTCATACATACCCAAACCAGAGATATAGGCCGTTGCTCTTTTCACTGCCGGCTTACTTGCAAATTCTTTACGCAGGTATCTTGCGCTTAGTCTACTCCATTGTGTTACGCTATCCCAAGCTGATGCTTTATCATAACCGATCCACTTTGCTTTCCATTGTTCTTTAGTAAGTCCGGTTGCGAAGAAAGCTGTTTGTGTTGTTTGTGCTGCACCTTTATTGGTTTGGACAATTACCTTCCAGAAATATTTTTTGGCGGGTTGTAATACTGGACCATTGTATGGCACATGCAATGTTTGATTACTGTTTACCACAGCCGATTTCCATACATCGCCTTTGTTCTGTTGCAGGTTTTGTGGACTGCTGCTTACGATGACCTGGTAACTTGTCTGCACAACATTGCGCAGGTTACTTTGTAGCTGCCAACTGAGACGAGGTTGCTTTGCTTCGATGCCCAAAGGATTCACCCGCATTTCGCAACGAAGATTCTGCACCGTTACTTGTGCAGAAATTTGTTGAAGAAAAAGGAGCAGAACAAGTATCGTTACTATTTTTTTCATTGTTATTGTGCAGAGAAGTTAAAGTATAAGTTGATGTGCAGCGCCCTTGCCGGATCTTTCTCGTAATCGTAGAAAATATTTTTGCTACCCATAGGGCCTGTTGTTTCGTTACGCTGTGTTTTGCTGCCGATACTGCTGATACCTTGCATAAATGAAATATCACCTGAAGGGAACAACGGTTCATAATTATGCCACTGATCGGTTTTCCATGCTAGTGTAAACAAACGAAGGAACAAACCTTCATTTTCTGTTACAACGGTGAAGCGATTTGTTTTGGTGAAGAAGTAACCACCATAGAAATTAGAATGATAACCTTTAAACTCCGGATAGATCCACGGCGCTTCACCTGTTTCTGTATTGTTGTAGGTTTTACTCCACACACCGAATTGGTTTCCTTTTAACCGGTTTTTCCAGACACGGTATGGCCCATCGCCCATATAAGTTACCGATTGTATTTCCTTTTCCGGAAATGAAAAATTAATACCGGCGAAGTTGGTAAAGTAAGAAGCAGGAAAATAGTTCACCTGCAACTGCACCCAACCGGAAGGATAGATCGTCCACTTGAGTGTGTTGTAACTTTCTTTTTGATTGAAAGTTGATTCAATGATGAAGTTATTTCCTTCTTTGAATTGTTTGAATGATTTAAAATTGTTGACGCCTTCCTGCAATACCGGGCCGTTGTTGAAAGGCAATTCGCCTTTTGCATTTTTCACTAAAACAAGTAAGCCATTATTCCTATTCAGCACAACAGTTACATCTTTTACATTAATAGTCAGCAATGAATCTGCTTCTGAAGTATTGATGGTATTGTTGCCTTCTTTCACAATCATTCTTGCACCTGTTGTTGCCGGGCTGCTGATGGGGAAACTCCAGGTAAACAATTCTTTTTGAGCACGGTCTTTCACCGTTACATACAACACATCATAATTTTTCCAGTCGGCGGGTAACGGAATTTGTACAACTCCTTTAGCGCCGGGTTGAATATCTGGAGCAGTTGTTTTGCCTTCTGTTTCTTTTGAAGTCGTTATTTCAAAACGTTTCAGCTTCCAGGTGAAACTGCATTCTTTTGTATTGGTAAAATGATAGCGGTTCTCGATGTTCAGTTTACCATCAAACCCTTCAGCAATTTCTCTGCGTTCAAAATACACCGGGCTCCACACTTCTTTTATGGTATAAAAGCTTGCTTCTTTTTCATGATGCGGACCAACAATACCATCGGCTGCACGATGCTTATCGGTATCGAGTGAATCGTTCTTGTCTTTTCGTACAACCGCATTATCTGCAAAGTCCCAGAGAAAACCACCCGCACTCAACGGATTATGCCACATTTTTTCCCAATAATCTTCAATACCTGCACCATGACCGCCATCAAACTGTCCATGCAAAAACTCAGTTGGCATCACGATCTCTTTCCCATTTTCATAGTTTCCGATTCCATAATTATATTCACGGTAATGCTGAGTATCGAACCCGCCAAACAATTGCCAGGGATGTACAACAGGACGCTTTTGAATATCAAATTCTGAAAAATACTTGTCGAGATCTAAATTGTGACCGCCTTCATTGCCATTTGCCCAAATAATGATGGAGGGATGATTCACATCATGATCGATCATTTCTTTCAGCAACTTCTTTCCTGTCGGTTCATCATAGTTACCATGCCAGCCTGCGAGTTCATCCATCACAAACAAACCAAGCGAATCACATACATCAAGAAAATGATCATCAGGCGGATAATGACTCATCCTCACTGCATTCATATTCATTTCTTTCATCAACAACACATCTTCAATACTGATCTGCTCGCTGGTGGTTCTTCCTGTTTCCGGACGAAATGCATGACGGTTCACTCCTTTCATTTTTACCTTCACGCCATTTACATAAATACCATCACGTTGCTTTACTTCTACTGTGCGGAAACCGAATTGCTTTGTTACAGAGTGAAGTTCTTTTCCATTTTTATAAATCGTAAAAACAGCTTTGTACAATACCGGTGATTCCGGATTCCATTGTTTGGGCGAAGTGAATTGATTGTTTAGTACAATTGCATTGTTTGCTTTGTCCCACTGCATGGCAATGGGGTTGCCAAACTTTTCATTTACTGACGAATATAATTGTACCGATACAGATTCTGGAGCTGCATTTGTTTTGATGTTTGCAGTAAAGTTTCCATTTGCTTTTGCATCAATCGCTACCTGTTCAATATGCACAGCAGGTAGTACTTCCAGCCACACCGGACGAAAGATGCCACCAAATATCCAGAAGTCTGCCTTTCGTTCTGCTTCATTCACCGATTGATTGGCTGAATGTTTGGCAACAGTTACTTCAAGTACATTTTCTCTTCCATAATTAAGCAACTTGCTAATATCATATTTGAATGCATAAAAAGCTCCCTGATGAATTGCACCTGCAGACTTGCCGTTTACTTTCACTTCTGCATCTGTCATCACTCCTTCAAATACAATGTTGATGACTTTGCCTTTCCAGTTGGCAGGTGCGTTGAAACGGTGTTTGTACAAACCTTTTTCTTTTCCACGTACACTATCCTTTGCAAAACCATAATCGTATTTGCCAAAGCCCTGCAACTCCCAGCAACTCGGCACAGCGATCTTTGTCCACTTGTTGGCATTCATGCCTCCCGTACAAAAGAAATCCCATTGCACGGTTTGATCGCTGCCTGTTCCGGAGAGATAAAGTTTTTCTGTTGTTTGCGCAGAGAGGTGAATGGTTAATAGTGAATGGTGAATGAAAAACGCAAAAACAAGAATGTATTTAAACATCTTGCTTCTTGTAAAGTTGCTTGTATATAATTCACAATTGACCATTGACCATTCACATTTTACCAGTAATTTTTTCAAGCTTCAACGACGAAGCCACTTTCTTTCCATTCACCCACACACTCAATCCTTTTCCTTTTTTATATTTCAACCCGTCTTTATCCCAAATGATGGTAACGATCTTTCCATGATACAACACATTATCCAGACAGAACCAGTTCCACTTATTCTCCGGTAACAATGGATTTACTTCAACTGTATTATCTGCTCTTGGTCGTAAACCAACAAGCCCGCTGATGATAAGATCATTGAATGTTGAGTGATTATAATAACGGCTGCGTTCTTCATCACCTTTCAACCAAAAGCCCGTCTTCTCATCAAGGTATTCACCAATGTAAGGACGGCCACGATAGTATTGCGATTCAACATAAGTATTCAACAAGCTGAAGTAATTACTGTCAGCTACATAATCCTGTTTGTAATTATTCAACAGGTTGGCCATGCCTGTTAATGTTTGTGCAGTGGCAAATGGCCATACCGCACCATCCCACTCACATTTGCAACAACCATGTGTACGAAACTCCGGATGACTGCGATCTGCTGTCGTAATCCCGAATGGCGCACAAAATGTTTTTGTATCCATCAAGCTTCTCCATGCAACATTGTACGTATTATCGGGCATATTAAAATACCAGGGAATAAAACCGATCTCTTCTTTTACATTCGACAGTGTATCTCCTTTCTCTTTTTTTACTTCGAAGAACTGGTGCTGCGGATGCCAGAGCAGTTGTTGTGAAAGTTGTTTAATAGAATCTGCTTTGCGATTGTATAATTGTCCAGTACTTTGATCGCCGTTTAATTGTGCAATTGCAGACAAGGCTTTTGCATTGCCAAACATATAACCATTAATAGAAGGGCGTGGATTCTTTTCGGTTCTTCCACCACTGATCGTTTCTTCCATTGCATCACGCACATCAAATTGCCAGAACAAACCATTGGCAGCTTTCTTTTCCTGTTCCCATGCTGCATAATCTTCTTTCAGATCAGGAAGCATGTTCAACAAAAACTGTTTATCAGCATTTACGAGGTAACGGTTATAGATCGCATCAATATTCCAACTGCTGTAAAAACGTAAACGCTTCAATGGCTTGCCATCATTACCCCGATACCATACATGCAGGTTGTTATCCATGTAGGTTTTATCATGCAACCATCTTGATTCATAAATATGATGACCAAGACCACTTGAAATGAGATTGTATTTATCAGCATAACTCCGCTGGATCAAAAATTCAGTAAACACAAATCCCTTTTCTGTTTTCTTGATGTGCTTACGTAACGTCCACCAGCGATAGTAAAAGATCTCTTCGAAATTTTGCTGGGGACATTCGAACAACGGAATATTTTTCTTCATCCACTCCCAGCTTTTTGCATTGGGAATGGCTTGCTCAATATTCGGCTCTTCCATTGTGTTGAAATAATCAACGTAGTGTTTGAATTGATCCTGTTTAAGTACTAAAGGTTTTAATTGAGCAGAAGCATTGTACCACAAAGACATAGAGAACGCTAAGACGCACAAAGCCTTTGTGAACCTTCGTGCCTTAGTGCCTTGGTGGTTCAAAAAAAAATTACTTACAGTGAATGTCCTATTCATTCTATTCGTCACAGATTTTTTGTTTTTACTGAATGAATAAAATAAACCGCTTCCTTCGCTCTTGAATTTGCATTCGGCAAATCATAATCCTGGTCGGTAGGTGTATCAGCATCAGGAAAGCGACGTGTAACACCTGTACGGAACAACAAACGTTCTACCGATTCAACCGGCTGGAAAAATAGATTGAGGTTAGGTTTACCATTATTGATCGTAACAGTATAGAAACGGGTTGTTGTGTTTAGTTCAATTTTGATAGCAATTTGTTCACCCGCATTGTATTTACCAATGCTCTTATTCCGATAACCTTGCTTGGTTAAAATACTTCCGGTTGAATCGAGCATTACACGAAGCGTAGCGGTTCCTTTTTTATCGAGCAATTCAATTTCAAGGTTACCTGTATTTGTTTGTTGAGCTGATATTGTAAACTCAACTACCAGGTTCTTTGATTCAGGAAAAATGCGTTCCACTTTTGCATAATCGAATGGATCGCTGTCGTGCAAGGCTATTACTTTTTGATTGTTCACTGTTTCCACGTTCACTCGGCACCATAACGGACTATAAATATTCCATTCATTTAATTCTTTGCCTGCAGCCATGTTGTTGAAGACATCATTTACATGTGCAGTTACTTTATTATTTACTGGAACAGGAACACGACTCACCCACATATCTTCTTTGTTCATGCTATAGGTCACCCACATGTTATTATCTGCAGGCTTACCATCCATTTCCTGTATACCACGTACATATTGCGGGCCATAACTTTTATACGCACCGCCATAACGCATCGAAGTGATCTCGCCATTTACCAGCAAAAGATTTTTATACTTTAATCCATCATCACTTACGCTAACGGCCAAAGGCCAGCGAAATTCAGAAGGATTGTATACTGTTGCATATTTTCCATCGCTGGTTCTCTGTCCCCAGATCTTTGCATTGGAGTTCACAAAGCCCGGCGCTCTTGTTGGATTGTATTGCCAGGTTTTTCCTTCATCTTTTGAAATACTTGTTAATGCGGACTTCCAAAGCCCCACTACATTGCCATTGGGCAGATGATAATAGTTGAATGCTTTGAAATCTTTTTGTAAAGGGATCAACGGATCATTACGATCAGCTTCTTCCACTGTTTGCATCATCAGTAATGGAGTGCTGAGAATTTCTTCGCAAGCTGCCACAAAGCCTTTGTCTTTTGATGATTTGTAAAATGG
>NZ_JBMQSG010000009.1:0-198170 GCF_057361365.1 Lacibacter sp. | reverse complement strand
GAGTGCAACACTTACCGTGAACCCTGTAACAACAGCTACAGATCCAAGTGATGCAACAAGATGCGTTGGGGGAGCAAGTGTAACCTTCTCTACAACTGCAGGTGGTACCGGTCCGTTCACATACCAGTGGAGTAAGGATGGCGCACCGATCGCAGGAGCAACGATGAGTTCATATACAGTAGCTGGTCCTGTCACAGCAGCACAAGCTGGTACATACAGTGTAACCGTAACAGGAGCATGTGGTACAGCAAGTCAGAGTGCAACACTTACAGTGAATCCATTGCCAGTTATCAGTTGTAGTGCAACACCAAGTATTATTGACATAACATCTGCTGCACATAATACACAGCTTGATGTTAGTCTGGCTGGTAATGCTGATACAGATCCTACACATTACAGTTATGCATGGACAGAGGATGGTGCCGGTTCGTTTAACTTCAGTAATATCAGGAACCCTGTTTATACAGCGGGTGTACTTGATGCTGGACAGGTTGTTTCCTTTACCGTAACAGTTACAAACCTTTCCACAGGATGTACATCAACATCACACTGTTCAGTAACTGTAAATGCTGCGGGTAGTTGTCCAACAGTTCCGGTTTCGGAAGTATGTAATGGTTCAACCAATGCGTATACTGCAGGCAGAGCGCCAACAGTTAATGAAACATGGAAGTGGACCGTAAATAATGGTGCAACCATCATGGGTGCTGATAATGCCCAATCCGTAACAGTAAAAGCAGGTGCGCAAAACTTTACGTTAACGCTCACTATTTCTTATGCAAACAGGGAGCTTAGTCCAACTGTTTGCAGTTATGAAGTGACAACTAAGGTTTGTGCTCCAATATGCACTTACACGCAAGGATTCTGGGGTAATAAAAATGGTCTTGAATTATTGAAATCAATATTGACCGCACCAATAACAATTGGACGTCCTGGTCAATCAGTGACCATACCTGCAGGTTCATACGAACGCCTGAACAATATCATGCCTGGAGGTGGTACACCAACTGGTCTGAAAGCAGGCGACTGCAGTATACTTGATCCTTGTTTCGATGCGTACTTAACAAGCCAGGGCAAAATCAACAACAACCTGTTGTCACAAACAATAGGCGTGGCCCTTGCTGTAAGATTAAATGGTGCGTCGTTGTCAGGATTGGCTATTGGTTCAGGATGCATTATAACATCCGGCGGATCATTCCAGATCAATCAGAATGTAGTTAGCTATCTTGGAGCTAATGCAACTATCATGGATCTTCTTAATCTTGCCAATGATGTATTGGGTGGAGTTAAGATGCCGGGTGTTGGCGGCGTTCCAAGTTATAGTGAACTGAATTCAGCGATGGATGCAATCAATAATGGTTTTGATGAATGCAGATATTTTGTTGGGTATTGCGAAACACCTGACATTACATCTACTAACGGAGAAGCCGTTCGTATTACAGCCTATCCTAATCCATTTGTTGAAAAAGTAAACTTTGCGATCATATCTCCTGTGTCAGGAAAAGCGTCGCTAGAAGTTTATAATATGTTTGGTCAAAAAATTCAAACCGTTTATGAAGGCAACCTGGTTGCCGGCAAAACACAGTTTGTTGAATTCAGACCTAACACAACAATGGTTGCGGGTACATTAATCTACAAACTGAATGTTGGAGGTAAACAAATAACAGGTAAAGTGATCAGTCTTAAACAATAACCAACGAATTAAAACCGATTGGTAAGGCTGCCCGAAAGGGCAGCCTTTTTTATACTAAAAATCCCGGTGTTATACCAGGATTTAGTAACAGTTTGTTATTGCAGAAAAAGATGCTGATGTATTTTGTTATGAAGATCGGTTAAGTTAATTGAGCAATTTCAATTCAAATAATTTGCTCCAGTTTTTGCCGGTGATAAACAGACGTTGACCGCTGCTATCCCAAGCAATTCCGTTTAATACTTTATCGCTGTTGCTGCCACCTGATAATTCGGGGTAAGATTGTTTTAAACCTGTAAGGTCGAGTTTACCAATGACATTGCCGGTTGCAGGATCAATTTTCAATATTTCGTTTGATTGCCAAACATTGGCATACACTGCACCATTAATGAATTCAAGTTCGTTGATGTTATTGCGTAAACCGTTTTCATCCTGTATACTTATGCGACGTATTTCTTTTAGTGTTTCGGGATCCCAGAAATACATATTGCTGCTTCCATCGCTCACAATTAATTCTTTCCCGTTGTTGGTAATACCCCAACCTTCATGGTTATAATTAAATTCCTGTAATTTTTTAAATGTTGCTAAATCATATACAAAACCTTTCCTGTTTTCCCAGGTAATCTGGTAGAGTTTGTCATTTAAGATGGTGATGCCTTCTCCAAAAATTTCTGCTGGCAGCGTCACTTTTTTTGTTTGCTTTCCTGTTAACATATCAACAGGCCCCGCCCATGAACCGTTATTTAATGCGTTGTTGGGGTTACCGGTACTCTCATATAAAACACCTTTATAAAAGATCAATCCCTGGGTAAAAGAGGAAGTATCGTGCGGATAATCTTTTACCAGGTTATAAGTTAAACCTTTGGGTGGCGGTATAGTTGGAGTTGTTGTTTGGGGTTCTCCCGATTCGGGATCATTACCACATGCAGTTAAAAGGAGTGATGCAAAAAGTAAACTGTTTATTTGTTTCAACATGTTTCAAAAATAAGTAAAAGGCGATGATGCTTTTGTGAAATTGATGTGAATGATGACCGGTACTGCCTTCAATTTGGATGGCAAAAAAATATATATGTTTATGACCGCTTAGTAGTATTGCAATTGTAAAAAAATGTCTTTACGTTTACGAACTCAATTCCCATCCACCCCCCCCTGAAAGCAAATACCGTTTCTATGTTATTACTTATATGCTTTCTCTGATCCCCTTTGAATTGCTTTAATGCCAATGAATCCTTGCTTTAAATTTCAGTAATCCTTTTATTGTCCTCTCGATTTATTGTTTCAACTGAGTACGCATAATGTGCCTCATGAGAGGTACTGTATTGTTTTGTGCTTAGGGGTAACTGTCCTGTCTTTAAGATCCTATTAGCCTCCTGTGGAATGTTAGACATTTTTCACTTAAAAATTCGACAATGATGAACAAACTGCTACACGCCTCACCAACCAAAGGTGAGAAAGACAACTTGTGTAGGAACTGGCTCTGGCGACAGGTGCTGTTCCTGCTTATGTTATTTACGACGTTCAGTTCCATTGATCTGAAAGCACAAACCATTACTATTGATGGTAGTACTACGGATTGGAACTTCGCCAATTTTTCACTTAACCCTGTAAGAGTTTACAAACCCGATCCTCACGGAACGGGAGTTGTTGACGATCAGTTTACAACGGGATCGAAAGATTTCCAGCTAGCGTCGGCCCAAAGATGGGAAATGGGACAAACGAAAGCAAAAAATGACATTGCAAATGCGGCCGCCGTTATTTCGGAGGGCGTTTTGTATTTTGCCGGTGACAGAACTACCAATGAAGGCGATGCCCAAATTGGTTTCTGGCTTTATCTCAATGGTACTGGCCCCAGGACACTAACTACGTCACCTAAAGTGGGAGGCGATTTTTGGCCTGAACACAGAGTTGGCGACCTTCTTATCCTTGCCGATTTTACCGGTGGGGGACGAACAGGTACAATAACTGTTTACCGGTGGGTAGGCAGTGGAGGTAATGTTGCGAACTCAAATGGCACCTTGAATACTACTGGTATTACAGGCAATGTTGCCGAAAACAACAAGGATGAAGATAATGATATTTCGACAGTGCCAGTGGGATGGCTGATGAAGGATAAAAACGGTAATCCAACTGCTGAATATGAACAAAACCAATTCTTCGAGGGCAAGGTAATTCTTGATGGTCCCGATTTTCAATTAGGAGATGTAGACCTTTGCCAGGCAAGCATTTTAATTGAAACGAGATCTTCCCAGGAAGTTACTGCTTCACTTGATGATTTTGTGGGTGGCAGCTTTAACATTACCCCCACTGTAACGGTGAACTCTCAAACAGTTTGTGCAAGCGCACTACCAGTAACCGTTACGGCAACACCCGGAGATGGCACACCGAATCAATTTAACTACACTTGGGTAGTTCCGGTTGGTTACGTTGGTAACCCCGGAAATGTACAAAGTTTCCAAACTTCAATTGCCGGAACATATACCGTTACAATTACCCGAAAAGGATTAGAATGTCCATCTGCACCTGCTTCAGGTACAGTTGTTATTAATCCTGTAACAACAGCTACTGATTTTGATAATGCTGTACGTTGTGTGGGTGGTGCAAGTGTAACGTTTACAACAACTGCGGGTGGTACAGGTCCGTTTACTTACCAGTGGAGTAAAGATGGTGCGCCAATTGCAGGAGCAACCAATGCTTCTTATACAATTAATGGCCCGATCACTGCAGCACAAGCAGGTACATACAGTGTAACAGTAACAGGTGCATGTGGTACAGCCAGTCAAAATGCAACATTAACTGTGAATCCTACAACAACTGCTACTGATTTCGATAACGCAGTTCGTTGTGTAGGTGGCGCAAGTGTTACATTCACTACAACCCCAGGAGGTACAGGTCCGTTCACTTACCAGTGGAGCAAGGATGGTGCACCAATTGCAGGAGCAACTAATGCTTCTTATACAATTAATGGCCCGATCACTGCAGCACAAGCAGGAACTTATAGTGTAACTGTAACAGGTGCATGTGGTACTGCTTCTCAGGATGCAACGTTAACAGTAAACCCTGTAACTACTGCTACTGATTTTGATAATGCAGTACGTTGTGTGGGTGGTGCAAGTGTGACGTTTACTACAACTGCAGGTGGTACAGGTCCGTTCACTTACCAGTGGAGTAAAGACGGAGCACCAATTGCAGGAGCAACTAACGCTTCTTATACTGTATCTGGTCCTATCACTGCAGCGCAAGCAGGAACTTATAGTGTAACTGTAACTGGTACTTGCGGTACAGCAAGCCAGGATGCGACGTTGACTGTAAACCCTGTAACAACTGCTACTGATTTCGATAATGCAGTTCGTTGTGTTGGTGGCGCAAGCGTTACGTTCACTACAACCCCAGGCGGTACAGGTCCGTTTACTTACCAATGGAGTAAGGACGGTGCACCAATTGCAGGAGCAACTAATGCCTCCTATACTGTAGCTGGTCCTATTACAGCAGCTCAAGCAGGAACATATAGTGTAACCATAACAGGTACATGTGGCACAGCTAGTCAGGATGCAACATTGACAGTAAACCCTGTAACAACAGCTACTGATTTTGACAATGCAGTTCGTTGCGTAGGTGGTGCAAGTGTTACGTTCACCACAACCCCAGGTGGTACCGGTCCGTTCACTTACCAGTGGAGTAAAGGTGGTGCGCCAATTGCCGGTGCAACCAATGCTTCTTATACTGTAGCTGGTCCTATCACAGCAGCACAAGCAGGAACTTATAGTGTAACTGTAAGTGGTACATGTGGTACAGCTTCTCAGGATGCAACGTTGACAGTAAATCCTGTTACAACAGCTACTGATTTTGATAATGCAAGCCGTTGTTTAGGCGGTGCAAGTGTTACGTTCACTACAACCCCAGGTGGTACAGGTCCGTTTACTTACCAGTGGAGTAAAGATGGTGCACCAATTGCCGGTGCAACCAATGCTTCTTATACAATTGCTGGCCCTATCACTATGGCACAAGCTGGTACATATAGCGTAACAGTAAGTGGTACTTGTGGTACAGCGAGCCAGGATGCTACCTTGACCGTAACTCCAGTGACAACAGCTACTGATTTTGACAATGCAGTTCGTTGTGTTGGTGGTGCAAGTGTTACGTTCACTACAACCCCAGGAGGAAGTGGTCCGTTTACTTACCAGTGGAGTAAAGATGGTTCACCGATTGCCGGTGCAACTAATGCTTCTTATACTATAGCAGGTCCTATCACAGCAGCACAAGCAGGTACATATAGTGTAACTGTAAGTGGGGTCTGCGGTACAGCTAGTCAGGATGCTACGTTGACTGTAAATCCAGTAACAACAGCTACTGATTTTGATAATGCAGTACGTTGCGTTGGTGGGGCAAGTGTTACGTTCACTACAACCGCAGGTGGTACAGGTCCGTTCACTTACCAGTGGAGTAAAGGTGGAGCACCAATTGCTGGAGCAACCAATGCTTCTTATACTATAGCTGGACCTATCACAGCGGCACAAGCAGGAACTTATAGTGTAACTGTATCTGGTACTTGCGGTACAGCAAGCCAGGATGCGACATTGACTGTAAACCCTGCAACCACGGCTACTGATTTTGATAATGCAAGCCGTTGTGTTGGCGGAGCAAGTGTAACGTTTACTACAACCCCAGGTGGTACAGGTCCGTTCACTTACCAATGGAGTAAAGATGGTGCACCAATTGCAGGAGCAACCAATGCTTCCTATACAATTGCTGGCCCTATCACAGCAGGACAAGCTGGTACATACAGCGTAACAGTAAGTGGTACTTGTGGTACTGCGAGCCAGGATGCAACCCTGACCGTAACTCCGGTGACAACAGCTACTGATTTTGACAATGCAGTTCGTTGTGTTGGTGGTGCAAGTGTTACGTTCACTACAACTCCAGGTGGTACGGGTCCGTTCACTTACCAGTGGAGTAAAGGTGGTGTGCCAATTGCCGGTGCAACCAATGCTTCTTATACAGTAGCAGGTCCTATCACAGCAGCACAAGCAGGAACTTATAGTGTAACTGTAACTGGTACATGTGGTACAGCTTCTCAGGATGCGACGTTGACAGTTAATCCTGTAACAACAGCTGCTGATTTTGATGATGCAGCTCGTTGTGTAGGTGGTGCAAGTGTTACGTTCACTACAACTGCAGGTGGTACCGGTCCGTTCACTTACCAGTGGAGTAAAGGTGGAGCACCAATTGCAGGAGCAACCAATGCTTCTTATACTATCGCTGGACCTATCACAGCGGCACAGGCAGGAACTTATAGTGTAACTATAACTGGTACCTGTGGCACAGCTACTCAAAGCGCTACCTTAACGGTTAATCCATTACCAATTATCAGTTGCTCTGCAATGCCAACATTGATCGACATTACTTCAGCTGCCCACAACACGCAGATGAATGTTGATCTGAGTGCAAACGCAGACACTGATCCTACGCATTACACATATGCGTGGACAGAAGATGGTGCAGGTTCATTTAACTTCTACGATATTAAGAATCCTGTTTACACAGCAGCTCCAAATGATGCCGGACAAGTAATTTCATTTACAGTTACAGTTACTAACAAGCTAACTGGCTGCGTGTCCGTATCAAATTGCTCTGTTAATGTAAATGTAACAGGCAGCTGTCCTGAAGTACCAACTTCAGAAGTATGTAATGGTTCAACCAATACATATACTGCAGGCAGAGCTGCAACTGCAAATGAAACCTGGAAGTGGAGTGTAAACAACGGCGCAGCAATTGTTGGAGCAGACAACGGTCAATCTGTTACTGTTACCGCAGGTGCGCAGAACTTTACATTAACGCTCACTGTTTCTTATGCAAATACAGAGCTTAGCCCAACAGTGTGTACTTATGATGTTACTGTGGTTCCATGTGGCGGCTATTGTACTTATACGCAAGGTAAGTATGGTAATACCAGTCCAGCGTGCGATGGTGATGGCACTGGCGACGGTGTGGCCATTACATATCCAACAGTAGTTGACATGATCAAAGCCATGTTGGGAGTAGATGGTGTTGCCAATCCAATGTATATTGGTGGTGACGGCATCACAACACCAAGGATTACCATTCCTTCAACTGCATCAGCTGCAACATTGCTTAACAAATCAATGCCAGGTGGTGGTGGTGCAAGAGAATTGTTTGGTAATTGTACCGTAGATAGTCCTGTGTCTTCTTGCTGGACTCCTGGTACCAATACTTCTACAACTTATATTACAAAACAAGGAAGGATCAATAATGTGCTCTTGTCACAAACAATCACCCTTGGATTGAATATGAGAGTTAGTGGTACGTTGAGCGGGTTTGTATTAAAGGCGGGCACATTTGCAACTGCAAAAGCAGTGGGTGGATGTGGCTCAACCACACCTCAACAGCGTCGTTGTTATTACAATGAACTTGGCCAGTTGGTGGTTGAAAACGAATATGTTTACAAAACAATCGGACAAAGTATCATTGATGCGCTTGATTGCAAAGGATATGCTCACACAGTTGATGGATTGTATCATTTAGCAAATGATGCGTTGGCTAATGCTGACGGCATTATTGGAACAGAATGTGGTGCTAAACTTTCCGATATCGGTGGCGCTGCCGCTGCAATCAACGAAGGCTTTGATGAATGCAGAATTCTCATAGACTGGAACGTAGGCCCATGCGAAATTCCTTCAGGAAGAATCAACTTCAGCAATCCTTCAGGTGTTATTAACAGTGCAGATTTGACACAAGCAGTTAAAAACATCCGTGTTTCAGCTTATCCTAATCCATTTGCTGACAAAGTAAACTTTACTGTTGTATCTCCTGTTTCAGGAAAAGCATCGCTTGAAGTTTATAACATGTTTGGCCAGAAATTGCAAACAGTTTTCGAAGGTTATCTTACAGCAGGAAGAACCCAGGTGATTGAATTCAGACCAGGTTCCACTGCAGCAGCAGGTACATTGATTTACAAACTCAATGTAGCCGGACAGCAGGTAACTGGCAAACTGATCAATTTAAAACAATAACCATTTAATTTAAACCGAATGGTAAGGCTGCTCTAAGAGAGCAGCCTTTTTTATAATACAAATGCCGGTCAGCGACCGGCATTTCTTATTCAATTAATTTAAATGCAGAATTAATTCATCACGTAACAGTATGTGCCTGTTCTTGTGATGAAGAAGTCGTAATCGATCCAGCTAAAACCGGCATCGCCCCAACCCGTTCCCCATGAATTCATCACGAGGTAAGCATTTTTAGCGTCATCATATCCGCAAATTACAATGCAATGCGCAAGTGATCCTGAACCCGAATAGCTTTTCCAGACAAAACCAGGTTTTGCAGAGATAAAGCTGTTATCGGCAATAACAGAAATAATGACAGGGTGCTTTGTTGATACCATTGCTTTAATAGCAATCTTATCGCTTGTATATAATTTTGAATAGTTACCTATCTTAAAGTTTAGTGCTTCTGTGGCTTGTGTAGTTGTTGGTAGTAAAGCACATCCGTTTGAACTGCTGTAGGGCATCGATTGATAAGTGCAAATTCCATTTAACTTGATGAAGTCTAATGCAGATTGCATAGCGGAACCTGACGTGCAATCGCTGCTGAACTTGATCTGGTTGTACAAGAATTCAGGACTAAAAATGTTGGTGGCATTGCTATAGCTGGTTGCACCGGTTCTATGGTATTGCTCAGCGGAACGTGCCGCATAACCAACTGCAAAACCTACACATGACCCTTCGCTTCCCTGGTTACTTACAGGAGGCATTGCTATGCGAACTTCTGAAGTAGATGGTGGCGGTTCAACAACAACGGTGTTAATTGTTACTGAAACAGTCTTAATTGTTTGATTACCGGCTGCATCTTTTGCTGTAGAAGATATGCTATGAATGCCGCTACCTGCAGTGCCGGTATTCCATGAATAACTGGAAGATGAACCCGCCGACGACGCTACAACAATACCATCAATACTTATGTTCAATGCGCTTACACCCACATTGTCGGATGCTGATGCATTGATCGAAAGGGTAGTGTTTGCATCATATGAAGCGCCATTAGTAGGTGAAGAAATGCTCACCGTTGGAGCGGTAATGTCACCAACGGTTACATTGTTTACAGTCACCTGTATTGAACTGGAGCTGCTGTTGCCTTTACCGTCTTTGGCGGTTACAGTTAAAGTATGCGTACCGTTTGGAACAGTACCAGAGTTCCAGATCGTTGTAAAGGGAGCGGTGGTGCTGCTGGCTTTAGCAGTTCCGTCAACGCTTAACGTTACGGAGGTAACCTTAATATTGTCAGTTGCATTAACCGTTACATTCACCGTTCCAGAAACAGTGCTGCCATTTGCGGGCGACAGAAGGCTAATTGTGGGAGGGATGTTATCGGGTTTACCTTTTGCAGCAATTCTCGAAATGGGGATTCCATCAGAGGATAGACCTGATTGCAAAAAGCCGGAAGAAACAATTGCCGGTACGTTGGCCTGGAGGGCAGAGTCATCATCTACAAGACCGCCATTGCGGGTTTGCTGAATTTCGGTTTGTTCTTCGTTTACCTGGGTTGACTTTTCTTTGGAACAGGATGCTGCCACGATGCTTAACAGTACGAGCATGGGCAAAGCATAGGATCGGATTGAGGTTTTCATTGACGGATTTTTTAGTTATGTACGAATTAAAAGGTCAGTATACTAAGTAATAGTAAGGTCGATAGGGGGAAGTCCTGTGCAGTGGAGAATGGTTCATCAGTAGGGTGGATATTGGTCTGTCGATTCGTGATTGTAAAACTAAACAACCACCCATTATGCTCCAAGTTTTAGCCCTAGGACAAACTACTACATTTTTGTAGCGGAAAAACGAATAAATACGACGGGAAAATTAGGGGTCATTTTCGCCGGAATGTATGTATCAACTACTTGTATTCAATGCATTAGGGTTTACCATTAGCTGAACTAAGTTCTGCCGGCTTCATCCCTAATACCGGAAAAAAATCAAAGCCGATAACAGATATTCAAATCATTAAATTTGCAACCTCATATAGAAATTCTATTGCCATCATAGTGGAGAATGGCAGCTATGTCGAAGCCAAACTGATAGTTTTTGAAAAAATCCTTGCTTTTTGACTCTATTTCCTGAAAAAACTTTCTCAAACTTTTTGCAGGGAATGTTTGAAACCCTACCTTTGCGCTCCCAATTGAAAATTTGGGACAGATCTTATGGCTCAACGTATCAGAATAAAATTGCAATCATACGACCACAATCTGGTCGATAAATCTGCAGAAAAAATCGTGAAAACGGTTCGTAGTACAGGTGCAGTAGTAACAGGACCTATTCCTTTACCTACTCGTAAAAGAATCTTTACCGTATTACGTTCACCACACGTAAACAAAAAGAGCCGTGAACAGTTCCAACTGTGCACACACAAGCGCTTACTGGATATTTATACCAGCAGCAGCCGCACAGTGGATGCTTTGAGTAAGTTAGACTTACCAAGCGGTGTTGATGTAGAAATTAAAGCATGATGATTGTCCGCCCGGCGGACAGATTGTCTCTAGTTCTTATAAATAAGTAATATTTCATCTCTCAATACGGCTTCGGTCTGTAAAAAAGAGCTCTGAATTTTAAAAACATTCTCAACTAAAGTTGAGGAACATATAAACTAGCCCTTCGTGGTTAGTTTACCATCGGTACTTCCGATCCAAAGTGGAAAAAAGGAAAAGGTCGATGGTAAACGGGGATTGAATGATGCCGCCAGCGTCATGTCTCAACAACCTTACAGGGCATAAACTGTAAACAAATGAAAGGTATTATTGGTAAAAAGATTGGCATGACCAGCATCTTCAGTCCCGATGGTAAACAGCAGAGCTGTACCATCATTGAAGCTGGCCCCTGTGTTGTTACACAGGTGAAAACTCAAGACGCTGATGGATACAGCGCACTTCAATTAGCTTTTGGCGAAAAGAAAGAAAAGAACACTACCTCCGCTGAAAAGAATCACTTCGCAAAAGCAAACACTTCTCCTAAGAAATTCGTAAAAGAATTCCGCAACTATTCTCTCGAAAAAAATATTGGTGAAACTATTACAACTGACATTTTCGCTGAAGGCGATAAAGTTGAAGTTGTAGGTACTACAAAAGGTAAAGGTTTCCAGGGTGTTGTAAAACGCCATGGTTTCCATGGTGTAGGCGGACAATCGCACGGTCAACATGATCGTCAGCGTGCTCCGGGTTCACTTGGTAACTCTTCTGATGCTTCACGTGTAATGAAAGGTATGCGTATGGCTGGCCGTATGGGTGCAGACAGAGTGAAAGTAAAAGGTCTGAAAGTATTGAAAATTTTCCCTGAAAAGAATTACATCCTTGTGAGCGGTTCTGTACCAGGCTATAACGGTTCAATCGTATACATCCAGAAGTAATCACAAACTAATTTAAGAAGTCATGCAAGTTGAAGTTTTAAATAAAGCAGGAAAAGCAACAGGTCGTACGATCGAATTACCGGAAGAAATTTTCGGAATCGAACCTAATGATCATGTGATCTACCTCGCAGTTAAGCAATACCAGGCAGCACAACGCCAGGGTACACATAAAGTAAAGACACGTGCCGAAGTAAAAGGTGCAAGCCGTAAGCTTCACCGTCAAAAAGGTACTGGTGGTTCACGTAAAGGTAATATCCGCAACCCTTTGTATAAAGGTGGTGGTACTGTGTTTGGACCTAAGCCCCATGGTTACGATTTTAAATTGAACCGTAAGGTGAAAGACCTCGCTAAAATGAGTGCTCTTTCTTATAAAGCAAAAGAAAATGCCATTGTTATTGTTGAAGACATTACTCTCGATACTCCAAAAACAAAAGAATTTGTGGGTGTATTGAACAACCTCAACATCGGTAACAAAAAAGCACTGGTAGTTATCCCTGATTATAACGATAATCTATACCTCAGCCTCCGTAACGTTCCTTCAGTAGTTGGTTCTTTACTGGCCGATGTAAATACATACGATCTCATCAACAGCGATGTACTCGTATTAACTGAAAGTGCTGCTAAAGTTTTTTCTGAAGAAGAAGCTGCAGCGTAATTGAATCATTGAACTGAATAAACAACGTCCAGATGAGACAGAGTGAAATTTTAATAAAGCCGATTGTTTCTGAAAAAAGCAATCGTTTAACAGAAAAGAAGAACACATACGCTTTCCGTGTTGGTCGTAAAGCAAACAAGCTCGAGATCAAAAAAGCTGTAGAGGAATTCTACAACGTGAAAGTTGCTGATGTTCACACAATGGTAGCTCCCCGTAAAGCAAAAAACCGTATGACCAAAGCTGGTTATATCCAGGGAAGCAAACCAGCGTACAAAAAAGCATACGTAACAGTTGCTGAAGGCGAGACAATCGACCTGTACGGAACAGTGTAATAAGAAACAAAGAATGGTAGGTCAACTACCGCAAAAGTTGAACAATAAAAGTTTTTAAAAATGGCATTAAAAAAATACAAACCGGTAACCGCAGGTACCAGATGGAGAATCGGCAATGCTTATGCTGAGATCACCACTGATACTCCTGAAAAGTCTTTGCTCGAAAATGTAAAGTCTACAGGTGGCCGTAACGCCCAGGGTCGTCGTTCTATGCGTTACATCGGCGGTGGTAACAAAAAGAAATACCGTGTAATTGATTTCAAACGTAGTAAAAAAGATGTTCCTGCTAAAGTAGCATCTATTGAATATGATCCAAACCGTACAGCATTCATTGCATTGCTGAATTACGTTGATGGTGAAAAGCGCTACATCCTTGCTCCAAACGGTTTACAGGTTGGTGCAACAGTAGTAGCGGGGGATGCAGTAGCACCTGAATTAGGTAATGCTCTTCAAATGAAGAACATGCCATTGGGTACTAACATTCACAACATTGAAATGCAGCCTGGCCAGGGTGGTAAGTTGGTACGCAGTGCAGGTACAAGCGCACAGTTAACCAACAAAGAAGAGAAATACGCTGTATTGAAAATGCCAAGTGGTGAATTGCGTAAGGTATTGATCAACTGTTATGCAACAGTAGGTGTAGTAAGTAACAGCGATCACAGTCTTGAAACAGCTGGTAAAGCAGGTGTTAATCGTTGGAAAGGTATTCGCCCACGTAACCGTGGTGTTGCGATGAACCCTGTTGATCACCCAATGGGTGGTGGTGAAGGCCGTAGCAGCGGTGGTCATCCACGTAGCAGAACCGGTAAATATGCAAAAGGTGAAAAAACTCGCTCTAAGCATAAAGGTTCTAACAAGCTCATCATCCAACGTAAGGATGGTAAAAAACTGGCTAAGTAATTCAATCAGAAAATCGAAAACTAAAATAAACACATGGCTCGTTCGATTAAAAAAGGTCCTTATGTAGCTGCTCACCTCGAAACAAAGGTGCTTGCTATTAACGAGGGTAAATCAAAGAAAGGTGTAATTAAGACATGGAGCCGCCGCTCTACAATTACTCCTGATTTTGTTGGTCACACATTCGCTGTGCACAACGGAAACAAATTCATCCCTGTTTACGTAACAGAATTTATGGTTGGTCATAAACTTGGTGAATTTGCTCCTACCAGAAACTTTAAAGGACACTCAAGCAAGAAAGTAGGTTAATGGTGAAAGACTTTGGTCTGAAACCTCAAAATAAAACAAATGGAAGCAGTAGCAAAACTCAGAAATTATCCCACATCGCCACGCAGAATGCGTTTGCTGGCTGATGAGATCCGTGGAATGGATGTTGAAAAGGCATTGGCTTTATTGGATTTCCATCCTCAACATTCTGCAACACCGCTTGGTAAACTTTTAAAAAGTGCTATCAGCAACTGGGAACAAAAGAATAGTGGACAAAGTGCAGCTGACTCATCATTGATTGTAAAAACAATCTTTGTTGATGGTGCACGCATGGTGAAGCGTTTGCGTCCTGCTCCACAGGGCCGTGCTTACAGAGTAAGAAAGCGCAGCAACCACGTAACCATTATCGTAGACAAAAAATTAATTGATTAAATCTTATAAACCATTCTATGGGTCAGAAAGCAAATCCAATTGGTAACAGGTTAGGCATCATCCGCGGATGGGAGAGCAACTGGTATGGTAGCAAAAAAGACTATGCTGGTAAATTGATCGAGGATAACAAGATCAGAACATATCTCAATGCCCGTATCAATAAAGGCGGTATCGCTAAAATTGTGATTGAGCGTACACTCAACAAATTGATTGTAACTATTCACACTTCTAAGCCTGGTATCATCATCGGTAAAGGTGGTGGAGAAGTTGATCGTATTAAAGAAGAGTTGAAGAAATTGACTGGTAAAGATGATGTGCAGATCAACATTCTTGAAATTCGTCGTCCGGAAGTAGATGCAACAATTGTTGCTGATACTATCGCTCGTCAGATCGAAAACCGTATCAACTACAAGCGTGCTATTAAAATGGCTATAGCTTCTGCGCTCCGTATGGGTGCTGAAGGAATTAAAGTAAAAGTATCTGGTCGTTTAGGTGGTGCTGAAATTGCACGTACTGAAGAAATCAAACAAGGCCGTACTCCACTACATACTTTCCGTATGGATATTGATTATGCTAACCTGTTTGCATTAACAGTGTATGGTAAGATCGGTATCAAAGTATGGATCTGTAAAGGTGAAGTATTGACCAAGCGTGATCTTAACCCCAACTTCATTGGTGGTAAGAGCGATGTAAGCGACAGAAAGGATCGTCGTGAAGATGGTGGCGACAGAAGAGGTGGTGATAGAAGAGATGATCGTCGTGGTGGTGGACACGGTGGTGGCCAACGCAGAGACAGCCGTAAAGGATAATAATCAAGTACGATTTACGAAGTAACAAGTACAAAGCAAAAAACAAACAGTAACAAGAAATATATTAAGCAATGTTACAGCCGAAAAGAACAAAACACAGAAAATCACAGAAAGGACGTATCCGTGCTGTGGCGAAGCGTGGAACCAGCATTTCATTTGGTTCATATGCTTTGAAGGCCTTGGAACCTGTATGGTTAACCAACCGCCAGATTGAAAGTGCCCGCCAGGCAATGACACGTGCGATGAAGCGTGAAGGTAATGTGTGGATCCGTGTGTTCCCCGACAAAATTGTTACCCGCAAGCCAGCTGAAGTACGTATGGGTAAAGGTAAAGGTAACCCTGAAGGATGGGCTGCTATCATTGAACCAGGACGTATTTTGTTTGAAGCTGACGGTGTACCTGAAACTGTTGCTAAAGAAGCAATGGAACTGGCTGCACAAAAGCTTCCAATCAAAACAAAATTCATCGTACGCAGAGACCTGGTTGCGTAATTAACAAGTTCGAACTGATAAACTGATTAACATGGCAAAGACAACTGATTTTTTAAAAAGCATAAAAGAGCTGAGTGTTAACGACCTCACTGCACGCATCAAAGAAGATGAACAGCGCTTGAAAAAGCTTGAATTTGCTCACGCTATTTCTCCATTGGAGAATCCGGTTAGCATCCGTGGCTTACGTCGTGACGTTGCCCGTTTGAAAACAGAGTTAAGAAAAAAACAAATGGGTATCTGATCACCCTAATCCCGGTAGGGAATAAAGAAAAAAAGCAAAAAAATGTTAGAAAGAAATTTGCGTAAAACAAAGACAGGTGTAGTAACCAGCAGCAAAATGGATAAAACCATTACTGTAGCTGTTGAGCGTAAGGTGAAGCACCCTATTTATGGAAAGTTCGTAAAGAAAACGACTAAGTTCCATGCTCATGATGAAAAGAATGAGTGCGGTATTGGCGATACAGTGAAGATCATGGAAAGCCGTCCTCTCAGCAAAACAAAACGCTGGAGACTGGTAGAAGTTGTAGAAAAAGCGAAATAACCAATTCTGTCGCAAGCTTTAGGCGCAATGCTGCAAGCCTCTGCAACCAATAAAATTTTTAAATACTCTGCGTTAACAACAACGGGTTAAAAGTTTAAAGAAATGATTCAGCAAGAAAGTAGATTAAACGTAGCCGATAATAGTGGTGCTAAAGAAGTGCTTTGCATCAAAGTATTAGGAAACAGCGGCCAGGATTATGCAAAGATTGGCGATAAAATCGTTGTTACAGTAAAGGATGCATTGCCAGGTGGTGGTATCAAAAAAGGTACTGTTGCAAAAGCTGTAATTGTACGTACTAAAAATAAATTACGTCGTAAGGATGGCTCTTACATCCGTTTTGATGATAATGCAGTGGTAATTCTTAACGCTTCTGACGAGCCTCGTGGTACACGTATCTTCGGGCCAGTAGCTAGAGAGTTGCGTGATAAAGGTTACATGAAGATCATTTCATTGGCACCTGAAGTATTGTAAGAAAATGCAGAATGCTGAAAGCTAGAAGCCAAGGCATTCCTTAATATAAAAATTTAAGCTAAGCCCTTAGCGTTTAGCATTAAGCTTTAAGCATAAAAAAATGAGTAACAGATTTAAACCCAAGTTTAGCATCAAGAAAGGCGATTCAGTAGTTGTTATTGCCGGTGATGATAAAGATGTAAAGAAGCCTCGCACAGTTTTGGAAGTATTTCCTGACGATGCACGTGTATTGGTTGAAGGTGTAAACATCGTAACCAAGCACACAAAACCGAGCGCTCAAAATACAAAAGGTGGTATTGTAAAGAAAGAAGCTCCAATTCACATTTCAAACGTGATGTTGTGGGATGGTAAGCAAGCCACTAAAGTAAAGCGTAGCCGTGAAACCGGTAAGCTGGTAAGGGTTTCAAAAAAATCAGGTCAGCCTGTAAAATAATTTAACGAAGGTTAAAACAAGAAGAAAATGAGTACTGTAAAATATACACCCCGTTTGGCAAGCAAGTATCAAACTGAAGTTATACCTGCTTTAATGAAACGTTTTGGTTACAAAAGCATCATGCAGGTTCCCAAGTTGGAAAAAATCTGTTTGAACCGTGGCGTAAACGGTGCGGTGAACGATAAAAAATTAGTTGATATTGCAATTGATGAACTGTCTACTATTACAGGTCAGAAAGCAGTAGCAACGATGTCTAAAAAGGACATTTCAAACTTTAAGTTGCGTAAGAACATGCCTATTGGCGCACGTGTTACTTTGCGTGGTGTAAACATGTACGAGTTTCTCGACAGACTGATCTCTGCATCATTACCACGTGTACGTGATTTTAAAGGTATCAACGATAAATCATTCGATGGTCGTGGTAATTACACAATGGGTGTAACTGAACAAATCATCTTCCCTGAAATTGATATCGATAAAGTGAATAAGATCACTGGTTTGGATATCACTTTCGTAACAACTGCTTCTACAAACGAAGAAGCTTACGAGTTGTTGAAAGAAATGGGAATGCCATTCAAAAATGCTAAAAAAGATCAACAATAAGTTATGGCTAAAAAATCAATAACAGCCCGTCAGAACAAAAGAGAGAAAATGGTAGCTCAGCATGCTGAGAAGCGTGCTGCTCTTAAAGCTGCTGGTGATTATGCTGGTTTGGATGCACTTCCAAAAAATGCTTCACCTGTACGTTTGAAGAACCGTTGTCAATTGACTGGTCGTCCAAGAGGTTACATGCGTTACTTTGGATTATCACGTGTGATGTTCCGTGACATGGCGCTGAATGGTAAAATACCAGGTGTTAAAAAAGCCAGCTGGTAATACAGCCAACCCCGAAAGGGAAGTTTGTGCAGGTATTGAATATGATGCACAAAGCAAACAATTTTTAAATCATTCAATTAAAGAATAAAATGGTTACAGATCCTATTGCAGATTTTCTTACCCGTGTTCGTAATGCGCAGATGGCAGGTCACAGAATCGTTGAGATTCCTGCTTCAAACCTCAAAAAGCGTATGACTGAAATTTTATACGATCAAGGGTATATCTTAAAATATAAGTTTGAAGATGATAACAAACAAGGTGTCATTAAAATTGCCTTGAAGTACGATCCTCAAACACGTGTTCCTGCTATTCAATCATTAGAGCGTGTTAGCCGTCCGGGTTTGCGTCAGTACTCTAAGCCAGAAGATTTCCGTCGTGTTAAAAATGGTTTAGGTATCGCTATCATCAGTACATCAAAAGGTGTAATGACAGATAAGCAAGCGAAAGCAAGCAACGTAGGTGGTGAAGTTCTTTGCTATATCTACTAAGAAGTAAAAGTTGCTGATACATTAAGCTGAGCTATACTAAGCTGACCGGTCAACAACAAATCAAAATAAATTAAAACGAATAAGTTATGTCTCGTATAGGTAAAAAGCCGGTTGTAATTCCTCAAGGTGTTACAATTACAGTTGGAAAAGATAACGTGGTTGCTGTTAAAGGACCTAAAGGTGAATTGAAAGAATCAATTGATCGTGATATTACAGTTGAAGTAAAAGATGGTGAAGTAAACTTCAACCGTCCAACTGACCAGGGCCGTCACCGTGCTATGCATGGTTTATACCGTTCACTTGTTTCAAATATGGTGAAAGGTGTAACAGAAGGTTTCGAAAAGAAACTTGAACTGGTGGGTGTAGGTTATAAAGCAGCCAACCAGGGAAATATTCTTGACCTTGCATTGGGTTATTCTCATAACATCATTATTGAAGTACCAAATGAATTGAAAGTAGCTACTGCACAGGAAAAAGGGCAGAACCCTACAATCACTCTTACCGGTATCGATAAGCAATTATTAGGTGCTGTTGCTGCAAAGATCCGCAGCTTGCGTAAGCCTGAGCCATACAAAGGAAAAGGTGTTAAATACGTTGGTGAATACATCCGTCGTAAAGCAGGTAAAGCAGCTGGTAAGTAATAAAATTTTCAAATTCATCTTCCGGCAGTATCGGAAGAGTTAAATAAAGAAAGATGAAAACAGATAACAAGGTAATCAGAAGGCAAAAGATCCGCTACGCTGTTCGTAAGAAAGTAGCTGGTACTAATGTAAGACCACGTTTAAGTGTGTTTCGCAGCAACTCTGATATTTATGTTCAGTTAATTGATGATGTTACAGGTGTAACTATTGCAGCTGCATCATCAAAAGACAAAGAGATTCTGGCACAGAAAGTAACCAAAATTGAGAAAAGTAAACTCGTTGGTGCTGCTATTGCACGCAAAGCAACTGATCTGGGTCTTTCAGATGTTGTGTTTGATCGTGGTGGTAACTTATACCACGGCCGTGTAAAAGCGGTAGCTGAAGGCGCACGTGAAGCAGGGTTAAAATTCTAATCAATTGTAAACATTTAATAAAGCATAAATGTCGAAAGTAATTGTAAACAAAGTAAAAGCTGGTGACCTGGAACTGAAAGAAAAAGTAGTTGCCATTAACCGTGTTGTTAAAACAACAAAGGGTGGTCGTGCCTTCAGTTTCTCTGCAGTAGTTGTGGTAGGAAATGAAAATGGCGTGGTAGGTCATGGTTTAGGAAAAGCAAAAGAAGTACAACAGGCTATTCAAAAGGGAATTGAAGATGCGAAGAAAAATCTCATCAAGGTTCCTGTTATGAAGGGTACAATCCCTCATGATCAATTGGCAAAAGAAGGTGCTTCTAAAGTGTTGATCAAACCAGCAGCACATGGTACTGGTGTAATTGCCGGAGGTAGCATGCGTGCCGTTTTGGAAAGCGCAGGTGTTACCGACGTATTAGCAAAATCACTTGGATCTGCTAATCCTCACAACGTAGTTAGAGCTACTTTTAAAGCTTTAGCAATGTTGCGTGAACCAATCAGCGTATCAAAAGTGCGTAGTCTTGGATTAAAGAGAGTATTTAACGGATAATTGAATACAGTCGTCAGTCGTTAATCGGCAGTCGGCAGTTTAAAAAGACGGAGATATGAAAAAATTAAAAATCACTTTAGTAAAGAGTCCAATTGACAGACCTGAGCGTCAGAAAGCAACTCTGCAAGCTCTCGGTTTGAACAAAACAAACTCAAGCAAAGAAGTAGAAGGTACTCCACAAATCCTCGGCATGATTAACAAGGTTAATCATTTACTGAAGGTTGAAGAAGTAGCTTAATTTGAAAATTGAAAATGAGCCCATTTGAAAATTTTGGTCTCTTCATTTTCTAATCTTCAAATTCACAAATTTTCAAATTATTAATGCGAGGGGTGATTCCCCGAAAGTTCAAAATCAATTAAAGATGAAACTGCACAATTTAAAACCAGCTGAAGGTTCTACACACAAAGAAAAACGTTTAGGTCGTGGTGAAGCATCCGGTAAGGGTGGTACTTCTACAAAAGGTAACAAAGGTGGCCAGAGCCGTGCCGGTTATAAGAGCAAAATGGCTCACGAAGGTGGTCAGATGCCAATTCAGCGTCGTGTGCCTAAGCGTGGCTTCAAAAACCCCGATCGTGTTGAGTACCGTGTATTCAACCTCGGACAAATTGATCAACTTGCTGAAAAATATGGTATCACTGAAGTTTCTGTTGAAAACTTATATGTGAATAATCTGATCAGCCGTACCGACAGGGTGAAGATCCTTGCTAATGGTGAGATCAAATCTAAACTTACATTCAAAGTAAACGCACTCAGCGAAAAAGCAAAATCTGCTATTGAAGCTGCTGGCGGTTCTGTTGAAATTGTAAAGTAAAATTTCCCGATATTTGCCCGACGCATGAAAATGCGTCTTTTTTCTTTTCAGCAAATTTTTAAAAAGATTTTTTCCAGTGAAAAAACTCATACAGACCCTAAAGAATATCTGGAGCATTGAAGAGTTACGCAGTAAAATCGTGTACACTCTTTTATTGTTACTGGTATACCGTGTGGGTTCACATATTGTTTTGCCAGGTGTTGATCCAAACGGATTAGAGCAATTAAATACAAAAGCGAAAGAAGGTATCCTCGGAATATTTGATTCATTTGCAGGTGGTGCGTTTTCAAGTGCGTCCATTTTTGCATTAGGTATCATGCCTTATATCTCTGCATCTATCTTTATGCAATTGATGAGCATCCTTGTTCCTCAGTTACAGAAAATGCAGAAAGAAGGCGAGAGTGGTCGTAAAAAGATCAATCAATGGACACGTTACCTCACAGTAATTGTTACCATCTTTCAGGCAAGTGCTTATGTAACTTATTTAAAGAGCCCTGAAATTGCAGGTGCTGCGGTTATTCCTGCATTCAGCCCATTCTTCTGGTTATCAACAACAATCGTTTTAACTGCAGGTACATTGTTTGTAATGTGGTTAGGAGAGCGTATTACCGATAAAGGTTTAGGTAATGGTACATCACTCATCATCATGATCGGTATCCTTGCACGTTTCCCTGCATCTATTGCTGCGGAATTTGATGCAAAGAGCGGTAGTGCTGGTGGTGGTTTAATTCGTTTCATGATTGAGATTGCGGTATTGATTGCAATCATCATGGGTCTTATCATTTTGGTGCAAGGTGTTCGTAAGATCGCTATCAACTATGCAAAGCAGATCGTTGGTAACCGCCAGTTTGGTGGTGCACGTCAGTTCTTACCAATTAAGGTAAACAGCTCGGGTGTAATGCCAATCATCTTTGCACAGGCAATCATGTTCCTGCCTACATTGCTTACCGGCTTTAATGCTACAAAAGGCATGGCCGCTACGTTGAGCGATCACGGTAATATCTGGTACATGATTATCTATTCAATTCTCGTAATTGGATTTACCTTCCTCTACACAGCGTTGATCTTTAACCCCAAACAAATTGCTGATAACCTGAAACAGAATAACGGGTTTATTCCAGGTGTAAAACCAGGTCAGCCAACAGCTGATTATATCGGACAGATCATGGATCGCATTACATTACCGGGTGCAATATTTCTTGCAATCGTAGGTATCTTGCCTGGTATTGCAAAGAACCTCGGTGTAACAAGCGGTTTCTCTACATTCTTTGGTGGTACATCACTGTTGATCATGGTTGGTGTTATCCTTGATACCTTACAGCAAATTGAAACACATTTGTTGATGAGACAATATGATGGCTTGATGAAAGGCGGAAAGATACAAGGACGCCAGACCGTATCTTCCTCAGCTATTTAATAAACAGCTTTACATACAAGAAACCCTGGCCTTTAAGCCGGGGTTTTTTAATAATAGAATTATGATTCATTATCGTTCGCCTTTAGAAATAGAATTGATACGCAAAAGCGCATTGCTTGTTGGTGATGCTTTAGCGGAAGCAGCAAAAATGTTAAAGGCCGGTATTACCACCATGCAGGTTGATGCAAGGATCGAACAGTTCATTCGTGATAACGGCGCAGTGCCTTCGTTTAAGAATTACCAGGGTACCTATCCATTTGCCACCTGTATTTCTGTGAACGATGCAGTAGTGCATGGTTTCCCCACGAATAGTGTATTGAAGGAAGGCGATATTGTTTCTGTTGATGTGGGTGCGTTTATGAACGGCTACCATGGCGATAGTGCATATACTTTTATTGTAGGTGGTACAACAGATGAAGTGAAAAAATTATTACGTGTTACAAGAGAATCGCTTTACAAGGGCATAGAGAAAGCAGTACACGGCAATCGTGTTGGCGATATTTCTTTTGCGATCCAGGATTATACGGAGAAACAGCATGGTTATGGTGTGGTTCGTGAACTGGTAGGTCATGGATTAGGACGTAACCTGCATGAAGATCCTCAAATACCTAATTACGGGAAAAGAGGAACGGGTTCGAAATTGAAAGAAGGTACAGTGATCGCCATTGAACCGATGATTAATCTCGGAAAGAAAGAGATCTATCACGACCAGGACGGATGGACTATTCGTACGGCTGATGGCTTGCCCTCTGCACATTACGAACATGATGTTTGTATCAAGAAAGGGAAGGCTGATATATTATCATCCTTTGCGTCAATTGAAGCTGCGGAGAAGGCAAATACAAATCTGGACTCTTCTTACTACTGATAATACAATTCAGTATTTTACACTTTAAACGAAAGTGTATGAACCCAAAAATAATATGGATGAGTGTTGCTTTTTGCTGCACTCATTTTTTATTTGCACAAACATCGCAGGTCTTAAAAGTGCGGAGCCATGTGCAAAGTAACCAGCATTCGATTGTTCAAGAGTTCGTATCATTCCTTTCCATTCCAAACATTGCAAGTGATTCATTAAACATTCGTAAAAATGCAGATTTTATTATGAGTGCGATGAATAAACGAGGCATTCAGAATGTACAGTTGCTGTTTCCAACAACTACTAAATCTGTTCCTGCAGTTTATGGTGAAGTGATAACGCCTGGTGCAACACAAACAATTATTTTTTATGCTCACTATGATGGTCAACCTGTTATTCCATCTCAATGGGCCAACGGCTTAGCGCCTTTCACACCTGTGCTAACCAATGAATCGTTAGAAAAAGCAGGAAAAATAATTAGCTTCCCAACTTCATCAGCAACATATGATCCGCAATATAGAATTTATGCAAGAGGAGCAAGTGATGATAAGGCAGGTGTAATGGCAATACTCAATGCGTATGATGCGTTACTGAAAACAGGATTGAAGCCAACAGTGAACATCAAATTCTTTTTTGAAGCGGAAGAAGAAGCAGGCAGCGACCATTTATATGAAATACTTCAAAACTATTCAGCAAAACTTAAAAGCGACTTGTGGATCATTTGTGATGGGCCTGTTCATCAATCGGGTTTAAAACAAGTTGTATTTGGTGTGCGTGGCGATGCACATGTTGATATTACAGTATATGGAAGTAAACGTCCATTACACAGCGGGCATTATGGCAACTGGGCTCCAAGTCCGCCAATGATGCTGGTGAAACTATTAGCCTCAATGAAAGATGAAAACGGGTTGGTTACCGTTAAAGGTTTTTATGATGATGTGATTGCACTTACAGCCAAAGAAAAGAAAGCGCTTGAACAAGTTCCCGCCGTTGACGAACAAATGAAAAAAGAATTAGGATTTCCGCAACGTGAAATGAAGGATTATAATTTAGCAGCAGCTCTTAATTTGCCATCGCTTAATATTAATGGCATGCAAAGCGGGGGCGTAGGTAAAAATGCAAGCAATACAATTACCACTTCAGCAACTTGTGTGCTTGATCTGCGTTTAGTGGCAGGCAACGATTATCAACGTCAGCAACAAAAAGTTGTTGATCATATAAAAGCGCAAGGCTATTATGTAATTGACCGTGAGCCCACCGATGAAGAGAGAAATAAGTATTCAAAAATTGCCAAAGTGCTTTTGAGTGGTGGCTACAATGCGCAGAAAACGCAATTAGACTTGCCCATTGCACAAAAGGTAATTGCTGCAGTTCAAACAACAACTAACGATCAAGTTGTATTGTTGCCTACTGCAGGAGGTAGTTTGCCACTCTATGTTTTCGAAAAATATCTGAACGCAAAAACAATTTCAGTACCTATTGCCAACCACGATAACAATCAACATGCAGAAAATGAAAATATACGGCTGTTGAATTTCTGGAATGGAATTGAAACAATGGCTGCTTTGATGATGATGAAATAGTTTACATGACAGTCAACAGCATACAAAAACATTTAGTGGTTATAGGCGGTGGTGCTGCTGGTTTTTTCTGTGCAATAAATGCTGCGCAGATGAATCCTGCATTACGGGTAACTATTCTTGAAAAATCAAGCAAACTGTTATCAAAAGTTAAAGTGAGTGGTGGTGGCCGTTGTAACGTTACAAATGCTTGTTTTGATGTGCCGGAGTTGAGTAAACGTTATCCACGTGGTGAGCATTTTGTTCGAAAGGCATTTCATCAATTCTTCACAAGCGACACAATTAGATGGTTCGAAGAAAGAGGAGTGAAGTTGAAAGCGGAGGCCGATGGAAGAATGTTTCCTGTAACAGATTCGTCACAAACGATCATTGATTGTTTGATGAAGGAAGTAAATGTGCTGGGTATAGAGATACTGATGAACAGGGAGGTAAAGAAATTGGAAGTGGAAAGTGGAATGTGGAAAGTGGAATTGAATAACAATGAAGTGATACCTGCCGACTATGTTTGTGTGGCAAGCGGAGGTTTTCCCAAGCTGCAACAATTTGATTGGTTGAAAGGCACGGGGCATTCCATTGTTTCACCAGTACCATCTTTATTCACTTTTAATATGCCCAAACATCCTATAACTGAATTGATGGGAGTTGTTGTGCAGGAAGCAACGATTAAAATTCAATCAGGCAAATTAAAAAATACCGGGCCGTTACTTATTACTCACTGGGGTATGAGCGGGCCTTGTGTGTTGAAACTATCTGCATGTGGTGCAAGGGAACTTCATGAACGTAACTATGATTTTCCGATCAATGTTAACTGGCTCAACGATAAAAAAGAACAGGACATAAAAGATGAGTTGCAGGAGACCCGAAATATTAAAGGATCACAAAAGATAGTTAACAACAACTTGTTTCAATTGCCGAATCGTTTATGGTTGTTCCTGCTGAAGGATGCAGGAATAAAAGATGAATGGCGCTGGGCCGATCTTCCTTCTAAAGAACAGAATAAGCTTATCCAGCTTTTGTATAATCACGAGTTTCATGTGAAAGGCAAAACAACATTCAAAGAAGAGTTTGTTACAGCTGGCGGTGTTGATCTGAAACAAGTCGATCCCAATACAATGCAAAGCAAATTACTACCGCATTTATTTTTTGCAGGGGAGATACTGGATGTAGATGGAATAACTGGCGGATTCAATTTTCAACATGCATGGACAAGCGGCTTTATTGCTGCAAAAGCTATTGCAAATCTCTCTGCAAAATCCTGACAAACGACACAGATATAAACTTATTCGTCACAAATAATAATTAATAAAATATCTACGCTTTTTTATAGCTAATTAGCAGAACAATTTGATGATGCTGCTATGATGGCCTGTTGTCAACTTGAAAAAAACTATCTTTAGCTAAACCAAAAAGCATGTCATCTCGTAGGAACTTTATCCGAAAACTATCTGCCACAACCGGCATGTTCACTTTCATTCCTTTTACAAATTCACTCTTTGCAAAAGAAGCTCAACAAAAACATGAACATTTTAAACAACTATCTCCCAATGAAGCAATGACTGATGAGGATTTTTGGGGATGGGTAAAAGAACAATATACGGTATCGCCCAATTTTCTTGATCTTAATAATGGAGGCGTAAGTCCGCAACCCAAAGTGGTGCAGGATGCACATATTCGTTTCTATCAATTAAGTAATGAAGGACCATCGTATTATATGTGGCGAACATTAGACGAGGGTAGAGAAGGCTTACGTACAAAGTTGGCTGAGCTTGCCGGTTGCGATAAAGAAGAACTTGCTATTAATCGGAATGCAACGGAAGGATTGAATACAGTGATCTTTGGATTGAATTTAAAAGCAGGGGATGAAGTGGTGCTCACGAAGCAGGATTATCCGAACATGATCAATGCATGGAAGCAACGTGAAAAGAGAGACGGCATAAAATTAATTTGGCTGAATCTTGAGTTGCCAATGGAGAATGAAGATGAGATCGTTCGCAAGTATGTGAATGCATTTACCTCAAAAACAAAAATCGTTCATGTAACGCATCTTATTAACTGGACAGGACAAATACTTCCCATTCGTAAAATTGCAGATGAAGCACACAAGCGTGGCATTGAAGTGATAGGAGACGGGGCACATACATTTGGCCATACTGCATTTAATATTCCTGATCTTGGTTGCGATTATTTTGCTACTTCCTTACACAAATGGTTGTGTGCTCCATTCGGGAGTGGATTGTTATGGATCAAAAAAGAAAAGATCAAAAACATTTGGGCATTGTTAAGTAGTGTAGAACCCGATGGTGCTGATATAAGGAAATTTGAATCGCTTGGTACACGTTCATTTGCAAGTGAAATGGCAATTGGTAATGCAGTTGATTTTCATAATATCATTGGTTCAAAACGGAAAGAGGAGCGACTTCGTTACTTAACTGATTATTGGGTGAACAAAGTAAGCGATCTTAAGAAAGTATCTTTTCTTCAGCCAAAAAATAAGCAATTCTATTGTGCCATTTCTAATATTGCAATTGAAGGAATGAAGCCTGGAGATGTATCGAATACACTCCATAAAAAATACCAAATTCATACGGTTAGTATTGAATGGGAAAATATTCATGGCGTAAGAGTTACACCGCATGTTTATACTTCTACAAAAGATCTTGATCGCTTAGTAAAAGCCATACGTGAAATTGCTGCGTCTTAATCCCTATTGCAATTTAATTTTCACTGTGTAACTTTAGTAAAACAAATTATCACATGAAAAAACTACTTAGTCTTGTTATTCTTCTTTCATTATCCGTAATTGGTTTTGCGCAAGCGGGCAAGGAAAAATCAAAAGGCAAAGACAAAGCAAAAAATGAAAACACAGCTAAAGGGAAAAATAATAATTCTTCTCAAGACAACGCAAATAATAGCAACGCCTCATCTAATAGCGATCAGCAAAATGGCAATGCAAAAACAAGAAAGAATATTCCCACAAAAGTAGGAAGCGTATTTGCAGGTGAATATCCAAACGCAGTAAATGCTACATGGACTAAGAACCGTGGTGACTGGACGGTAGTATTTGGCAATGGTATCTGGCGTTCAACTGCAACTTATCACAGCAATGGAGAACGTGTTGATACACGAACACCTATGACGAGAGAACAAACCCCACGCCCGGTGTTAGATGAAATCCTGCGTCGTTTTCCAAAAAGCCCAACAGATGTGATCAAGATCGAAAAGCCAAAAAATCCCAATCTTTTTCAAATTATCGTAGAGGCAGCTGGAAAGAAAAAAACATTAGTGCTTGATGAAACAGGCAAGCTTGTTTCTGAGCAATAAAATCTTATTGATTAGTAATAACGCCACCTTAGCCGGTGGCGTTTTTTGTTTACAGTGGCTGCCATTGGATTTTTCAGTTACTTTGCCCACTTAATGATTATCAGCGGATGTATATTTTTACCAAGATCCTCACCAAACTTTGTTTCTGGATTTTTGCAAAACGGTTGAGTATTTACAACCCGGACGCCACCAAAATTGTAACACCCATGATATTGGGTGTTAACCATCCTAATTCATTTCTTGATGCGGTTATTGTGGGTGCTGTAATGGATCATCGTGTGCATTTCATTACAAGGAGCGGAGTGTTTAAGAATCCAATTGTTAGGAAAATATTACGCTCTGTAAATATGATTCCCATTTATCGGATGACGGATGGCAAAGAGCAGCTTGCAAATAATGATGCAACATTCCAGGAAGTAAGAAAAGTATTGCAGCGCGGTGAACATGTGCTCATTTTTGTTGAAGGATTTTGTAAGCATCAAACTACATTGCAATTGCCATTAAAAAAAGGTGCTCCACGTATGCTGATGCAGGCATGGGCTGATGGCTTGGATGTAACTTTTTTACCGGTGTGGGTGAGGTACAATTCATTTGTTGAGTTTCCAAAATCTTTTGATATCAATTTCGGAACGCAGTTTGGCAAAGAAGTGCTTACAGACAATATGGAAAGTGGTGCGGCGTCAGTTGCAATTAATAAAGCTGCTGAAGTGCAGTTACAGCAATTATCAGAAATACCTGATGGCGTTAACGTAGCCAGAATTCCTAAGCCATTGCTGTTGGTTCCCGCAATGCTGGGTTTACTGACACATATTCTTTTCTATTTTCCTCTAGAACGTCTTGCATGGAAGCTTCGTGGTGAGCAGTATTATGATAGTATTTTGTTTTGCCTGATGGCTTTTTTGTATCCTTTCTATTTGCTCACCATTGCTATAGTGCTGTATTGTTTTGTTGGTGCATGGTGGGCAGTTGCTTCTGTGCTATTGCTTCCGTTGCTGGCCAAGAGTTATGTGTTGTGGAAATAGTGAACAGTTTAACGGTTTAGGTGTAATTATTGTAATAGATCTGAACCATGATAGTTAACACACGCCGACTTGCCATTTACCAGGCTTTCTTGTTCGTATTCATGATCACCATGAATGTATTAGCCAATGCTTTACCACTTAACGGTTATAACACAGGCGAGATAAGCGACATGTATCCAAACTTATTTGTACCGGCTGGTTTTACATTCAGTATATGGGGAGTTATTTATTTGTTGCTGCTTGGATATGTTATTTACAGTTCAGCTATTTTATGGAATCAGAATGATGCTCACACAATGATGGCGGTGATAAAAACCATAGCACCCTATTTTATACTATCATGTGCACTAAATGGAGTTTGGATCATCATGTGGCATTTTTTATTGGTTGAATTGTCATTGCTCATTATGTTATGGCTTTTAGCGACGCTGATTTTGATCTATATAAAACTGCAACCCCACAGATTAAAACTCAGCGGTATAATGAATTTATTTCTTTACGTTCCGTTTGTTGTTTATTTAGGATGGATAAGTGTTGCAACTATCGCAAACACAACCGCCTTATTGGTATATTATAAATGGGATGGCTTTGGTATTGATGCGGTGATGTGGAGTTGTATCATGATCACAATTGCAGCATTACTCGGTGCAGTGTTCTCTATCTTTCGCAAAGATTTTTTTTATACGCTTGTGGTGATGTGGGCGTTGTATGGTATCTCTGTTTCGCAAAGGAATTACAATGAAATTGTAACCTTAGCTTATGGTGGAATTGGGCTTTGTTTTTTTATGATTGTGATAGGCTTGGTGAGGAGTATGAAAGTGAACCCGGCATAAGGCTTTTAATAATCGCTCAAGCCAGGTTTCTCACCACATATGTTTTTCCAATTCTATCATGCAGTGCCCTGTGTTTTTGATCGTTCAGAAGAAATACTAATTCGATGATATAAATGACAAAAACGCCTGCAGAATAAAACAGGCCCACTATCACCATGGGTGTAAAGTAACTCGCCAGGCCATCAAGTTGGTCAAATTCAAATGACTGGGCCTTGTAATAATTGTACAAGTCTTTGCCAAAAGAAACAAATTGCAAACCGATATAAATAATATTGCGAAGAATGATATTGCTTAACGTGGGCGGTTGCATTTCGTAATTCACAATTTTTATCTTCAATAACATTTTTCCCAACGTTGCGGCAAACTTGTATTCGAGAAGCAAGTGATAGAATAGGGGAACCATTGCCGTCACTATTAACACTACCAGTTCATTGTCGAGTTCCTGCAATGGAAGTTTAATAAAGTACGATACCGCAATCAAAATAAGTGCATCAATAAACAACGCTCCAAAGCGTGGCCAGAAGCCTACATACGTGTACTGCGGTTCTTCAAAATCGTTTAGTAAGTTTTCCATTTGCTCCATAGCTTATAAAAATAACGGAAATGCAATTAGGCAGGCCATGCTTTATTCTGGAGCTGAATGGGCTTGTTTTCTGCAAAAGAGATGTGCAATTCGAAATCTAAAGCATTGGTAATCATAATTAAAAGCCCTGACACGAGTTTCGATAGCTATCCGGATAAACTCCTGCAAATGGCGATGCCATAAAACACCTGCCATGCCTATTAAGAAGGCTCTTTACTTTAGCAAAAAAACCACGCTTAAAACCCTTGTCCCAACAGCTTTTTAGCCTACATTTGCACCCCCGAATCAATTAAACAAATCGGGGCTATTTTATGTCAGAAAACGAAATTATTAACTCAAACGCTGATGCACAGGAGAACGTGGAAGCAACACAAGTTGCCGAAACATCTACAGCGACAACAAAGGCACCTGTAATTGAGCAAACTGCTCATGATGATTTTGACTGGAGCGTTGACAAACGTAACGTTGCTATTTACACGAAAGAAGAACGTGAAAAGTACGATTCAGTTTATGATGGTACGTTCAAGCAAGTAAACGATGCTGAAATTGTTGATGGCCAGGTTGTGGCATTAACAAAAACAGACGTTGTGGTAAACATCGGCTTTAAGAGTGATGGTCTCGTTTCTTTGAACGAGTTCCGTGATTTGCCAGGTTTAAAAGTTGGCGACACTGTTGAAGTAATGGTTGTTGAAAAAGAAGACAGAGAAGGTCACTTACACCTTAGCCGCAAACTTGCACGCATTACTCGTGCTTGGGAGCGCATTATGGAAGTGCACAAAACTGGCGAAATTGTTACCGGTACTGTTACAAGCAAAACAAAAGGTGGTTTGATCGTTGATGTATTTGGAATGGAAACATTCTTACCAGGTTCACAAATTGATGTGAAGCCTGTTACAGATTACGATCAGTTTGTTGGTAAAACAATGGAGTTTAAAGTGGTGAAAATTAATGAAACCATTAAGAACGCTGTTGTAAGTCACAAAGCACTGATTGAAAGCGATATTGAAGCACAACGTGCGGTGATCATGGGCAAACTCGAGAAAGGTCAGGTACTGGAAGGTACTATCAAGAACATCACTGATTTCGGTGCGTTCCTTGACCTCGGTGGTGTTGATGGCTTGTTGTATATCACTGATATCAGCTGGGGCCGTATCAACCATCCGACAGAAGTGTTGAAGATGGATCAGAAATTGAACGTTGTAGTTCTTGACTTCGACGATGATAAGAAACGTATCAGCCTTGGTCTGAAACAATTGACTCCTCACCCATGGGATACACTCAGCGAATCAATCGTTGAAGGTAATACTGTAAAAGGTAAGGTTGTAAACATTGAAGACTACGGTGCATTCTTAGAAATTATGCCAGGTGTTGAAGGTCTGGTTCACGTAAGTGAAATCAGCTGGGCTAACACGCCGGTTAATGCAAAAGAATTCTTCAAAATGGGCGATGAGCATGAAGCCAAGATCGTTACACTTGATAAAGACGCTCGTAAGATGAGTCTTTCTATCAAGCAAATGAGCCAGGATCCATGGAGCACAATTGAAGAAACTTTCCCTGTAGAAAGCAAGCACAAAGGTTTAGTGAAAAACATTACTCCTTACGGTGTGTTTGTTGAATTGAAAGCTGGTATCGGCGGTATGATTCACATCAGTGATCTTAGCTGGACCAAGCGTTTCAATCACCCAAGTGAATACACAAAGGTTGGACAGGATATTGAAGTAATGATCCTGAGCATTGATAAGGAAAATCGTAAACTCCAGTTAGGTCACAAACAACTGGAAGAAGATCCTTGGAATGCATTGGAAGAAACATTTGCAATTGGAACCGTTCATGAAGGTCATGTAACAAGAAAAGACGACAAAGGTGCAATTGTACAATTACCTTATGGTATTGAAGGTTTTGCTCCTAACCGTCACCTGAACAAGGAAGATGGCAAACAGGTAATGGCGGATGAAACTGCACCGTTTGTAGTGATCGAATTTGATCGCAACGAAAAGCGTGTAGTTATTAGTCATGCACGTATCTGGGAAAAAGCAATTGCTGATGAAAAGAATGCTGAGTTCAAAGAAAAACAAGCTGATGCTGCCCGCACTAAAAAAGCAGTGAAGGATATGCAAAGCAAAGTGGAGAAAACCACACTTGGTGACTTAGGTGTTCTCGCCGATCTGAAGAAAAAATTAGATGGCGGTTCTGAAGAAAGCAAGAGCGCAGAATAAGACAGTAACAACTGATCTTTATATTACAGCCCATCGTTGAAAAACGATGGGCTTTTTTTTACGGTGATGAATTTTGAGTTGTGAATGATAAATTACTATTTCGTAATTAGGAGTTTTGCATATCGATTATTGTACCATTGACCATTCACTCCTAAAATAAGTGACCAAACTCATAACTCATCACTCATGACTCACTACCTTCGTAGCAAACAACTAACTCTTTCATGCGATATTTCATTACAGGTTTTATGGGCAGTGGTAAAACATATTGGGGTAAGCAATGGGGCGAAAAGTTTGGATTGAAATTTTATGACCTTGATGAAGAAATTGAAAAACGTGAAGGCAAAGCGGTAACCGCAATTTTTGAAGAAAATGGCGAAGCAGCATTCAGAAAAATGGAGAAAGAAACGCTTTGCACTTACATGAAGCTCGACAATTTTATTCTCAGCTGTGGCGGGGGTACGCCTTGTTTTCACAATAACATGAAACGGATGAATGAACAAGGCGTAACTATCTATATTAAAAGCCCGGTTGATTTATTGGTAAAACGTTTGCATTCAGAAAAAGAAACAAGACCGTTAATTGCCGGTATGAATGATGATGTGCTTGCACAATTTATTTCGGGCAAGCTTTCCGAGCGGGAACATTTTTATCACCAGGCCATGTATCACTTGCCTGCTGAATATATGAGTCTCGATAACTTTCAAAAAATCATACGTAGAAATGGATAAGCGTTTCTTAAGCATTAGTTTTATACTGGGAGTAATAGCAGTTGTCTTTGGGGCTTTTGGTGCACACGCATTAAAAGAAATGGTTGATGAAAAAGCGATTCAAACATGGCAAACAGCTGTGCAATATCATTTCTATCATTTGTTTGCAATAGCCATTACAGGCGTTTTATTAAAACAAGAGCAAAATGTTTGGTATAAACGAGCTGGTAATTTTTTCCTCTCCGGTATTGTGATCTTCAGCGGATCATTATACATCATGGTGCTGTCAAAAGCTGCAGGATCAACTTCCGTTAATTGGTTGGGCGCTATTACACCAATAGGAGGCGTATGCTTTATTGCTGGCTGGTTTTGTTTGTTTGTAGGCGTTCGAAAAAAATAGGATCAGTGCAAAGGCATTGTCAATTGTATGGTTGTTCCATTGTTGTTGAGAATTGTAAAACTGCCGCCAATACTTTCCATTCTTCGTTGCATATTTTTTAAACCGTTTCCAAACTGGTTGAGTTTTTCAGGGTCGATCCCTTTTCCGTTGTCGACAATTTCTACAAGCAGGTGATCGTTTTCGAAACGAATATTGATTTCTACCAAAGTTGCTTTTGCATGCTTCATTACATTGTTGATCGACTCTTTCAGCACCAAAAAGATATTCCGACGTTTTACACCTGATACTTCGGTTGAAGGAATGTCAGTTGCTACATTGATGTTGTAATCCATATCAAAATTATCAAGGTATTCAGAAGCATAAGAACGGATATAAGCTACAAGGCTAGCTACGGTATCATTACCGGGATTCATACTCCAGATGATCGCATTCATCTTGGTCATGAGCTCATTTGCATTGTAGGAAATACGGGATATCTCCTCAACAGGTTGTTCTTTTGTTTTCTGTCGAGCAATTTCACTAAGCAAGCGAATAGCAGTAACACCGCTTCCCAATTCATCGTGCATATCGGCTGATATGCGGCTACGTTCATCTTGCTGAGCACTTAATATAGCAATCTGTTTTTCGTACTCCTGACGGTCGGCTTCCTGTTTAATCGCTTCATCCATTTTTACTTTTTCAATCAATTCAATTTTGTTTTTGTACACAAGACCCAGCAGGAAAAAAACGAGTTCAAGTAAAATGCCTACTTCGAAATAAAACAACGATTGGCGAAATAGCCCGGTCGATGGAAAAAGATTTGTCGAAGGAGAAAAGATGAGAAACATAGAAATACCGCCGCCAATAAGATTTGCGATATTACCTGCAAGTAAATAATTCATTAAACGGTTGCGTTTCACAATTCCCAAAACGAGGTACATAATTCCGAGGAAGATGAGAAAGAACTTACTTGCATTCTCTGTCGATTCAAGCTTGCCATAAGATGCACCTGTGAAATATAAAATTGTAAAAACAGTAAGAAATACAGCCAATATTACTTCGGCCATAATGAATATCTTATTCAACAACGGGTAATTCTTCGGCGTATCAAGAAACATCCGGGTAAAGCCGATATAGAAAATGTAACCTATTATTTGAAGAAAGTAATCGAAATATTCTTCATAAAAGAAATTGAATGGTATGGATCTTTGGTATAGAACTGCTTTCAAAAAAAGCAATGCTCCTATAGATAAAGCATAGATTGAATAATAGAGAAACGATCGCTTATAATTTTGCACATAGTTGGCGAAAGAATAAAGCAACATCATTAACATTAACCCGCACAATAAATAGGTGAATGTGTTTAAACCGTACCAGTTGTTATGAATTTTATTAACATGATCGTCAAAATAAATAGGATTGATCAGGAAAGGCCTTAACGTCACTACTGCTGCACGTGCATAGCGGCAACGCACCAGTATTTGCATTTCCACACCGGGCGGAACTGTAAAATAGCGATAGGCATTTTCATTTTTAGAAGGATCGATCTGGCCTTCAATTTCTTTCCATGGGTAACTGTTATTGATCCTTGAAAAAACAACGCATTCCCTGGCATAAATCCCGGGCGAAATGTAAAAGTTGCGTGGCTTGTCTTCATCATTATTGATCCAGAAAAGAAGGTAAATATTTGAACCGCTGAGGTAATTTTTTGAAATGCTGCGTTTTGGTTTTTCGTTCAGGTGAAGGAACATTGAACCACGAAGCGTTTGTATATCGGTGTTGTTTTGCTTATCAACAAACACGTGCATGTTCGGCTGAAGAAAATGCAGGTTAATAACCTTTGAGGTGTAGATCACTGATAAACTTGTATCCTGGTGGGCATGAGCCACGGAAAAATTCAGGAACAGCAGAATAATGGGTAAACAGTATTTTTTCATGCAGCAGAAAGTTCAGCAGAAAGATAGAAATTTTTGGGCAAAGCAGATTCCTTTTGCCTGTTGTTAGGATGTTTCCATTCTTTATCTTTGTTTTTATGGCCTCAAACCGCACGAAAGACAAGAAGAAAAAGGAAAATCCTGAACAGTTGAAGCAGGAAAAAGAGGAGCAGGTAAATGTAAAGGAATTGGTGAAGGATGAGCGAACGCACAAGATCGCCGGTATTGCTTTGCTCATTGTTTCTCTTGTGTTGTTTATTGCATTTACATCTTATCTGTTTACCTGGAAAGAAGACCAGGATAAGGTACTTCGTCACGGAGCAGGTGTATTGTTTGACGAAGAAGTAACAGTTGCAAACCTGTTGGGGCGTTTTGGCGCATGGGTATCCCATTTGTTTTTTTATAAAGGATTTGGCGTATCATCTTATCTTATCTGTAGTTTCTTTTTTATCATCGGTACCAATTTCTTATTCGGTAAAAAAATATTTTCGATGGCACGCAACCTGAAATATGTCTTGGTTGGGTTGTTGGTGTTGCCCGTATTCTTTTCATTTTTTATGAAAGGGTTTGGTTTTCCATGGGGTGGGGCGTTTGGTAATTATTCAGCAAGTTGGTTAAATGGTTTTGTTGGTACAGCGGGCACAGGTTTGATTTTATCATTGGCTGCTGCTTCATACGTCATCTGGCGATTTAACCCGGTGTTTAAATTGCCTGCACGCAAGCCGAAAGAAATTGTTGTTGATGCTTTACCTGAAGAAATTGCGGAACGGGTAGCTATCGACGTAAATGAAAAATTTGCAAACGAGCAAACGGCAAAAAATCAACTCAAAAAAGAATCATCTTTTACACCGCTTCCGTTAACAGAAGAAAAAGAAAATTCTCTTCATGGTTTTATCATTAATGAAAGAGAAGAAGAGATTATTGCTGCCACACCGCTTCCTGTGGTGGAACAACCGCAAAACGAACCTGTGGTGGAAATGGATATTCCAGCAATAGAAAAACCGAAAAGACCGTCGAAAATTGAGGAAGATGAAGTAGGACCTGCATTGGAAATAAAAAATATAACGGATGATGAGGAAGAAGAAGATGGTGATGAAGCTCCGGTTAAAAAAGTAGTAGAGAATTTACCGCCTTACGATCCGTTTCTTGATTTGAAAGATTATAAATTCCCCTCGCTGAATTTATTGGAAAATCACGGTAGTGAAAAAATTGTTCAGGATCCACACGAACTGGAGAGTTACAAAAACCAAATCATCAGTACACTCCGAAATTACGATATTGAAATACAGAAAATATTTGCAACGGTTGGGCCAACAGTAACATTGTATGAAATTGTTCCTGCTGCGGGTGTGCGTATCTCAAGAATTAAAAATCTGGAAGATGATATTGCATTGAGTCTTGCCGCATTAGGCATTCGTATTATTGCACCGATTCCTGGTAAGGGAACAATTGGTATTGAAGTGCCGAATGTGAAGAAGACAGTTGTGAGTATGAAAACATTATTGTCTTCAGAAAAATTTCAGCATAATAATTTTGGTTTGCCTATTGCAATTGGGAAAAAGATCGACAACGAAAACTTTATCGTTGATCTTACTACCATGCCTCACTTGCTTATGGCTGGTGCAACCGGTCAGGGTAAATCTGTTGGGTTGAATGCAATACTCGTTTCTCTGTTGTATAAAAAACATCCATCACAATTAAAGTTTGTACTGATCGATCCAAAGAAAGTAGAATTAAGTTTATACCGCCATATTGAAAATCATTTCTTAGCGAAACTTCCCGGTGAAGATGAATCGATCATTACCGATACAAAGAAAGTGATCAACACATTAAATGCGTTGTGTATTGAAATGGATAACCGTTACGATTTGTTGAAAGAGGCAGGCTGTCGTAACCTGCGTGAATACAATGAGAAATTTGTTGCACGCAAATTAAATCCGCAAAAAGGCCATCAGTATCTTCCGTTCATTGTATTAGTTATTGATGAGTTTGCGGACTTGATCATGACGGCGGGTAAAGAAGTTGAAATGCCTATTGCACGTTTGGCTCAGTTAGCCCGTGCTGTTGGTATTCATCTGATCATTGCCACACAACGTCCTTCGGTAAATATTATCACGGGTACAATTAAGGCCAACTTCCCTGCAAGGATCGCTTTTAAAGTATCGTCTAAGGTCGACAGTCGTACGATCCTTGATACGGGTGGTGCTGAGCAGTTGATCGGTAAAGGTGATATGCTCATTAGTTACAATGGTGAACTTACCCGTTTGCAATGTGCTTTTGTTGATACACCAGAAGTGGATGATATTGTTTCGTTCATCAGTAAGCAGCGTGGCTATCCCCAGGCTTTCTTGCTTCCCGAATATGTTGATGAAAAAGAGTTGGAGGGTAAAGACTTTGATTTGTCTGACAGGGATTCACTGTTTGAAGATGCTGCCCGTTTGATCGTGCAAAACCAAGTTGGATCTACTTCGTTGCTGCAACGCCGTATGAAGCTGGGTTATAACCGTGCCGGCCGTTTAATGGATCAGTTGGAGGCAGCCGGGATTGTGGGGCCAAGCCAGGGAAGTAAGGCAAGGGACGTGTTGATCAAGACAGAATCGGAGCTAAATCAGCACCTTGAAATGATGGGGTAGTTGTTAAAGTTTCCCAGCCGGCACCCGCTCAACCTTTTTCAGCCAGATGCCTATCTTTGCGGCCTTAGATTTGTTTAACATCCTTTACAAATTCTTAAGTTTTTTAGTTGCAACCAATCGGTTTGGTGAGCACTCTGAATACTAAACAACCGGATTGTGCAAACGATCCATATATAAAAACCAGGGAACAGAATGAAAGCAATTAGATTTAAAGCGACAGTTTTAACAGCAATAGCTGCAATATTTAGTTTGTCTGTCATGGCTCAGAATCAGAGTCTTGGCAAAAGCGATCCGGCAGCCAAAAAAATTCTTGACGCAGTAAGTGCAAAGTTCAAAACCTTTAAAGCGGTTCAGGCAACTTTTTCATTTAAAAATGAAGATGGGAAAGGCAAAGTATTGGGTATTAAGAAAGGATCTTTATTTACAAAAGGAACGAAATATCGTGTAAACATTACAGGTGGCCAGGACATTTATTGCGATGGAAGCAATATCTGGAATTACGATAAATCGGTGAATGAAGTAACCATTTCGAAATACGATGCTTCACAAAATTCTATCACACCACAGAAGTTGTTTACCAATTTTTATGATAAAGATTTTCTTTACAAACTAAATGGAGAAAAGAAAGAAGCAGGTAAAACCTTACAGGAAATTGAGTTGACACCAGTTGATAAAACAAAATCTTTCTTCAAAGTAATTGTTTGGGTAGATAAGCTTGCGCAAACAATTTACAGTACAAAAGTGTTGGAGAAAAGTGGAAACAAATATACTTACACTGTTGCCACGCTTAACGGTAAAGCTACTGTTGCGGATGCGCAATTTGTGTTTGATAAAGCAAAATATCCAGGAGTAGAAGTTGTTGATCTTCGCTAAAAGAAATTTAGTTGATAAATGCAAAAGCCACATCTTTTGATGTGGCTTTTATTTTTTGCTGAAGTTTTAATTTATCTGATCAGGATGAATGTTCCTTTGGTAGTAACCGGAATGTTGTCTTTCTTATAGCTGGAATAGTAAACAAACATACCCGGATCTTGCGGCAAGCCTTTTAGTCGACCATCCCATCCTTGTTTGAAATCGTTAGTAGAGTATACTAATTGTCCCCACCTGTTGTAAATAGTCAACTTATAATCGGTGAGATTAAATGCGTTTAGAATTTTAAAGTAATCGTTTCTTCCATCACCATTTGGAGTAAATGCATTGGGAAAGAGAATCACGCAATCAACACTATTTATTGCGACATTATCGGAAGCTGAACCGCAAGCATTAGTTACAGTTACAGAATATGTTCCTGTTTGATTAACTGTAAACTTATCGTTGGTTGAGTTGTCTTGCCAGAGATAAGTAGCAAATAGACCGGGATAAAGTTGAATAGTATCGCCAACGCATAGCTCTCTATTAGGACCGAGATTGGGCCTCGGTTGAGTGTCAACTTTTAATATCAATGTTCTTATGCTATCACAGCCGTTTGCTGCAATCAATGTATCTATATGAGTTCCTGCCTTTGAATAACCCAGATAGGTTTGTCCTTGGCAAATAGTTTGCGTAATTGTTGATTTGGCTCGGGGAAATACAGTAAGATTGATTGTTCTGATACTGTCGCAACCATTTGCAGCCACTAACGTGTCAATATAAATTCCACTTTTTGTATAACCGAAAACTGAATTTCCCTCACAGATAGTTTGTGTAAGCGTAAGAACAGATTTCGGCAATACAATCAGGTTTAATGTTCTTATACTATCACAACCAAGAGCTGTGTTTAGTGTGTCGATATATGTTCCGCTGGTTGTATAACCTTCCACTGTATCGCCTTCACAAATGGTTCGATTTACAGTTGATGTCTTGCTTCCGCCAATACCAATTGTTAGAGAGTCGAGTTGATTGCCACAACCGGGTAACGATACAGTGAGGTAATATTTTCCTGCGCTTGCAGTGGTTGCATTGTTAATGACAGGGTTTTGCTGATTACTGCTAAATCCATTTGGCCCGGCCCACTGATATGTTGCTGTTAATAGGGTATCGGCAAAAAGTGCAATTTTACCACCATCGCAAATGAATGGCGTGGTAGTGCTTGCATTTGCGTAATTATTGTTGAAGCTGCTGAAGAAACCATAACCTGTTCCTTCTCTATCGTTTCCCATTAAAATTCCTAAATGAAAAAATGTGCGGGTGTTGGTTACCGTAACGGGTGAATCAAGTGGTGAAAATGAATTAGACAACAGAATGCTTGCAGTTAACCATTGATTGGCAGTACCAGGAACAGGCGTAAACTTATTTGCTGTAATTACACTACTATTGTTGTTTACCTTGAAAAACGATTCGCCTCCACTGCGTACAATCACATTCATGTATATTTCCCGGTTTGTACTTTTTGCATAAGTAGCTGAGAGACTACCTGTACATTTTATTGGGGGTAAAATTGCTCCACCTAATTCACATCCAATACCTGAAACCTGGTAAACATAAATTGGATTAGAACCTTGAATAAATGTCGAATTGTTTGCAAGATTTATTTGAAACGATTGACCCGCATTAAGTGTAGTAACGACAATCCCATCTTGCGATATCGTGGTATTATTTGCTGTGGCAGTCACATATATTTTTTCAAGATTCCCTAATAAATAACCTTTAGTGGCGATATAATCAGTGCCCGTAATACTTACTGGTATTGTTTGATCTCCAATCAAATCGGAGCAGCCAAATCCGGGAGAACTGATAAAGTCATCAGCTAAAGTAATTGCAATAGGCTTCGTTGAAGTAACCCGTGATCCTTCGAGATGCTGAGCAGCTGCTTGCGAAGTTGCAATGGCTGCGTACGTTTGGCCACGGTTAAGTGTAATTGTAAAGGGTACCCCCGCAGCATGACCCACAATATCTTTTGTCGGCGTTATTGTAATGCTGGTGTTGTCTTCTGTTGCAACAATATTGAATGATGAATAGGGAGTAGGAGTTCCGCCGCCATTTCCTCCAAAATTCTGAGATGAAATAAAGAAACTATTTCCCAAGGCATTTCTTCCTTTGAGAACGAACAATTCGGGATTGAGGCCTACGTTGTTTACGTTATTTACTTCGTAATAAGCAGAAATCTGTGCCGTCGAAGTTATTCTTATACCCTTATTTTGAACGATGTTCGCCGGTGCACATTCAACAAGATTAATAGAACTTGTCAAATCTATTTTTGCACTGGAATTGGGGGCAAGATTAATGATTTGTGTGGCAATACCCCCACCAGCCGGCTGGGATATAGTAACAGTCGCAGCTTCTTTGAATGAAGTGATGCGAAAAATAATCGGCTTGTCTTTGTTACTGGATGAAGTTATATCCGGTGCTGCAAACCAAAACTCAGTATCAATTTGTGCAAATGATGAAAGCGCAGCAATAAGTAAGCAGGTTAGTAATATGGTTTTTCTAAGCCAGTTCATGTGGTATTTTTTTGGGTCGAATTAGAATATTGGTTTTTAGCGATATCAGTTTTCTGATCGAAACTCAACGGATTTTATGATTGAGTTATGCCCGAAAATAAAGAAGAGAAACGAAAAATACAACCGTATCGTATTCGCTAGTAGGGAACAATTAGCATATATGAGGAAAACTCGTAAAGTTTACCGTAATTTCTACATGCCTGTTAAATAAAGAGGCCGCATCGCTTGATACGGCCTCTTTTCTCAAATACTCTTTAGATTATTTATTTTTCGGTCTGTCGAGCATATAATCAAATCTTTTACCTGTAACGGTATCTTCGGCCATATCCGGAATAGCTTCAACTTTATATGCACCGGCATCAAGCTTTGCTTTCGTTTCAGAAAAAGCCGTAAGTGTTTGCTCAATATCTGCATCGGTATGCGCAGCCGATGGAATCAAACGGTAAATGATATGTCCTTTTGGAATTACAGGATATACAACAATCGAGGCAAAAATGTTATAGTTCTCACGCAAGTCCATCACCATAGCAGTAGCTTCTTCAACTCCACCTTTCATATACACCGGTGTAACAGGACTGTCTGTTTTGCCAATATCAAACCCTCTTTCTTTTAAACCACCTTGCAACTTGCGTGCATTGCTCCAGAGCTTTTCTTTCAGCTCAGGCATGGTCTTCAACATTTCCAAACGCTTGAGGTTACCAACAACAATGGGCATTGGTAAACTCTTCGCAAATATCTGCGAACGGATATTGTAACGGATGTAATCAATAATCACACGTGGGCCTGCTAAGAAAGCTCCAATCGATGCCATCGATTTTGCAAATGTGCTGAAGTAAAGATCAATTTCATCCTGGCACCCTTGTTCTTCCCCTGCACCTGCACCTGTTTTACCGAGTGTTCCAAAACCATGTGCATCATCCACCAATATTCTGAAATCGTATTTCTTTTTCAGATCACAGATCTCTTTCAATTTACCTTGGTCTCCAGCCATACCAAACACACCTTCAGTAATAACAAGTATACCACCGGCGCCTTGCTTTTCAATTAAAGTACTTGCACGTTGCACTTGTTTTTCAAAATCTTCAAGATCGTTATGCTTAAATACATAACGATGACCGGGGTGTAAACGTAACCCATCAATAATACATGCATGACTTTCTGCATCGTAAACAATCACATCATGACGACCACACACTGCATCAATTGCACTCATGATACCCTGGTAACCGAAGTTCATCAAAATGGCATCTTCTTTCATCTCAAATTCCGCCAACTCTTGTTCAAGTTGTTCATGCAGGTTTGAGTTACCACTCATCATACGTGCACCCATTGGGTATGCAAGTCCCCATTGTTGTGCTGCTTCTGCATCAACCTTTCTTATTTCTGGATGGTTGGCAAGACCGAGATAGTTGTTAAGACTCCACACAATTTTTTCTTTGCCTCTGAACATCATGCGACTGCTGATTTCGCCTTCAAGCTTAGGAAATGCAAAATAGCCATGTGCACGCTCTCTGTGTTGGCCAATGGGCCCGTAATTCTTAATCAGCTTCTCAAAAATATCCGCCATATGATGAAATTGTTAAGGGTGAAAAATTTGCCGCAAAGGTAAGGGTTTGGAGCTGATTGATAAAGACTTGCTGTTAGCCGTTTATTCGGGAAAAACCGCTTTGCTTACTGCCGTTCAGAGGTATATTTGCCCACTAAATCAATCATATGCGTTTTGTTGCATTTTTCCTTCTGTTATTCTCGTTTCTTCAAGTGAACGCTCAGCAGAAGTCCACTAATAAACCCACATCAATAAATGGTATTGATCGGCCTAAGCTGGTAGTGGGAATCATGGTAGATCAAATGCGTTGGGACTATCTCTACCGCTACTACGATCGCTATGCATCAAATGGTGGATTTAAACGTATGCTGAACCAGGGGATGAGCTGTGAAAACACATTTATCAATTATGTTCCTACAATAACAGGTTGTGGTCATGCAAGTGTTTATACTGGTAGTGTTCCTGCGGTTCACGGAATTGCAGGCAATGCCTGGTTTGATAACGAACAAAAGAGAACTGTTTATTGCGCTGAAGATAAAACAGTGAAAACAGTTGGGAGCACTTCCACTGCTGGTGAAATGAGTCCTCGTAACATGCTGGCAACAACTATTTGTGATGAATTGCGATTGGCAACAAATTTTCGCAGTAAAGTAATTGGTATTGCTATAAAAGACAGAGGAGGAATTTTACCTGCAGGTCATAGTGCCAATGCTGCTTACTGGTACGATTCAAGAAGTGGTAACTGGATAACTTCAACTTATTATATGAATGAATTGCCCAAATGGGTACAATCATTCAATGATAAAAAACATCCTGATGCTTTTTATGAAAAAGGTTGGAACACTGTTTATCCTATCAACAGTTATGTGCAAAGTACAAAAGATGAAAATTTGTATGAGGGTAAGCCATTTGGTGCAGATCAAAAAGGGTTCCCTTACAATTTGAAATCATTTGTTGGTAAAAATTATGGTGCCATTTCTTCAACACCTTATGGTAACACAATAACCATGTTGTTGGCAAAAGAAGCAATTGCCAATGAAGAGTTAGGGAAAGATGCCATCACAGATTTCTTGGCTGTAAGCTTTTCTTCTTCCGATTATATCGGCCATGCTTTTGGCCCTAATTCAATTGAAGCAGAAGATGGTTTTTTACGTTTAGATAAAGACCTTGGCGAGTTGTTTGAGTATCTTGATAAAACAGTTGGCAAAGGACAGTATGTAAGTTTCCTAACTGCAGATCATGGCGTGGCACATGTGCCCGGTTTTTCAACAGAACATAAATTGCCAGGTGGCGCCGTGGATGATAACAGGATGCTGAGCGATTTGAACAAACAATTGAAAACTGCTTTTTCCATTGACAATCTTGTATTGAGTGCTTACAATTACCAGGTAACTCTTAACAACCAGGCAATTGATTCTGCCAAGCTCGATCGTTCTGCTATTGTTCAAACAGTGATCAAATATGCAAAAGGCATTAAAGGCGTTGATCGTGTGTTTGAAATAGATGAAGTAACAGAACAACCAATGCCAATATTGATAAAAGAACGTATTGCTAATGGATGGCATCCGAAGCGCAGTGGCGATATACAAATCATGTTTGCGCCGGGTTGGATAGATGGCGGCCCAACAGGAACAACGCACGGCTTGTGGAACCCCTATGATAGCCATATTCCTTTGCTTTGGTATGGCTGGGGAATTAAAGCCGGCAAAAGCAATAAGGAAGTGAATATGACAGATATTGCTCCAACCCTTGCGGCCTTACTGTGCATACAAATGCCCAGCGGTTGTATAGGTAAACCCATACTTGCAGTTGTAGAGTAGATGCATGAAGATTTTTCAGGGTCATGCCTCTGGCATTAATCTTGGCAATATAAGTTTAGCGATAAGATAGCCCCTTTTACAGGGGCTTATCTGTCAAAATGACTAAAGAAAAAACTATGAACGAAAAGAGTTTGTTTTTAAGACCTGGCGATGAAGATGTAGATTTTTTACCCATCATTCCGTTGAATGAAGCAGAGAGTGATAGCGATGAGGATATTGAAATTCCGGAAGAGTTGCCGATTTTGCCTCTGAGAAATACCGTTTTATTTCCGGGTGTTGTATTGCCCATTACTGTTGGGCGTGACAAAAGCATCCAAGCAGTAAATGAAGCTTACAAAACCAATAAGCTGGTGGGTGTGGTTGCGCAGAAAGATAGTAATGTGGAAGATCCCACAGTGATAGATCTTGAATATACAGGCACTATTGCAAAGGTGGTGAAGTTGATTAAAATGCCAGATGGAGGAACAACTGTAATCATACAGGGAAAGAAACGTTTTCGCATTAACATGCTTACTTCCGATGATCCATTTTTTAAAGCAAACATTGAAGTGTTGAAGGAAGAACCAACACCTGAAGATGAAAATTTTAAAGCAGTTGCAGGATCAATTAAAGACATGGCTGCACAGATCATTCAACTGTCGCCAAATATTCCCAGCGAAGCATCAATAATTTTAAAAAATATAGAGAACCCTGCATTTCTTGTTCACTTCGTAAGTAATAATCTTAATAGTGATATTTCTGAAAAGCAACGCTTATTGGAAACAACCACGATAAAACATCGTGCAGAACTTTTGCTTACGTTATTGCAGAAAGAATTACAGTATACTGAGCTTAAGAATAAGGTAACTAACAAGACAAGAACGGAACTGGATAAACAGCAGCGTGATTATTTTCTGCAACAGCAGATGAAAAGCATCAAAGAAGAATTAGGCGGAGATGCGAATGATCTCGAGATCCAGGAGATGAAGAAAAAAGCTGAAGCAAAAAAGTGGGGCGATGCTGCAAAAGAAATGTTCCGCAAAGGAATTGAAAAGCTGGAACGTATGCATCCTTCTACGCCTGATTATTCTGTAGTATATAATCATCTTGATCTCATGCTAGATCTTCCCTGGGGTGATTATACCGCTGATCAATACGATTTGAAAAAAGCAAAGAAAGTATTGGATCATGATCACTATGGTATACAAAAAGTAAAAGAACGCATTCTTGAATACCTGGCTGTATTGAAATTGAAGGGTGATATGAAAAGTCCCATCTTATGTTTGCTTGGCCCTCCCGGTATTGGTAAAACATCATTGGGAAAAAGTATAGCGAGTGCACTTGGCCGTAAGTACGTGCGCATTAGCTTAGGCGGTTTACACGATGAAAGCGAAATAAGGGGACATCGTAAAACATATATTGGCGCAATGCCCGGACGCATCCTGCAATCATTACGGAAAATAAAAACATCAAACCCTGTAATGATTCTTGATGAAATTGATAAGCTGGGAAATGATTTTCGTGGGGATCCTTCAAGTGCATTACTTGAGTTGTTGGATCCCGAGCAGAATCATACCTTTTACGATAACTATCTCGAGTTAGAATATGATCTCAGCAAAGTATTGTTCATTGCAACTGCAAACAGTTTAGCTTCTATTCAGCCAGCATTAAGAGATCGGTTGGAAATTATTGATCTGAGTGGTTATGCAGTTGAGGAAAAGATTGAGATCGCAAAAAATTACCTTGTTCCAAAACAAAAGGAAGCACACGGTCTAGAAAAATTTCCGTTTAAAATAAGTGATGTTGTTTTACGCAAGGTGATTGAAGACTATACACGTGAAAGTGGCGTGCGTGAACTTGATCGTCAGTTGGCTTCTATCATGCGTTCGCAGGCGAAAGAATATGCCATGAAGGAAAAGCTAAAACCAACACTTACTGCAAACGATATTGAAAAGATACTGGGCAAATCACGCTACAGTAATGAAATTTATAAAACGGCTAATATGCCTGGTGTTGCTGTTGGTCTTGCCTGGACTGCGGTTGGTGGCGACATTTTATTTATTGAAGCAAGCCTGGCAGAAGGCAAAGGAGAATTACGCTTAACCGGCAACCTGGGTAACGTAATGAAGGAAAGTGCATCAACTGCATTAAGTTACTTGCAGGCAAATGCCAAAAAGATTGGAGTTTCCACAGATGAATTTCAAAAGAAAACCATTCATATTCATGTGCCCGAAGGAGCAGTGCCGAAAGATGGACCCAGTGCTGGCGTTACAATGCTCACCGCAATCACAAGTGCTTTCACCGGCCGCAGAGTGAAACCGTTTTTAGCAATGACGGGTGAAATAACACTTCGTGGACAAGTGCTGCCAGTTGGGGGCATCAAAGAAAAAATATTAGCGGCGAAACGTGCAGGTATAAAAGAAGTAGTGCTTTGCTGGCAAAATGAAAAGGATGTTCAGGAAATCAACTCCTTATACATTAAGGGCATGAAATTTCATTATGTAAAAACAATGCAGCAGGTACTTGACCTCGCATTGTTGTAATTATTTTTAATGTTAGTGAACCAAGCTCGTAAAGAGCTGTTATAATAATCAACGACACGAATTTATTTCATGTTGGTTGTTTTAAGGGTTAAAGAGCTTCCCCCATTTCCATGGGGGATATTTTTTTGCCTAAATTACAGCCTTAGTTATGCTGCTATGGATCGATTGATCTCTTTCGTGTTTGTTTTGTTTGTTTCTGCTGGCTTGTTTGCACAAACGCTGGGTGGCAGAGCCGCATATAACTTTCTGAAATTTCCTGCGTCACCGCAACAATCTGCATTAGGCGGAATAAATCTCACCAACGAATCGAATGATGTTTCACTTGCTTTCTCTAACCCGGCTCACCTCGATTCAAGTATGCATACGCAAATGGCGGCAAATTTTAATGCGTTGTATGCTGGAGTGAAAAATGTGCATTGGATGATGGCTTTTAGAAATAAAAAGTTAAACACAAATTTTGCTGCTGGCATTCTTTATTTCGATTATGGTGCAACACAACAAACCGATGCTGCCGGAAATATTGAAGGTGTTTATCGGCCACGTGATTTTGTTATTCAGTTGCAGGCAAGCCGGGAATATCTTACTCGCTGGAAATATGGGGTGAGTTTAAAATTCTTATCAAGCAATTATGGCCCTTATCGTTCATCTGCTATTGCTGCCGATGTGGGTGTATTGTATCGGGATTCCGCCAATTTTTTCCAGGCAAGTATTGTGGCAGTAAATATGGGCGGGCAATTGAAACGATACAATCCTGCTGAGCCGGAAGAATTACCGTTTGATCTTCAGGCAGGAATATCAAAACGATTAGCGAAAGCACCCATTCGTTTTTCTGTAACTGCTCATCATTTACATCGTTTTGATATTTTGTATAACGATACATTATTTAATAATGAAAATGGTTTTGAAAACGCTTCCACCAAAAAGATCACACTTGATAAGATATTTCAGCATTTTGTTTTCGCCACACAAATACTAATTGGCGAAAGGGTAGAAGTAACTGCAGCTTATAATATTTTAAGAGGAAAAGAATTAAAAGTCAGTAACGGCGGTAATGGACTTACAGGGTTTTCATTGGGGGCAGGAGTGCTTTTTTCAAAATTGCAATTCCGGTATGCCCGCACACATTTTCAAAATAACACAGCCTACAATCAAATAGGATTAACCATGCCGCTTAATAAGTATTTTGGATTGGGTAGTTGGGGAGAGAAAGTTGGGTGGTGATTGCTAAATAAGCAAAAGGCAATAGGCAAATTGATTTATTCCAGGATTTTTTGTTTATTGTCAATTGTCTATTTCCTATTGACTTATTGCATCTTTTTTGATCTTATCGCCAAATAATACTTCTACCAAAATATTATAAATGAAATGTGCGATCATTGGTAATAATAATCCTCCGCTGATCCATGCAAGAAATTGAAAACCTACTGCAAAAGGAATGATCTGTATAATAGCACGCTCACCTTGTGTGCCGTGACCAAATGCAAATACTACAGCACTTAACAATGCAGCAAGCCACCAGATGTTGTCCATATAACCCATGATCATCTGAAACAATACACCACGATAAATATACTCTTCACAAAATGCAGCAACCACGCAGGCAAGAATCCAGATAAGACGTTCAAGATTCGTATCTGGTAAAATATGATGAAGTGTGCTTTCGTCTTTCTCTTTAGAGAATTTTTGCGATAGCCATGCAATACCTAATGCAATACCAATTAATGCAACCGATGCAATAATGGAAATGTAATTGAAATTGCTGTTAAATGGTATTTCAACTTTTTCACTGCGGGCGGCAAAGAAAGCAAGCACGCAAAGAATAATCTGCATTACCATCGATTGCAGGTACACCGGTATCTTGGCTATCTGTGCGCCATCGAGTTCAGCTTCCATTTTTTTGATGTTCTTATAGCTCTGTGCCGTAAGAAAAGGAAGCCCTGCTGCAATAATGATGATAAATAAAAAGCTCATGGTTGGGTTGATCGTTTGATCAATTGGTTATGCAATGTTACTATTTGCGGAAGCAATAATTCCTGTTCATTGTTGTGCAGCACAAAATCGCAAAGTTTCATTTTTAATGCTTCATCAACCTGGTTGGCCATTCTTCTTTTCACTTCTTCGGTAGTTACTCCATCACGGTCCATAACACGTTTAATACGCAATGCAGTTGGTGCAGTAACGCCAATAATATAATCAAGTCCTTCTGATGTTCCGCTTTCAAATAAAAGAGCCGCTTCTTTTATAACGTAAGCCGATCGCTGTTTATCAAACCACTCTTTCGCATCAGCAATAGTAGCAGGATGAACATGACTGTTTAGTAATTCAAGTTTTTCTTTATTGCTGAAAACAATAGACGAAAGATGTTTACGGTTCAGTTGCCCATTGTCGAAATAAGTCTCTTTGCCGAAATGTAAAATGAGCTGTTTTTTTAACAGCTCATTTGTATGCATTAATTCTTTGGCGGCTTCATCGGCATAATACATAGGAATACCCAGCACCTCAAATACTTTTGCAACGGTGGTTTTACCGCTACCAATTCCTCCTGTTAAACCAATCTTTAGCATAAGTTGTAAAAAGCCGATAGCCGGTAGCCCTTAGTCGTTAGCCAGATTTTTCTGCGACTATAAACTACCGGCTATTTATTATCGGCTGTTGTTATTTCTTTACTTCAGCAGTTTTGTTCAGCGCCGCTGTCCAATCCATGCTGATAGAGCTACGTTCAATTTTAATATAACTACCTGGGTTGATCTCTAATGAAAGAGTACCGTCTTCATTTACTTTGTTTACAACGCCATGAATACCTGCGATAGTCACTACTTTATCTCCTTTCTGAAGATTATCGATAAATGTTTTTTGTTGCTTTGCTTTTTTAGCTTGTGGACGGATCATGAACAACCAGAATACCAGGATCATCAATCCAAGAAAAACTAACTGGAAACTTCCACCACCTGATTTGGGATCGCCTGCAAATAAGAGTAATTCGTACATGTTTGTTTATTTTGTTTTTTTAGGAAGTACTTCACCTTCAAACATAAGAACAGTGATGCCTTCTTTTGTATTTGCTGTTACAGTAATATTTTTTGATGCTTTACCAACACGGCCTTCGCTATTAAATTCTGCGGTGATCTTTCCTTCAGCACCTGGTGCAATGGGCTCTTCTGGTTTTGATGGAACAGTGCAACCGCAACTTGCCTGAACGTTTGATATAACCAACGGCTTTGAACCGGTGTTTTTAAAATGAAAAGTGATCACTACTTTTTCACCATCTGTTACTTTGCCAAAATTCTGTGTAGAATCAAGCCATTGCACAGTTGTTACATCAATAGATGCCGCAGGTGCGGTAGTTTGCTCAATTGTTGCAGGAGTAGTAGCATCGGCAGCTTTCTTGTCGGCATTTTCGCATGCAGTAAGAAAAGCGATGAAAGTAGATAAGAGGATCAATTGTTTCATGTGTAGTGATTTATCGGATTGCAAATGTAAAGGAAAGCCTTCATTATGGTTTCTTAAAAGACACTTTGTGCAGTTTATTCTGCGTGGCCAGATCTTTATGAATGCTGTCAAGAATACCATTTACAAAATGACCACTTTGGGGTGTACTGTAATCTTTTGCAAGATCAATATACTCGTTGATGGTCACTTTAGGTGGAATGGTTTCGAAGAACAGGAATTCGCAAATACCCATACGCATCAGGATCATATCCAGAATGGCCGTACGTTCAGGATCCCAATTCACCAATTTATCCTTGATGTAATCATTACAAACCTCTTCCTTCTCAATTACACTCAACAAAAGATCTTTTGCAAATTTCAATTTTTCATTGCCAACAAATTGCTGAAAATCGGCAGTGTGCGGTTTTTGCAGCAGGTTGAGCATTAAAAGATTGATCATTTCCGCATCATCTTCCCAATGGAGAAAGCGCTCTTCAACAAAACTGATAAAATCTTCATTTGGCAGCATCAGGTCGGTGAATATGAATTCAAGAATTTCCTTTTCCTTTTTCTTTTCACGCCCTTCAACCTGGATGTATTCTTTGTAAGGCTCCGATGCCACGAGCTCGAAATACAATTTCCGAATCCAATCTTCAGCGCCCATCAGCTCAGGTTTTATTTCCTTCGCTGCCTTGTCATAAGACGGGCTTTCCAATAATTGCCAAAGCAACGTGTTACCGGAAATTTTGGTGTTGATATTCAGATCGGCAGCGGTTGGCAAATGCTTAGATGCTTTTTGACGGGCATCTGCTTCTGCGTAACGTGCTGTTTCTGTTAGTATGTAAATTAGGGAAACAAAAAGCTGACGGCTCTGGTCGATGTGCTTGTCTAGTGTACGAATAGCCTCTTCTTTAGTAATATCACCCTCTCTGGTAAAACAGGTGTACAACGTTTGCATCACCTTTACCCGTATGTTTCTTCTGCTGATCATGTGGAAAGAACTTGTTTAAACAAACCGCAAAGATAAGTATTGCTTTGCCTTATATTTGATATTTATTGATTTTTGAATATGAAGCTTGTTGAAAGCCCCGTTCAATAAGTACCCAACCAACAAAGCATGAAGAAAGTATTATCCATTATTGCAGTGTTCTGCTGTGCCTGTATAATAAATAGCTGCAGTAACGAAAAAAGTCAAACGAAATCAGATGATCCTATACAGGAATCGGCTGAGTCTGAAGAAAAAGAGGACGGTATTCGTGAGTCGCAGGAAATGGAATTTCAATTAACAAAAGACCCTCGTTTAGGATACATACCCAAGCAGCGGTTAATTACAGCTTATGAGAAATTAGCGGCTGAAAGAAAACTGGGAATACCCTTTCGATTGAATGCTTTATCATGGGCAGAACGTGGCCCTTATACCGATGTAATTGGACCAAGCAATGGTAATTTTCGTGGACCTTCAGGATCGGTAACCAGCGGAAGGATCAGGTCGATGTGGGTTGATTTGTCGGATGCAACTAACAAAACAGTTTGGGCCGGGAGCGTAAGCGGAGGTTTATGGAAAACAAACGACATTACGGCAACTACACCTACGTGGAATTTAATCAATGATTTTTTTGGAAATCTTGCCATTGGTGCAATAAGCCAAGATCCAGTGAATAAAAACATCATGTATTTCGGTACGGGCGAAAAAGCATTCAATACAGACGCAGTGCGGGGAGGGGGTGTTTGGAAAAGTACAGATGGGGGAAGTACCTGGAATTTGTTAAGTAACACAACAACGTTTTATAATATCTCCAAGATCATTTGCGACGGAGCAGGTAATGTTTACGTAGGCACGTTGGGCAGTGGAAGCGGTTTAAGGCGTTCAGGTGATGGCGGCGCAACATGGACGAATATTACACCAGTAACCACTGGTGGCGGGACACGTATCAGCGAAATGAGTTTAAGCAGCACGGGCCGTTTGCATGTGGTTGTTGGTTATTACAACAGTACGGCGGCAACATCGGGCTATTTCTTTACTGATGCCCCGGCAACAGTAACTACTACAACCTGGACTTCTCCAACTACACCTATTCCCAACAATTTTTATAATTGCGAACTGGCTGTTGCCGGCAACACGCTTTATGCATTGCCTTCCAACGCTAGTTTTCAGACACCTACACTTTATAAATCTATCGACGGTGCTGATAACTGGACTGCTCTTTCAGCCAACCCCACCAATATGAGCTCAGGCCAGGGCTGGTTCTGTCTTGCAATTGGAGTTGATACCTCAAATACCGACAATGTAATAGCGGGCGGTTTAAATTTTCATCGCACAACAAATGGTGGTACCAGCTGGACAAAGCTATCTGATTGGGCAAGTTCATCAGAAATGTACATTCATGCCGATCATCACGGCGTGAAATGGAATGGTACGCAGGTATTACTCGCAACAGATGGCGGTATTTTCTATTCGGCAGATAATGGGGCAACATTTGTGCACAAGAACATTGGCCTTCGTATAAAACAATTTTATTCCTGCGCAATTCATCCGTCAAACGCAAATTATTTCCTGGCAGGTGCGCAGGACAATGGAACGCATAAACTTTCATCAGCCGGACTTAGCGCCAGTGAAGAAGTGCATGGGGGCGATGGGGGTTTTGTGCATATTGATGAAGATGAGCCTACGTATCAGTTCAGTGCCACAACCCGCAGCAACTATCGTAGAAGTGTAAATAGCGGGAATAACTGGCAATCCATAAGTTATTCGGGCACAATCGGTCAATTCATCAACCCCACTGATTATGACGACATGAATAATAAAATGTACGCAAGCGCCGATGCGGGTACTTATGTGAAGTGGGATAATCCTCAGAATGGTTCAACGTTTAAAACAGTGCCATTGCCCGGCTTTGCAACAGATGTTATTCTCTCTGTAAAAGTTTCACCTTATACCAGCAACCGGGTTTATTTCGGAACTAACATCGGCAAAATTATCAAGGTCGATAATGCCAATACCGAAGCACCTGTAGCAACAAATATTTCGGCTGGTGGCGGACTTCCAACTAATGGCAGTATAACTTGTGTCAACACCGGCACAAACGATAATAATCTTATTGCAGTTTTTTCAAACTATGGTTTGCAGAATATTTGGGTAACAACAAACGGAGGTACAAGCTGGTCGGCAATTGATGGTAATTTACCTGATATGCCCGTTCGTTGGGCCATGTTTCATCCCGAGGATAATGACAAAGCCATCATCGCAACAGAAGCTGGGGTTTTTGAAACAGATGATGTTAATGGCGCTGCTACAGTTTGGGTGCAAAACAGCAGCTTTCCTTTTGTAAAAACAAATATGCTGCAGTACCGTGTTAGCGACAGAACATTGCTGGCAGCAACACATGGCCGTGGGTTATGGACAAGTTCCATTGCAGGAGCTGCGCCTTATATTCGTTTTGCAGGTAGTTATTCTTACAGCCGGCCCTATGATGAATCAACCGTTGCAACTGATGGATGTCGTAACTACAGGGATGTATCGTTGAATATGAATATTGATGCTGCCCCAACAGGGAATGCAGTGGTTACACTGAATGTATCCGGCGGCACTGCAGTTGAAGGAAGAGATTATGATATTACCACGAATGGAAACTTTGCAACTCCATCAAAGCAGGTTACTTTTTTAAATGGCGCTACAACTTCGCAGCAGGTAACTGTACGTATTTATGATGATGCAGAAGCAGATGCAAATGAATTTTTCACGCTTTCTTATACCCTGGCCGGCGGCACAAATGCCCTCATTGCTCCGTCGTCGCCCAATTATACAGTGTATATTGGCGACAATGATAATGCGCCGGTTTCAAATGGAACAATCAATCTCACTGTTGGTACGTCAAATTATGGAACATATGTTCAACCGTTCAGAGGACAGTTTTCAAAAGCCAGAAGTCAATATATCTATACCGCAGCAGAACTAAGCGCTGCAGGATTAACTGCAGGACCTTTTAATTCAATTGCATTTAATGTTGTTAGCAAAGCCAGTACACAACCTTTTAATTCTTTAAGGATCTCATTAAAAAACAGCACCCTTGCCAGCTTCACCAATGTACTTGAAACCGGACTTACAAACTGTTACCAGGGCAATCATTCAACAGTTGTAGGTATCAACAACTTTCCATTTAATCTTTCGCCATTTACATGGGATGGTGTCAGCAATATTGTAGTGGAAATATGTTACGATAATACCAGTGGTTCCGCAAGTGATGCGGTGTCAAGTAATACCACCACATTTCAATCGGGGCTTTGGGCGAGAGATAGTACAAGCTTCTCAGGTTGTGACATTATAACCGGATTTCTGGCAGGGGTGGGGTCAACTCCAGACAGAGTGCGGCCGGATATCATTTTTCCTGTGCTCTACAGCACAAATATTGAGACTGTTGCAAGCCGTACAAAAACGAACTATATTTTCGGAAGCGGGTTACACTATTATTATTCCCAGGGCTTTAATAATTTGCTTGGCATTGTTAACAATTCAACTGCTTCATTAGGTTGTGTCAGCATTACGCTTCAGGATGCCGGAACATTGTGGCAAAATTATTTTGGTGGCCAACGTTCGCAAAAGGTATTTGATGTATCCGTGGGCAGCAATCCAACTGCCAGCTACACGATAGGCTTTTATGTTACCACGGCAGAACTGAGTGGTAAAGTGCCTTCCACTATAAATATTGCATCTACATCAGCGGCAACTGCAGCAGGGGCCACGAGTTTAAATACAGTTATTTATCCAGCCACTGCAACGGCTTTAGGAAACGGTGTACTTTTCACTGCAACAGTAACGGGTGGTGGTAGATTCTTTTTAAGTGATGCCGTTGCAACGGGTATAGGAAATGTAAATGACCGGCTGCAGAATTTTGTACGGCTGATTCAAAACCCAGTGTTGAATACGATTTATCTCGATATCAGTAATGAAAACAGAACAGCTGTTTCAGCGGTACTTTACACCCTTAGCGGCCAAACACTTAAAACCTGGAGCCTTGGAAGAGTAACGGGCAATACGCAACTTGAAATAGCTGATATGAGTTTACCTGCCGGAACTTATTTGTTGAGTATGCGGATCAACGACAAAATGCAAAACTTTAAGGTTATTAAAAAATAATATAAAGCCCGGGATGTTATCTCCGGGCTTTATATTCTGAATCTGTATGAATAGATATTTTTTATCAGCGCTAAAACTTTTTTGTGTAGCGATTTTCTTCTTGCTTTCCTGCATAAATGCAAAAAAGGTTGTGAAGCAAACGCATGCCTTTTCAGCAACATCATACCCGGGAATTGTGGCTGTGGACGAAAACGGTAAAGAAATGCCGTCAAAACCTGAAACTAAATATTTTGTTTACGTGGTAACAACTTCTGAAAATATAGCATGGGATACCGCATGGATAAATGCCAAAGCCTTTACCATTATTGCGGAAAAAATAAATGCTTTTTCAGGCTTTGAAGTGGGCATCAGTAATCAAACTGGTGACAAAATCACTATTCAAACAAAAGAGAACGAACATCTTTACCGGCTGCAATTAAACCCTGTTTCAAAAAATGAAGCTGTTATTATCCCTTCCCAGGAAAAAGAACTTCGGTTAAAAGCAGTCTATAAACGAAAGGAAGTTATCCTTCAAACAAGCAAAATAACAGAACTCACAACCCCCGACCCCGTTTAGCAGCCTTACCAATAAATGAAAATTTGTCAAATCATCTTAGCTCATATTCTGCCAGATTGAGAGATTTGCTACTGATTTATACTCATTCCTGAAAATTTTACCTGTTCTGGCGCCGTGGCACTGTATTCGCTTACCTTCGTTGCCCCGTAAAACGGGCAAGAACTAATTTCATTTTAAAACTAAAACAAGAATAACTATGGCTAAGAAGGTAAGTGTTACCCCTTTACACGACAGGGTAATTGTGAAGCCTGCCCCTGCTGAAGAAAAAACAGCTGGCGGTATCATCATCCCCGACACTGCAAAAGAAAAACCACAACGTGGTACTGTAGTAGCTGCAGGTCCTGGTAAAAAAGATGAACCCGTAACTGTGAAAGTTGGCGATACGGTTCTTTACGGTAAATATGCCGGTACTGAAATTTCTATTGAAGGCGATGATCTGTTGATCATGCGTGAAAGCGACATCTTAGCGATTGTTTAATTTGAACATTTGAAGGCTTGAAAATTGGAACACTCCACTAATCAACATCTTCATATTTCAAACTCTGCAATTATCAAATTTTCAAATTATTTAATTTTCAAATTGTATTCATATGGCAAAGCAAATCTTCTTTGATATCGAGGGAAGAAATAAAATGAAGAAAGGTGTTGACGTATTAGCCAACGCTGTAAAAGTTACCCTCGGACCTAAAGGCCGCAACGTGGTAATTGAAAAGAAATTCGGTGCACCAGCTGTAACAAAAGATGGTGTTACGGTAGCAAAAGAAATTGAATTGGAAGATCCGATTGAGAACATGGGTGCTCAAATGGTGAAAGAAGTAGCATCTAAGACTGCAGATATTGCAGGTGATGGTACTACTACTGCAACCGTATTGGCGCAATCAATCATCAGCGAAGGTTTGAAAATGGTTGCTGCAGGTGCAAACCCAATGGATCTGAAACGTGGTATTGATAAAGCGGTAAGACTGGTGGTTGAAAACTTAAAAAGTCAATCACAAACTGTTGGTAACGACAGCAAAAAAATTCAACAGGTTGCAACTATCTCTGCAAACAACGACGAAACAATCGGTAAACTTATTGCTGAAGCATTTGTAAAAGTTGGTAAAGAAGGTGTGATCACTGTTGAAGAAGCAAAAGGTACTGATACTACTGTTGATGTAGTAGAAGGTATGCAATTCGATCGTGGTTATATTTCTCCATACTTCGTTACAAACAGCGAAAAAATGGAAGTGGAATTGCAGAACCCGTACATCCTTATCTATGATAAGAAGATCGCTGCAATGAAAGATATTCTTCACATTTTGGAGAAAGTTGCTCAAAGCGGTCGTCCGTTGTTGATCATTTCAGAAGATCTGGAAGGTGAAGCGCTTGCAACATTGGTTGTAAACAAACTCCGTGGTACATTGAAAGTAGCTGCTGTAAAAGCTCCTGGCTTCGGTGACCGCAGAAAAGAAATGCTTACTGATATCGCTATCCTCACTGCAGGTACAGTTATCAGCGAAGAGCAAGGTTACAAACTGGAGAATGCTGATCTCTCTTACTTAGGTCAGGCTTCTTCTGTAACGATCGATAAAGACAACACAACAATTGTTGGTGGTAAAGGCAAAAAATCTGATATCACTGCACGTGTAAATCAAATCAAAGCACAAGTTGAAAACACAACTTCTGACTACGATAAAGAAAAATTACAAGAGCGTTTAGCGAAGTTGGCAGGTGGTGTTGCTGTATTGTACATCGGTGCTGCTACTGAAGTTGAAATGAAAGAAAAGAAAGACCGTGTTGATGATGCATTACATGCAACCCGTGCTGCGGTTGAAGAAGGTATCGTTCCCGGTGGTGGTGTTGCTTACATCCGTGCATTAGATGCATTGGAAGCAAAAGTTCGTGGACAAATTGAAGACGAACAAACCGGTATGCAGATCATCCGTCGTGCTTTGGAAGAGCCTATCCGCACATTAACTGCTAACGCAGGTATTGATGGTTCTATCGTTGTACAAAAGATCAAAGAAGGCAAAGGCGACTTTGGTTTCAATGCACGCACTGAAACATACGAAAACATGTTTAAGGCTGGTGTAATTGATCCAACCAAAGTAAGCCGTGTGGCTTTGGAAAATGCAGCATCAATCGCTGGTATGTTGTTAACAACAGAAGCAGTTATTGCTGATAAACCAAAGAAAGAAGAGCCACATGCACATGGCGCTCCTGATATGGGCGGCATGGGTGGTTACTAAATAAGTACGAAGTGAGAAGTTGGAAGTACGAAGTAAGCCAGCTCAATCACTCAGCTTAATAGTAACAGCTTAAAATACAACCAAAGTCCTCTGGTAAAACGGGGGACTTTGCATTTCAATAATTCATCACGATTAAAAACATGCAACATGAAAACAGGAAACATGCTTTTAGCGTTTATGCAAAAATTGAAACACAAGTTGAAAAGCTTATTGCAAAAGATCAACCGTAGGGATGATGATTCATTTGATAATCCTTATTTGATCTACTAAAAAAACAACTCTCGCCTTGGCGGGAGTTGCTTTTTTAATCCACATAAGTTTCGAAATCGTTCTGCATTACTTTATTGTAAACAAGTTCCAGTTGCGATTGAAGAATGCGATTGGTTGAAAGTTCAGGCAATTTATTCATGGAGAAATAACCAACATCCAGTACATCAAATCCTGTTTGCAGTTGAGACGAAACTGCTTTACAATAGAACAACAGCTTAAACACATAATGCGGTTCTGGCGGATGAGGGTGTTTGTGCTTATCGAACACAGCCATCAAATGTTTCACTTCTGCATCTAATCCGGTTTCTTCTTTTATTTCTTTGAGGATGGTTTCTTTGGCGCTGTAGCCAACATCGGCCCAGCCGCCGGGCAAACTCCATTTGTCATCCATTGATTCTTTTACCAGCAATACTTTTTTATCGGCTGATAAAATGAGTGCCCGAATATCAACTTTTACGGTTGGATAATCTTTTGCAACAGGTAGTAAAGTATGAAGCTCATCTGCGCTTTGTTTGCTGAAGCTGCTCAGCATCCGCAACGAAATTTCTCTTAATTCTTCATAACGTTCTTTATCAAATTCGTTGTTGTGGTAAAGCAAACCAAGATCAGCAATGGATTTCAACCTGGTAATGTCCCGCATCAATTCGTTTGTCATGCAGTAAAGTTATACTCAGACCAATCATCATCGGCCTTCGGTAAAACAAAATCTTTGTGATTGACGATAAGTTGACATTTGGGAAAGCGCTTTGCAAGTATGGTTAAATTGTTCAACTCTTTTTCTGAATCATCAACGCTCACCAACAAGGTATGGAATGGATGATCAGCACTTAACTGCAACAAGCCATTTACAGTAATTGATGTGCCACCAAGGTGTAATAGTTCAAGTCCGTTGAGGGTGTTGATATGCGAAATGGCATCGTCATCAATATCATTGCATCCTTTCAACCGTAATTCTTTAATGAAGCTGAGTTTTGTTAATTGTTCAATTGCATCGTTTGTAATTTCTGTCTCATCAAGATCAAGCATATCGATCGATTGTACATGTGTAACCATCAATTCTATTTCTTCATCCGTTACCCGGTCCCAAATACGGAAGTTTACACGTTCAAGATGTGTTGGAATACTATCGGGCAACTGTGGTTTGCTGAAAAAGGCAAATGTGCTCCAGAACTGCTGTTCTTTTAATTTTTGTTTTTTCTTTTTACGCAATTGAAATGAGTGTTTTTAGTGATCCCGGTTAGCGAGAGCTCCCTTTACAATAAAGTATTGTGCCGAAGCATAGGTGATCATTACCAGTAAGCTCAACAACATGTGCTTGTAAGCAAACAGGTTCACAGCAAGCAACGAATCGGAAATAACAAACAACGATGCGCCTGCAATAAAAAGGGAAGCTGTGGTACCAGCCAACTTATGTTTTGTATTTAACGCAAGCAAGAGCATAGTGCCAATGGTAATACCATACACCGTTACAGGAATTTTTAGTGCACCAAGATAGGGAAACAGCAACCAAAGAAAAAGGAGAATGTAAATCAGCACAGGTAATAAAATAACCGGCTTCGCTTGCACAAGTCCTTTCTTTCCTTTTCCTGTTTTGGTAAAGTAGATGATGTAACACACATGCGCCAGTAAAAACGAAACCAATCCGGGAATAAACATGCCTTCCATTTGCAACAACACGTCGCCGCACCATGAAAGAAACAAGGCGGCCATTATCAGAAAGAATAATGTATTGTTTCGTTGTGCAGTTGAAATAGAGAAACCCAGCATCAGCAAAGGCATCAGCAATGGTTTAGTAAACCATCGTAAGTGCGATTGGTTAAAATAGATGAAAAACAATTCAAGCAAAACCACCAATGCATAAATACCAAAGATGATTCCAGCCTGCTTTTTCATACTAGTTACCAGGTTTCAAAACTTGTGCTTTAATGCCATACCAATTACGGAGCGAATCTTTTACTTTGGTACTATCAGAAAGAGATTTTTGTACCAGCAGTATTAGTTGATAGTTGCTGCTGTCTTTCATGTTTAACGAAAGTTCTCTTCCCCTTGTTTTGTGAAATGCAATGCGTGCATCAGCTTTACTTTTTGTAGAAACTGTTTCAATTACAAGTTTAAGTGATCCTGTATCAATTACCGATGGAGTATTAGCAGGTAATAATGAGTCCTGCGCTATTATTGCAGTAGTATCAGGCTGTGTGGCCGTCGTGTCAACCGGTGTGATCTGTTCAGTAAGATTTGATTCTGGCTCAACAGGTTCTGGTTGTTTATTTCGGAACATGGCCAGATAAACTGCCCATCCAACCAATGCCAAGGCGACTATGCTACCTAAGATAATGATTGGCTTTTTCGAACTTTTGCGTTCTTCATGTGAAAAATCGATTTCCCGTTCGCCTTCAACTAGCACTGTACGATCACGAACATGATCGGTATTAATAGAATCAATCTTTTCTAATGCAGGGCTACCTTGTTCAAATACGTATTGGTTGTCTTTCGTTTTATTAATAGATCCAATGCCTTTAATAGGAAAAGGTTTACCAATATTGATCAGCTGCATGCCATTGCTAACATACGATTCAAGATCGCTCATGGCCAAAGGCTTCATTTTACCCGTTTGCTGCATCAGGAACTGCAACAGGCTTTCATCTGCAACAGCGTTACGATTGGTAGTAAATGAAATGGTATCGGCCGGCCAGCCTTCTTCTTTTAAATCGTAAATGTTTACCGAAGGATTAAGATCGAAACGGCCAAGTCCCGGAAGGGTAAGACTTTTCTCCTTATACAGATACTGTGATAATATTTCCTGGATTTTCACGGATAATTTTTTTCAAACATACTTAAAAACCTGCTTTTATCATAGAAATACCAGAACCTGGTCAACTTAACACCCCTCTACCAGCAAAATCAGTGATTTTACTGTTGCTGCAATTCTTCGTTAAAGAAAGAGATGGCTGGGCGGTCTTGCTTACATTTGCAAAAAAAACGGCGCATGCTATCGGCAGACGAAAAGGAATTTATGGAGTGGTGGGAGCAAAACCGAAGCAAGGAAAAACGATTGTTGAGCCAGCTTACGATTGGTTTGCCTTTAGGATTGGCTTTTGGCTTTCCCATTTTGCTGAGTGTGATGTTTCGGGGTTGGTATAAAAACATGCCTTATGTATCGGGCTCGCAATTGACCATTATCCTCATTGCAGTTTTGCTTGTGGTGGTGTTCTATGGCATTTTCAAAATGCGGTTTAAGTGGGAGATGAATGAGCAGCGATATAATGAACTTCAGCAAAAAATAAATGCTGAGGCAACGTTAGAAGAAGAATGATTGTCATTTTTAAGATTTGGTGAATTTTGAATAAAAACAAATAAGATAATATGAAGTATGCATTTGGATTAATAATGGCAGTAATGATTTTAACTGCGTGTAAAAAGAAAAATGAGGATGAGTGTCCGTACTCGGCTGAGAATACATCTGCTTCTGCGCAGGAGGAAGCAGTAGTGACAAATTATATTGCCACAAATAATATTACCGGCACCACAGAATTGGGCACTTCAGGTATGTATTATGTAATTGACGCACCGGGCAACACCAAAAAACCAATACTGTGCAATACTGTTGTAGTAAAGTACACTGGTAAACTTGCAAACGGAACAATTTTCGACCAAACAACAGGATCAGCTACGGCTTCTTTCTCACTTGGTAGTCTAATTGAAGGTTGGAACCGTGGCATGCAGTTAATTGGTGAAGGAGGAAAAATCAGGTTGTATATTCCATCTTCCCTTGCTTATGGTGCGGCAGGGTCTTTTAATCCCAACACAGGTTTGTACACTATTCCTCAGAATGCCATGCTTATTTTTGATGTGGAGATTGTAACAGTTTATCAATAATCAGGAATATACAATACTTAAAAAGCTCCTTAATAAACGAGGAGCTTTTTTGTTTACTTACTTTTGTAAAAACTCAATCACTTGTCATACGAACCTATTTCCGTCTTTGATATGTTTAAGATCGGTGTTGGTCCATCCAGCAGTCACACACTTGGTCCATGGCGTGCAGCGCAACGTTTTGTCCAATCCATTCAAGCACTACAGCCATTAGAACAAGTGGCAACTGTGCGGGTGTTGCTGTACGGTTCATTGGCAAAAACAGGAAAAGGACATGGAACAGATGTTGCCATTCAGTTGGGCTTATCGGGGGATGATCCTGTAACCTTTGATGTACATTCCATTGATGCCAAGATCAATGATATTGCGGCGATGAAAGAAATAGTATTGGGTGGCAAACATGAAATACAATTTGATCCGAGAGAGGATATTGAGTTTCTAATGACGGAAAGTCTTCCTTATCATCCTAACGCAGTTACATTTCTTGCTTCTTTTCATGATGGTAATTCCATCGCTGAAACTTATTATTCTATTGGTGGTGGATTTGTGGTGAAAGAAAAAGAAGAAGCTACCGGTAACGAACAGGTGCAATTGCCTTTCCCTGTGGATAAGGCCGAAGACCTGTTGCATTGGTGCATGAAAACAGGAATGACTATTAGTGAAGTGGTGATGGAAAATGAAAATGCATGGCGTAGCGAAGAAGAAACAAGACAAGGTGTACTGAACATATGGCGGGTAATGCGGGAATGTATTTTCAGGGGATGCCATGCTGAGGGTTATCTGCCTGGCGGTTTAAATGTAAAACGCCGGGGTGCTGGTTTAAACAAAAAATTATTGCAGCAAAAGCCTTATACTGATTTTAGCGAATGGGTAGAAGCCATTAGTAGTGGTGGAAATGATTTTAAATACACACTCGATTGGGTAAGCTGTTTTGCGTTAGCAGTTAATGAAGAAAATGCTTCGTTCGGACGTGTCGTAACAGCACCAACCAATGGTGCAGCGGGTGTTATCCCGGCAGTATTGATGTATTATGTTTGTTTTTGTGACGGCGCCGATGATGAAAAGATCATCCGTTTTTTATTGACCGCTTCAGAAATAGGCAGCATCTTTAAAAAGGGTTCGACTATTTCCGCAGCTATGGGTGGCTGTCAGGCAGAAATTGGTGTATCAAGCGCAATGGCAGCGGCTGCATTAACTGAAAGCATGGGTGGCACACAACGACAGGTTTTAATGGCCAGTGAAATTGCTATGGAACATCATCTTGGTTTAACCTGCGATCCTATTGCAGGACTCGTGCAGGTTCCTTGCATTGAACGGAATACGATGGGTGCTATCAAAGCCATCACTGCATCTCAACTTGCATTACAAAGCACACCTGATTTTGCAAAAGTTTCTTTAGATGCGGTTGTAAAAACCATGTGGGATACTGCAAAAGATATGAACCACAAGTATAAAGAAACGGCCGAAGGTGGGTTAGCCATCAATATCCCCATTGCGCTTCCCGAGTGTTGATAGCCGTTAGTTGTTAAAAAAAACAAAATCAATCAACAGCGTTTAACAATTTTTGCGAAATGCTGTTGTTTTGCAAACGATTTTAAAACCTGTTCAAACGAACGGGTTCAAATCGACAACTTTCTTTAACATAACGGTTTTATTAATGGCAAATTACCAGGCAGCGAAGGACCTGAAACGTCCGCTGCAACGCTTATTACAGGTATTAAACCTGGAGCGAACGGAGATTGGTGCAATTTATTTTTATGCAATTCTTGCAGGGTTATTGCAGCTTGCTGTACCATTGGGTGTGCAGGCCATTATCAATTTTGTGCTTGCCGGCCGTTTGTCTACATCCATTATAGTTTTAATTATACTTGTTGTTCTCAGTGTATTTTTTACCGGTTTGCTGCAGGTAAACCAAATGAAGATCATTGAGAAAATTCAGCAGCGAATCTTCACACGTTATTCATTTGAATTTGCATGGCGTATTCCCCGTCTTGATCTTAAGAAGATCGATCAGTATTATTTGCCTGAGTTTGTAAACCGTTTTTTCGATACAGTTAATTTAGAAAAAAGCTTAAGCCGTTTATTGCTCGATATTCCGGCGGCATTGATACAGGTATTGTTTGGGTTGATCTTATTATCGCTGTATGCGAACGTCTTCATCGTTTTCAGTTTACTGGTATTACTCATCTTGTTTTTAATTATACGCATTACCTATGCCAAGGGGCTTTCCACCAGCCTGGATGAAAGTGAATACAAATACGAAGTGGCAGGATGGCTTGAAGAAATTGCACGGGTATTAAAATCATTTCAGTTTTCTCGAGGTTCTTCTTTACCCGTTGATAAAACAGATGTGCTGGTTACGAAATACCTGCATGCACGCACGAGTCATTTTCGGGTATTGCTGTTACAGTATTGGTCAATGATCGGGTTTAAAATTCTCATTACTGCAGGAATGTTGATTGTTGGTGCGTTGTTGCTGGTAAGCAATGAAATTAACGTGGGACAATTTGCTGCTGCTGAAATTGTAATACTGATTGTGCTGGCTTCAGTAGAAAAACTGATACGTAGTTTAGATAAGATCTATGATATTTTAACGGCAGTTGAAAAATTAGGTAAAGTAATCGACAAGCCGCTTGAACCGGAAGGTACATTGGGGCTTGATGCTTCCACGGGCGGAGTAGCAATTGCAGTGAACGATCTAAGCTTCAGTTATACTGATCAACGACCAATCCTTCATCAGCTGTCATTTAAAATTAATGCAGGTGAAAAAGTATGTATCAGAGGAGGCGAAGGTTCGGGGAAATCAACTATTCTGAAATTACTGACTGGTGCGTATTCCGATTTTGAGGGAAATATTCTGATCAATGAGATACCGATCGGAAATTACAATCCTGCATTGCTGCGTGCCGAAACGGGAATACTATTTAATCAGCAGGAAATTTTTCAGGGCACGCTATACGAAAATATTACACTGGGTGATACGACTATTACAACATCACAAATTAATTTGTTGGCTGCAAAACTTGGCATCAGTGAATTCATTGCATCGCTCAAAAAAGGTTTCGATACACAAATTGATGCCGTCGGAAATCGCTTATCCAGTGCCGTTATTCGAAAGGTGCTTTTGTTACGAGCGCTGGTATCAAAGCCCAAACTCCTGTTACTTGAAGAACCCTGGCTTGGCCTTGATCCTGATTGCCGCAGGAAAATAGAGCAATACCTGTTTCAGGAAATACCTGCTACAACAGTTCTAGTAATTACAAACGATGATTCTTTTGCAAACAGGTGCAACCGTGTGTTCTATATGCAGGACGGACGAATTGTAAAGGAAGAGCAACCAACTGTTAACCGTTAAACCAAGCCACATGTCCTTTCAACTACTTACACCGGATATACAGGAAAAAGCAGGTAAGCCGCTCCGATCATTCAATGAAATTTACCGGCAACACAAGACCAGTAAGATACGCCGTTACTTTTTTTTCATCATTGGTATTACCATCATTATACTGTTTTTGCCGTGGACACAAAACATCCGCAGCAACGGCACAGTTACTACACTTCGGCAGGAACAACGCCCTCAACAGGTGAACAATATCATTGGCGGACGTATTGTAAAATGGTGGGTGAAGGAAGGCGACTTTGTGAAGAAGGGTGATACCATCGTGCAGTTAGCAGAGATCAAAGATGATTACCTCGATCCGAACCTGTTGCAACGTACCGAACAGCAACTCACTGCAGAACAAATGACGATCGATTATTATGAAGGGAAAGTAAGTGCTACCGGTCAGCAAATTGCCGCACTGGAAAATGAACGGGAATTAAAGCTGAGTTCAATTGATAATAAACTCATACAAACAAAGCGAAAAGTGCAGAGCGATAGTATGAAAGTGAGTGCTGCTATAAATGAAATGAATGTGGCCGATCGTCAACTCGAAGGTGCCGTGAAAATGTATGAGCAGGGTGTAATTCCGTTAACAGAATTTGAACGAAGAAAAGTGTTGCATCAAAACGTGAATGCAAAATTGATAAGTGCACAAAACGATTTCAACAACAGCAAACAGGATCTGCTCATTTTGCAACTGGAACGAAGTGCAGCCATCCAGGAATATGCAGAGAAAATTGCGAAAGCATTCGGCGATCGTTTTCAATCGCAATCACAAATTTCAACTGGTCAGGGAAAAGTAGCGAAGCTGCAAAATCAGTATGACAATTACAGAATACGCAACGGACAATATTTTGTGCTGGCACCACAGGATGGACAAGTGATCAAAGCCATGAAAGCTGGTATCAATGAAATGCTGAAAGAGGGTGATATGATCGTTGAAATTGTACCGAAAGAATATCAACTGGCAGTAGAAGTATGGGTGAAGCCAATGGATTTACAATTGCTTAATGTGGGACAAAAAACACGGTTTATGTTCGATGGTTTTCCCGCAATTGTTTTTAGCGGATGGCCACAGGCATCGTATGGAACTTATGGTGGTGAAATTGTAGCCATTGAATCAAACCTCAGCAGTAACGGTATGTTTCGTGTATTGGTTGCAGAAGATAAGAACGACCGGCCGTGGCCAACCAATATGAAACTCGGAACAGGTGCAGTGAATTTTACGTTGTTGAAAGATGTATCGGTGTGGTATGAATTGTGGCGGCAGATCAATGGTTTTCCACCGGATTATTATCGTCCGCAAACAACAACAAACGGAAAAGAGGGGAAAGAAAAAAACTAAGCAATCACAAAGGCAAGATACATGATGAAGAAAGGAATTTTGAGTTTATTGATTTTGTTTACGGTTGCGTGCATGCCATTGGGTGCACAGGACACATTGCGTGTGCTTGCAGAAGATGAATTTATTGCGATCGTAAAGCAGCATCACCCGGTTGCAAAACAGGCGGGTTTACTGGTAGATGCTGCAAGGGCGCAACTACTCTCCATTCGTGGAAACTTTGATCCCGTTGTTTTTTTGAACAACGATCAAAAAACATTTGATGGGAAAAACTATTACAATTACACCAATGCAGAGTTAGGGATACCTACATGGTTTGGAGTAGAATTGTATGCAGGACTTGAAAATAATTTTGGTGATTTTATTAACCCTGAAGTTTCGGCCAGCCGTACCAGTTATGCAGGTATCAGTTTGCCGTTATTGAAAGATCTGATCTTAGACAAACGCCGTGCTGCCTTGCAACAAGGCAAACTGTTTACACAGCAATCAGAATTTGAACGGCGCACTGTTATCAACGATCTGTTGTTTGACGCCTACAAAGCCTATTGGAACTGGGCACGGGATTACCAACTGCTGCAGATGCTTGATACAACGATTTTTTTGAACGAAGCAAGATATGAACTGGTGCGTATATCCTTCCAGCAGGGCGACCGTGCAGCGGTTGATACCACCGAAGCGCTGGCCCAGTTGCAGAACTTTCAACAGCAACGTGAAGAAGCATGGTTGAAATTCAGAAAGTCAACATTGGAACTGTCAACTTTTTTATGGTTAGAAGGAAACAAGCCTGTTTACTTAAATGAACGTGTAATACCCGACAGCTTATGGACCGCCCAATCATTTACAAATTTTAAAGTAGATCAACTCAGCAGCTGGCTTACACAAACAGTTACCAATCATCCGAAGTTGCAGCAGATCGATTTTAAATTACAATCGCTGGAAGTGGAACGCAGATTAAAATTTCAAAGCCTGTTACCAAAGCTGGATTTGAAATATAATTTTCTGCAGAAAGGATACAATGTGGCTAATTCATTCAATGTAAATTTCTTTGAAAATAATTACAAGTTTGGAGTGAATGCCATTATTCCGATTCCTAACCGAAGTGGCATTGGTGATTACCGTGCTGCAAGAATTAAGATAAAGTCAACTGAACTTGACCGCAGTTTTACTGAACTGAACCTGGAGAACAAAGTTCGTTTTCATTACAACGAAGTGCTGAACCTGCAAAAGCAGATTTCTATTTACGAAAATGCGTATCGTAATTATGTACGTCTTTTTGAAGCCGAGCAACTGAAATTTTCATTGGGTGAAACAACCTTGTTTCTACTCAACTCACGTGAAACAAAAGTGCTGGAAGCAAAACAAAAATTACTTGAACTGAAAGTGAAATTTTACCAGGCATTTGCGGCTTTAAACTGGGCTACAGGTTTGTTACAGTAACACGCCACGTCAGACACCCTCGCCGGACGAAATACGTCTTTACCGCAGAGAAAGAAGGAAATCGAGTTCTCGCAGAGATAGTCAAGACTCTGCGTTAATCTCTCTATCTCTTTTTCTCAGTGTTGGTGTATTTTTTTCTTCAACTCTATAAAATAATTCATCACCGCTTCTTCTGTTTGCTGTTTCAATTTTGTCTCTGTAGTAAATAAATCGTTACGCAACGAACGGTATAGTTGAACAGACTGATCTAATGCAGCAAGTAAAGATGCTTTTTTATTAATGGCTAATGTTTGTTGTAGTTGATTGAAATCTTCTGCAGCAATAGTTGTTTCCACTTTACGCACACCTCTTGGTAAATTGTTGTTCTTGATATGCAGCAAAGGCCCAAATACAACCATACGCAGGAACGCAAGAAAATCATGTGCTTCCATGTATTCACCACGACCGATCTTCAGCAAAGCATAATGAACCCATGTCCAGAAACGGTCTTCGATCCATTGATGATCGGGGTGGGGGAATTGATACGAAGTAGAATCAATGATCTGCTGTAAACTTCCATCCCTGTCGAACAATAACACCGGATTTTCAACTCTTGTTTTCAGTTCATCTGCTGTAATGAATTTAATATCGACATGCAAAAGCGGATCGTTGTACAAACAAATGAGTAAACGTGGCTCACCTACATGCTCACCGGTGAATGCATTCAACAAGTTGCCAAACTTATTGGCATAAGCCATCATCTGTTCTTTATTGCCACCCACTTTAGTATTGGTGATGAGAATAAGATCAAGATCAGAAAATTCGTCTAGTTCCTGTGTAAGCCAGGAGCCGGCAACTGCTAATCCTTGTACGAAGGGGTCATCTTCTGCAATTATGGCTGCATGTGCAGCAAAAGCCTGTTGAAGCATAGGTGATGATTGTGGTATAATGTTAAATTAGTTTGATTGATTTCTTAAATTCTTCAAACTCACTATGTGCTGTTTGATTTTGGGAAATTGACTGATGACAATTGAAGTCGTAATAGAAACCATTATGCTCGGTCTTTAACGTTTTTAATTCCACCAGAACCGGTTCCTTCATCTCAACGTGTTCAAACATGTATTGTGAATCAAATTCATAAAACTTGCTTCCTGATATATTGTAAGGGTCATATCGTTTCAACACCTTAAAGTCTTTTAGAATTTGCGATATGCCGTATTCAGACATTGCTATCAACTCCTCAAAGCTTTCATAACCGCAATCTTCTAATTCAGCTACTGGAGTAACCTGTAATGTTATGGTTGGAGAAAATATACCTCTGTACTTGGGCTTATCTTCGAAATATTTTGTAGCTAAGCAAATAGGATCGCCTAAGTCTTTCCAAACATCTTCTTTCAATTCATTCCAGCCATTACCAAGAATTTGTTGATCTTTTAGTCTGCCAAAATCTTTCACATGTATAAAACCCCATGAAGCTGGTTTTTGAAATAAAACGCCTAGTTTCTTATTGATGTAAAAGTTGTTATTGGTAACAACAGCTTTTAATGGATCAACAACTAGCCCAGACAAAGCCAATGTCATCAATCTTAAAAACTCATTTCTTCCTAAGCCCATAGCAAATGGTGTTTTTATAAAATAAGTAATAGCTTTTATCACTTCTTCCCAAGCCCCTTCTTAAAAAACAACAAATGATAATCAACAGCACTTCCCCAATAAGCACTATTGTGTACACCGGGCCTTTCAGTATAATCATGATTAATTTTTAAGCTTAAAAGTTTTTGATGAAGATTACGATTCACATCTAAAAAGAAATCGCCTAGACCGCAATCAATGATAAGATTCAGCTCGCCGTTCTTCAATGTGTCAATTTGATTAATGACAGTATAATTATCCCAATTCTCTTTGTTGCTTGTAATATCGCCCAGCACTTGTTTTATCTGCCAGTTGTTGGGGAAGGGGCGAATATCAACACCGCCAGCCATTGAACCTGCCTGCGAATACACTTCTTTATTACGCACTGCAAGATAGAGGGCGCCATGTCCGCCCATACTTAAACCGGTTATGGCTCGTCCTTTTTTATCAGCAATGGTTTTGTAATGCGTATCGATATATTTCACCAACTCTTTGCTCACAAAAGTTTCATATTTCATCTTCGGGTCTATCGGGCTATCATAATACCAACTATAGAAACCACCATCGGCACATACGATCATCAGCTGCAACTCATCTGCTTTTTGTGCAAGTTGTGGTGCTTCTTTGATCCAACCGCCATAATTACCACTGTAACCATGCAGGAGGTAAACAACCGGAAAACGTTCTTTACTTTTCTTGTAATTCTTCGGTGTGATCACCACGCATTTAATTTCTTTCTGCATGCTGTTGCTGAAGACTGTCACTGTATCAACTTTGGCAGCTATGAGATGAAATGAAATGAATAAGAAAGGGAGGAGAGAAGTTAATCGTTTCATGTGTTGAAGATAAATATTTCTGCTGCACAAAATAGCTGTCATCCCGAGGCACGAGGGATCTGCTCAACTGCATAGCAAGGCCCAACAGATTTCTCGTTCGTCGAAATGACAAAAAAAGGCGACAGTTGCACAACTGTCGCCTTTGCTTCAGGAATATCAGTTTTAATTCTTCTTCTGTTCTCTCTGCATTGAATTACCACCTGTGCTTGCACCACGTGCAGGTCCACTGCCCTGGCGGAACAGGTTAAACTTCGATGGCATTTCTTTTACCGGCCATAAGTTATTGCTTTCATCAATATCAGCAGTTTCACGCATTGGATCAATACGAATAGCAGCTACTTCTTTATCCTTGATGAATACTTTGGTAAACTTATTTTCATTCAATTTCCAAACACTTACAGGAACACGATCAACTTCTTTACTTCCATCTTTGTAGGTCCATTCAACAATCACCGGCATTAACATACCGCCTTTGTTGGTGAAGCTCAATTCATAGAAATTCTTATTCGCCCATTTACTTTTATTTTCTGTATCAGGCGTAATTGCAGCTTCTGTTTGCTGTTGTGTAAATTTGGCATCGGCACCAGGATTGAAATAATAATAATCACGCAAACTTGTATCAGCATCGGTTGCATACACAATGCTTTTATCTTCTTTATTGCGGATCTTATGCACAGCATCAAATTGTTTTTGCTGAAATGCTGCTGCATTCGATGCATCACTCATCTTAAACCAACGTACTTCGTCGAGTGAAATATCAACAGGTTCTGTACCATAATACCAACCTCTCCAGAACCAATCAAGATCAATCGCACTTGCGTCTTCCATGGTGCGGAAAAGATCAGCAGGCGTTGGATGTTTGAACGCCCAGCGACGTGCATACTCACGGAAAGAATAATCGAATAACTCACGACCCATTACTGTTTCACGCAAAATGTTTAAACCGGTTGCTGCTTTTGCATAAGCATTTGAACCTACCTGCGCTACGTTATCGCCCATTGTCATGATCGGTTCCAATTGATCTTTTGGCAACTTCATATAATCAGTGATCAAATGTGCAGGACCACGACGAGAAGGATAGTTGTTATCAAACTCACCTTCAGTTAAGAATTGAGTAAACGTATTTAATCCTTCATCCATCCACCAATATTGTCTTTCATCGCTGTTAACAATCATTGGAAAGAAGTTGTGGCCTACTTCATGAATTACCACACCGATCATTCCGTATTTAGTTGCTTCGCTGTACGTACCGTCTTTTTCTGTGCGGCCATAGTTAAAAGCGATCATCGGATATTCCATGCCCTGCGATGCTTCAACTGAAATAGCAACAGGGTAAGGATAAGGAATGGTGTGTTTGCTATAGATCTTCAAGGTATGTGCAGTTACCTTAGTAGAATACTTACGGTACAATGCATACGCTTCTTTTGGATAATAACTCATACTCATGATCTTCTTGCCTTCAACATGAGTTGGCATAGCATCCCATACAAACTTGCGGCTGGCACCCCATGCAAAATCACGAACGTTTTCAGCAGAATAGATCCATGTTTTTTTATCGGTTGATTTATCTTTCTCATTTGCTGTTGCTTCAGCAAGTGTAACAACTTCCACCACATCTTTTGCAGATTGTGCCTGTTGCCAGCGTTGCAATTGTGCAGCTGTTAAAAGTTGTTTGTAGTTCTGGCATTCGCCTGTTGCTGCTACAACAAAATCACCAGGCACCGTCATTTTTACTTTAAAGTTGCCGAACGTTAAAGCAAACTCTGCACCACCACTGAATTGTGTGTTCTGCCATCCCTGGAAATCACTGTACACAGCAAGGCGTGGGTAGAATTGACTCATGGTGAACACTGCATTTCCATCTTCAGGAAACAGTTCATAACCACCGCGGCTGCCCCAAACACCACGATCAGGAATTTTATAATTCCAGTCAATCTTGAAAACAAATTTTTGTCCGGGTTTTAACGCTGTTGGCAAATCAACACGCATCATTGTTTGGTTGATGGTATACTTCAATGCATTGCCTGAAGCATCAGTAAGCTTAGTGATCTTTACACCCAGGTCATTTTCTTTTGCCACACGCCATTTTTCAATATTCACCAGTTGGGTATTGCTCATGGTTGCTTCCATACGGTTACGACCGTTACGGAGATAATCATGATCGGGATGATGAATATTTCCATCAACCTGCAACCACAGGTAAGTCAACTGATCAGGAGAGTTGTTGAAATACGTAATGGTTTCCGTGCCGGTCAAACGAAGATTTGCTTCATCCAGCTCAACACTAATGTCATAATCTGCTTTTTGTTGCCAGTACTTCGGGCCGGGCGCACCACTGGCCGTACGATATTCATTAGGACTTTGTAACAGGTATCCCAATTGCTCAAAGCGGTTGCCGTGATTACTGCCGGGATTACTCTGGGGAGGTTGTGCCATACCCACTACAGTGAGTAATAAACAACCAAGTAAAAAACGCATGTGCATAGTTCAGATTTTTTTTGCTTTTTAAAAAGGTAAGCGCTCGAGCGCCATAATAAATGAAATGCCAAAAATGCTACCGCTGATAAACACTGTCCATTCTCTATGTTTTACATTCAATAGTCGCACAAAGATGAAGGAAACCAACAACACTGCAAGTACGATCAACAACTGACCAAGTTCAAGCCCTAGGTTGAACGCAAGTAACTGCGAAATGATATTCTCGTTTTTTCCCATCATACTTTTCAGGTAATTGCTGAAACCAAGTCCATGTATCAAACCAAACAACAATGCCAGCACATAACGAAATTTCGTTTGTTTTGGCTGATCATTATTGCGGACCAAATTTTCCATCGCTGTAATGATGATGGTGATGGGAATCAGGAATTCAACCCATGAACTGGAGATCAGAATTTTATCATAAACACTCAATGCTAATGTGATGCTATGACCGAGTGTAAACGCCGTGATCAACAATAAAACCTGCTTCCAGCCTGTGCTTATCGTAGCTCGCAGGAAATAAGGAAGACAAAGTGCCATTACAAAAAGGATATGGTCGTAACCTTTCCAATCGGTAATATGATAAAAACCTTCCCTTAAATAAAACCCAAAATCCCCCATTTTTTACGGTAGCGGTGGTTGAAGTCGGAAAATAAATCAGAAGTTTGTAACCTTGAAATTTAATATGAAGATGGTGGCAGAATTATATAAGCGGCGGAGGGGAAGTTCTCAGTTCTCAGTTGTAAGTTTTAAGTTGAAAGACAGTGCTGGTCCGTGGTCTGTGGTACCTCGTCTTTTCTTCCTTATAGCTTTTGCCTTATGCCTTACAGCTTTTTCTTTCCACCCTTACTACATGAGCGTAACGGAATTTGAATACAAACCTGCCGAGAAAGAAGTGCAGGTTGCCTGCAAAATATTTACGGATGACCTTGAAGAAGCATTGAAAAAAGAGTACAAACGAAAAGTTGATGTACTGAATACAGCTACAAAAAAGGAAAATGAACAATTGCTGAACAATTACCTGCAACAACATTTACGGTTGAAGCTTGATGGTAAAGCTGCTGCATTAAAAATGATCGGCTTCGAACAGGAAGGTGAGGCAGTGTGGGTTTATCTTGTTTCGAGTAATACCGCTGCGTTCAAATCGGCTGTGGTGTTTAACGATCTGCTGTATAGTTACAGAGAAGACCAGTTAAACATTATTCACTTTAAGAATAAAGGCGAACGAAAGAGCTATCGTTTCTCATTTCCCAATAAGGAAGTTTCATTAAGCTGGTAAATTGTTTTAAAAAAGCTGCAAGCGAAAGGGATATTATCATAGTTTTCTTTGCCTTTGCTTCTCTGCGGCTTTGCGTGAAACAAAAAATCAAAATGCATCTAAATAAATTCTTGCTGCTAAAAAAAGAATGATGAACAGGCAGGCCCATATTGCATAGTAGTAAAAAGTAGATCGTCTCTGGAACCGCACATGTTTTTTATAGTCGATGCTTTTTGGGTTTAGCTTGAATTGCGAAATTGGTTTAAGCCCCAATAATTTTTTCATCCAATCACGCATCAAAGCTCCTTTTACCCGCCTGTCATATCTTACATTAAGGTGCTCATAACCCGCCATTAATAAACCACGTAAAAGGTAAAACAGAAAGAACAGTGCTATTGTGCCGTATAATAAATACATCGTCATTCAAATCAGAATTGTAAGGGTTTCAATTTTAGCTTACCATCAGTTCTCCACTCAATGGCAGGCGCAGGTGTTTTAAAATATTGCAGCAGGAATAATGGTGCGTTCAAAGCGTTGGCGGAACGTATCCTGTGCAGATCAGCATCTGGCGCCAAATAAAACTGACGGGTACGTTTAAACGAAGGTATTGTATCGCCGTTAATTTTTATAGGGTTTTGTCGTGCACCGATCATGCCATCGGCGCCAATGCCTGCAGCTACATTCAACCAAACGGGAAAAGTACTTTCCGTCTTCATAAATGAACGCAGGTTAACCGACAACCAATAGGTTTGCCCGTTATAATCCTTCATCAATCGTTCGGCCCATTTTTTTCCCAATTGTTTTGGATTGTATTGCGCATAGGGCGAAAAACTTGCCGAAAATTTCAAACCAATACGTTGTTGTCCCCAACCATATTGCTGTGCGGCAAATAAACCTGCACCCGAAATATTAGCGATCATATCGCCGCCAGAAAATCCCCAGTCACGTGAAAAAGCATCCATCATTTCAACAATACTTAAAAACGCAAGGGATGTTAACGCCCCGCCAACAATCGCCTGGTTTTGTTTTACTCCGCTCCAGCGCAAAAGATCGTGCTGCATAACCGAAACGTTGTAAGCTGTAGTAGCGTGGCCCAGCTTATCCATCTGCAGCCATTCTTTATTATCATTCAGAAAGTGAAACTTGCTTTTCGGAAATTTTTTATACCAGAGAAAATACAAACCAACAGATGTTAACACAAACACAGCCGATTCTGTCCAAACAACTTTACGTAAACGATCCGGACGATATTGATCACTTGCAGGCAAAAAATATTGCTGTGCAGCGGCCTGCTGCATGGTGATGGATGCAATACAAAACAATAAAATAATCTTGCTGATATAATGCTTACCTGTCATAGGCTGCTGCAAAATACGTAAGCTCGGCAAAATATCCATTCTTTCTGAAATTGCTGTTGAAACAAAAGCAGGAGTATCCTACATTTGAATTCATAAAAAAACAAACTGTATGCAAGAAACGATTCAGGCCAATGTACAGAAGTGGCTCGCTGGTAATTTCGAACAATCGGTGAAAGACGAGATCACACAACTTCAACAAGGCAACCCCGATGAACTGGCAGATTCATTTTACCGTAACCTGGAGTTTGGTACTGGCGGCTTACGTGGAATCATGGGTATTGGTACAAATCGTATGAATAAGTACACGGTTGGTATGGCCACGCAGGGTTATGCCAACTATCTCAATAAAAGTTTTGGCGAAGGAAATGTAAAATGTGTGGTTGGTCACGATAGTCGCAATAATAGTCGCCTGTTTGCAGAGATCGTTGCCAATGTAATGGGTGCAAACGGAATTAAAGTTTATCTGTTTGAAGCATTACGTCCAACACCGGAGTTGAGTTTTGCAATTCGTCACCTCGGTTGCCAGGGGGGTGTTGTTTGCACAGCATCACACAATCCGAAGGAATACAATGGGTACAAAGCTTACTGGAATGATGGCGGCCAGTTAGTGCCACCTCATGATAAGAATGTAATTATCGAAGTAGATAAAATTGCAGGTGTTGATGATGTGAAGTGGAGTGGTGGTGAAAACAATATCACCTTAATTGGAAAAGAAATTGATGAAGCATACATGGATATGATCAAAAGTTTGAGTGTATATCCTGAAGTATGTAAAGCACAACATGATCTCAAAATTGTTTACACATCTATACATGGTACAGGCATTACATTGGTGCCTCAAGTGTTGGAACGCTTTGGTTTTACCAATGTAACTATCGTTGATGAACAAAAAGAACCAAACGGAAATTTTCCAACAGTTGTTTATCCTAATCCCGAAGAAGCGGAAGCTATGAGCATTGGTTTAAATAAAGCCAAAGCAATGGATGCGGATATTTTGTTGGGTACTGATCCCGACAGCGACCGTGTTGGCATTGGTGTTAAAGATCTCAACGGTAACTGGGTGCTTATGAATGGTAACCAAACTGCTGTGCTTGCATTTAACTACATGATCGAAGCACGCAAAGCAAAAGGGATCAATCAACCCAATGATATGGTGGTGAAAACAATTGTTACCACCGAAATGATTGACACGATCGCTAAAGCAAGTAATATCAATTGTTACAACGTACTCACAGGTTTCAAATGGATCGCTGAGCTTATTAAAGAAAAAGAAGCAACAGAAAATTATATTGTTGGTGGTGAAGAAAGTTATGGATTGATGATCGGCAGCCAGCTGCGTGATAAAGATGCCATCAGTGCTGTGGCTTTGCTCTGCGAAATGGCAGCATATGAAAAGAACAAAGGCCGCAGTTTGTATCAGAAAATGATCGATCTGTATGTGCAGTATGGTTTTTATAAAGAAAGCCTGATTTCTATTACTAAGAAAGGAATGAACGGCCAGGCAGAGATCGCTGAAATGATGCAGGGCTATCGTGATAACACGCCAATTTCAATCAATGGTTCAGCAGTTGTGCAGTTGCTCGATTATCAATTGCAGAAAGGAAAGAATGTACAAACAGGTGAGGAGTGGACCATCACATTGCCAAAATCAAATGTGTTGCAGTTTATTCTGGCCGATGGCAGTAAAATTTCTGCAAGGCCAAGTGGTACTGAGCCAAAGATCAAATTTTATTTCAGTGTACATGCACCACTTGATAAAGCAGAAAATTTCGATGCAGTACATCAAAACTTGAATGACAGAATAGATGGCATTATCAAGGATATGAAGTTGAAGTAGATTGGAATTGATTATTATCGGTGAGCTATTTTTTTTTGACGATTCTTGGATTCTTTTTTGTCATATAAGCGAACTTCAATGCTAGGAGTTTTTCTATTCTTTCTTTGTCAGAAGGATTAAATGATTCAAGAAAATCAATAAACGTAGCTATATTTCGGTATTGTGTATCAGTATTAATTTTACCTGTGTTTATAAGCGTATCAATTTTACTGAGTAATTTATTGAACAAATCAATTTTATATCCCGTTTCGTTTTCAATAAAAGTCTGATAATTCATGTCATTTGAGGCAATTGCTGGCTCAGAAATATCTCTAAAAACCTTCTTCAATGAAGTAAGTCTGTTTTTCTGGTGAAGTAGTACAACGTAGCTTTTCAGATCAGAGAAATATGAACCCAGCTCTTCTGCGAAATTGACAAGTTTTCCATCTTGTGTTTCAACCGGAGCACTTGAATAGCACTTGATCATGTAATCGATTCCGGCAGTAACGATGTCTCTATATTTATCTAACTCATTGTCTTTTACGTTTGACATTGTAGAAAATTGTGCAGTGTTTAAGGGCGTTTACTTTGATTTTAACTCAAAAATATATGATTTTCTTCCTTGCCTCAAGTGTGCAGCCTCTTTCCTTATCTTGCGCTTGCTATGAGACGATTTGAAGATAGTTACCGACACAAAGGATTACGCAAAAAATTAGTTGATCTCCTGCGTAGTAAGGGCATTACAGATGAACGTGTGCTGGAAGCCATCAATAATATTCCCCGACATTATTTTTTAGACACTGCCTTCGATGAAATTGCTTACGAAGACCGTGCATTTCCCATTGGTGAAGGACAAACTATTTCGCAACCTTACACGGTTGCTTATCAAAGCCAGCTGCTGGAAATAAAGCCTTACGATAAAGTATTGGAGATCGGTACAGGTAGTGCTTACCAGGCTTGTGTGCTGGCTGAAATGAATGCACAAGTGTACACTATTGAACGGCAGAAAAAATTATTCGATTTTAATAAAGCCTCTTTTCCCTTTTTAAAAAAGTATCTCAACATTAAATTCTTTTACGGCGATGGGTTTGAGGGCCTGCCCACATTTGCACCATTTGATAAAGTGATTATTACTGCAGCCGCACCATTTGTTCCTCCGAAGCTTATTGATCAAATGAAAACAGGCGCTAAGATGGTAATACCTGTTGATGAAGGTGATTCGCAACGCATGAAACGATTGACCAAACATGCTGATGGTTCTTATACCGAAGAAGAGTTTGATTCATTTTCTTTCGTGCCGATGTTGGGAGGAAAGCAGAATGGCAAATAGGATCAATTAATGGAAATAATCGTTGCCTGTCTTACGGTAAGTTTCCATGTTCCATTTTCTCTTGTCCAGATATTAGTGAAGCGTCTGTTTACCGTTTTACCTGCGTTTTGTGAATCGGCCTGGGGCTTAAGTATTTCTAAACCCATGACCACCGCCATGCCATTTACAAAGCTGACGCTATCTATCCTTCGTTCAAAACTGGCATAGTTGATCTTTCCTTTCCTGATTCTTTCCATAATTTGTTGAAAGCCCACAATTACGCTTTCCGGATTCTGCACGATAATTTTCATCGACATCAATTCAGATAAAGCTACTGTATCAGATTTTAAGATTGCTTCACGTTCCTTCTCTTCAAGTTTTCTGATCAACGCCTCATCGTTTTTTTGTGCAAATGAATCGACGGAAAAGAAAAGTATCATCACGAAGAATAAAGTTTTGCACTTCATGGTTATTGTTTTGTACGATGAGAAAATGAACCACCAAACAAGGTAAGAAAATGCGGGCAAAATACTGACCACAATCAGCTCCACTTTCTCTGCTGTCATTTACCAAGCTTCTAATTTTGCCGCTTTTACAAACACTGTTCGTTCATGAAGAAGAAGGTAGAACTGCTGGCTCCTGCAGGAGGCTTCGATTGTATACAGTCAGCTATTAACGCAGGTGCCGATGCCATTTATTTTGGTGTGGAGCAACTCAACATGCGCACCCGTTCAAGTGAAGGGTTTACAATTGAAGATATCAAAGAAGTGGCATCGCTTTGTCATGCCCATAACATCAAAACTTATCTCACACTAAACACTGTGATGTACGATCATGACATGCAGTTGCTACGTGTCATCCTTAACGAAGTAAAGGAACACGGTATTGATGCAGTGATTGCTGCTGATTTTGCCGTGATGCAATTATGCAAAGAACTAAACATTCCGCTGCATGTTTCCACGCAGGCGAATGTGGGCAACAGTGAAGCTGTACATTTTTTTGCAGGCATGAGCGACGTGGTGGTGCTTGCACGTGAACTCACGTTGCAGCAAATGAAAGCCATCACCCGTGATATCAAACGGAAAAACATCCGTGGTATATCCGGCGAGTTATTAAGGATAGAAGTGTTTGTACATGGTGCGTTGTGTATGGCAGTATCCGGTAAATGTTATTTGAGTCTTCATTCGCAAAATGCTTCTGCAAATCGTGGAGCATGTGTGCAAACCTGCAGACGACCGTATAAAGTAACCGATGTTGAAACCGGCGAAGAATTGCTGATCGATAATGAATACATCATGTCGCCAAAAGACTTGTGTACAATCGGCGTTATCGATCAACTCATTGATGCAGGTGTAGATGTATTAAAGATAGAAGGACGAAGCAAAGGTGCAGAGTATGTTCAAACAGTTACGCAATGTTATCGTGAAGCGATTGATGCAGTTACAGCAGGAACATATACGAAAGAAAAAGTTGCAGTATGGGAACAGCGTTTAGCAACGGTGTACAACCGTGGTTTTTGGGAAGGTTATTATCTCGGTCACCCAACAGGCGAATGGACGAGTAAGCCCGGCTCTAATGCAACTGAAAAGAAAATTTATTTGGGAAAAGGAAGTAAGTATTATGCACAAATTAAAGTGGGCGAGTTTCATATTGAAACAGGGTCACTTAAAACAGGTGATACGATTTTAATTACCGGTCGCAGGCATGGCGCAGTAAAAGAACAGTTGCATACACTTACAGTAAACGGAGCCACCGCATCCATTGCAGGTCGTGGCGATAAACTAACGTTGCCTGTCGCTACCACTGTTTTACCAACTGATAAGCTGTACAAAATTGTGGAGGAAGTACATGCCTAAACTTGTTCACTATCGCAATAAGTGTATTGGCTGTGGCATCTGTTACCAGCAGCAACCATTGTATTGGCGCATGAGCAAGAAAGATGGCAAAGCAACTTTGCTTAGTGCTGTTACAAAAAAAGATGTGCAGTTGCTCGATGTAAATGACGATGCTGCCGAAGCGAATCGTTCTTTGATTGCTGCATGTCCTGTGCGTGTGATTAAACTGATGTAGACTGTTGCTCTTAAGGATGTATGATCATGAAAATAAAAGCAATAAGATTTACCAGCAACACCGCACCATACACCACATTGGTACGGCCACTTGCCAGTGACAGCAATACAATAAATACTGATAATGCAAGCAGGATGATGGATTTAATATCCAGGCCCAGGATGATATTCATATTGGTAATCCTGCTTACAAGTGCTACACAAGGAATAGTAAGACCGATACTTGCAAGTGCCGAACCTAATGCAAGATTAAGGCTTGTTTGCAAACGGTTTTTTCTTGCGGCAATGATGGCTGCAATGCCTTCTGGCAACAAGATCACAGCGGCGATAACAACACCTACCAATGCTTTTGGAAGATGATGTTTCACAACAATCGATTCTATAGTGGGTGATAAGGTTTTTGCAAGCAATACCACAATACCTAAACTCACAAGAAGAAAACCAAGACTGATAAACAGAACGGGGTTACTAATCTTCACTGAGGCATTCTCTTCTTCTTCTCCTTCTGAAAGAAAATATTCCCTGTGCCGGGATGTTTGTGCAAACAAGAAAACGGAATAGATCACGAGGCAGGCAATGGAAACAAAAATCAATTGTGGTGTAGAGTAGTAGGGTCCTTTAATACTCGATGTAAATGTTGGAAATACCAATGTAAGAACAATGATGGCAACAAGTGATACCAAGGCTATTGTTGCAGAATGTTTCGAAAAACTCTGTTCGTGAAATTTCAATCCGCCAATAAAAAGGCTTAATCCTACAATTCCATTTAGTATAAGCATAGTTGCAGAATAAACTGTATCTCTTGCAAGTGCTGCAGTTTCTTCACCGCCCGACATCATTAGCGATACAATGATGGATACTTCAATGATGGTTACAGCAACGGCAAGTATTATGGTGCCATAAGGCTCGCCCACACGATGTGCAATAATTTCAGAGTGATGAACTGCCGACATTACAGATAGAAGTAATAAAACAACTGCAACTATTTGGAAAATGCCGTTGTTGTCGATCATGCCTGAAAAAAACAGGATCCATCCAAGCACAGGAATAATAGTTGCCCACTGAAGAAGTAATTTCATTTAATCTCGCTTAAAAAGTTAAGTTGTTTGTAAACCAGTGCGCACTCATGCACAACTGAAACAACTGTAAAAAAAATGTAGCACGATCCCGTTACACTAACCGGTTGATCAAGGGCTACAAAAATAGTAAACTTCTCGTGGAGAATGGGTCCCTCAACAACAGTGAAATGGTACCTGTAAAACCATGAGGAATAAAAAGGAAATGATGTTTAATAATTTTTCACCGGTATCCAAATATCTTCTTCCGAATCGTTGCTGTTGTTCTTGTATTTTTCGCCAAGCAATTCAAAATGCGGACGATTATCTAACAAATAGCCCGACTTTGGTAACCATTGTGTAAATATTTGTTGAAAGATTTCCGTATCACTTCCTGTGTGATGAAACACAGCATACAAACCACCGGGTAAATAAAATGCTTCAAAGCCTTCCGGTAAATTGTTTACATCGTTTACTTCCGTTAATGCCCATTTGGTAAATTCATTTGCATGGTTGAATGCCGTAAAATAATCTGCATCGTAAAGTTGTAATGAATAAAGCAGATTATTCACCGCATCAAGTTGCTTGCGTTGCTGCATAAAGCTTTGCCACAATAATCCTGTTTTGTTGTTAACAAGACTCATGCGCAGCTGTTTGCCAGCAAGCGTTTTTGGTTGTAGTTGGATGATACGTGGCTCAAGCATTTGTAAAAATGAATCAGCGTTTTACATTTTTACTTTTCAAAGTAGTGTACCGCAGCCACAAAAAATCTTTATAAATACGCTTCACCGATTTTAACGTGAAGTGAGTTGCTTTTCGTTTGCCGTAACCTTCTTCAGCTTCAAATACAGTTGGGGCTCCAATGGTTCCATCTGCTAAGGGTGCAAGCACCAAACTGAATTCATCAATTAATCCTGCTTTCAGGAACGATCCATTTACATGTCCGCCACCATCAATTCGCACTCGTTTAATACCAAACTGCTTGTTTAGTTTTTTCAGCACCAATGCAAGGTCAAGTTCTTTTTTACCGCCGAAAATGTATGAAACATTTTTACTGCGCAAATGAGCAAGGTAACTGCTGCCCACCTCTTCTGTTAACACTTCAATTACCTGTTCGGTAGAAACCATATTGATATCCCAAAAACATTTGCCCGAGGGATCGATCACAACTGCATATTGTTTTGCAATTTTAGGAGCTGCATAATCTTTCTTAGGGATTTTTTCTTTTGTTTTTTCAAGCTTGTATTTCTTTTTACTGCAAAACTCCTGCATAGTTTTACGGCCCACCAGCCAGGCATCGGCCTTTATCTTCGAAGCAGGTTCTTCAAAGTATTTATGATGATCTTTCAATCCCCAGATATTTTGTTTAATTCGTCCGTCGACCGAACCAAGCATGTGGCAAATAACGTATGGCTTCATGTGTGTTTGTTTTGATTTGTGCAAAAAATTATTGGCGATTGATGTAGTTGATGGACGCACGACCAACCAATGCTATTTCATCAACAATTCTGCCATCACCGAAAAATGATCGCTTGCAAAACGGCCCATCCACGTTTGCGAAATAGTGGCGTGGCTTAATACTTTCCAGTTACCCTTTAGAAAAATATAGTCGATGGGTTGATCATTACGCTCTTTGCTTTGAAAGCCGGTGAAGGTACCGGTAGGTCCGTAATGCAGTGTTTGCGAAAGTTCTTTACTATCGCTTAAGTGAAGTGGATTGTTCTTATCAACGATCACTTGTATTGGTTCGTCAGTAGGTTCAGCATTAAAATCGCCGGTGATAACAGCAGGAGTGGAGCCGGCAATTTCTTTTACTTTTTGCAACACCAGTTTTGCACTTTCCCGGCGGGCAATTTTTCCCATATGATCGAAGTGAGTATTAAAAGCAAAGAAAATTTTATTTGATCGTCTGTCTTTAAATTTTGCCCACGTTACAATACGTGTAATGGCGGCATCCCAACCTTTGCTGCCTGCTACGTTTGTTGTTTCGCTTAACCAAAACATGTTGCTGCTGAGTAATTGCAGTTTAGTGCTGTCGTAAAAAATAGAGGAGTATTCGCCTTTTGTTTTTCCATCGTCCCTGCCGCCGCCAACGTATTTAAACTGTGGTAAACGCTGCTGCAGGTCCATCATCTGATCATGCAATGCTTCCTGCACACCCAATAATTCAATTTTATGAAAGAGGATTTGTGATGCTACATTGTCTTTACGGTAAGGCCATGCGTTTAAACTATCCGATGCTGTGTTCAACCTTATATTAAAGGTCATTACACGCAATGTATTTTGTGCGGTTATAGCATTTATACAAGTGAGAATAATAAAAAAGGAAAGAAATAATTTCTTCATGCTGCTGATTTAAGATTCAGCAAGTTCCTTAATATCTTTCACTTCCAGTATTTGTTTTTTGTAACCTTTTGTTGCGGCTTTCAGCATTGCCTGGCCAATATCCTGTAAGCGTACGATCATGTTTGGTGCAAGTGTTTTAACAAGAGGTATCAACCACGAAAAATATTTATAGTACGAAAGTGTATTCTTCATGCCTTTAATGGCGATGATAAATCCCGGGCGAAAATTGTACACTTGGGCAAAAGGCAGTTTCGTTAAATCATTTTCTGTTTTACCTTTTACACGTGCCCACATCAAGCGTCCTTTTTCACTGCTATCAGTACCTGCACCTGACACGTAACAAAAGGTCATGTTACTGTTTTGTTTGGCTAACGTTTCAGCTACATGGATGGTAAGTGTATAAGTGAGATGATAAAAGTCATCTTCTTTTTTGCCAACTGATGAAACACCTGCACAAAAGAAACAGGCATCATAACCCTTCAACTGATCTGCAATGGGGGAGAGATCATGAAAATTGCTGTGCAGTAATTCTTTCATCTTTGGATGCGTAGTGCCGCAGCTTCTTCGGCCCAATACCAAAACTTCTTTTACAAGATTGCTGTTGAGGCATTCGTGTAATACACCTTCTCCAACCATTCCGCTGGCTCCGGTTACAATTACACGCATGGGTATTGCGGCTGTTTGCATATAGATCAAGTTATGAATGAACTGATGAAAGAAAGAACGGTTGCCAGTTTAATTTACTTTAGTTTTTTTAAAATAGTAAACCTGGTTTGCTTTTAACCCAAGAAATTTTTATGCAAGTAAGGAATAAATCTTTGAATCGTAGAAGTCATGGTTCAGACAATAAAAAATCCCCTCCGTTTGCGGAGGGGATCAGCGTATAATCAATCATCAATCTTTTATTATTGCATCTGCATTTCGTCGCCACCACCTTCACTACGTGTGTTCTTACGTTTGAAGAGTGTTGCATCAAACTTACCAAAACGGTAGTTGAAGTTAAGACGTACAAATGTGGGGTCTCTTCTTCTCCAGCTATATTGCTCGAGAATACTTGATTGAGAAAATACATTGTTACGTCGTGTGCTGAATACGTCGCTCCAGTTTAAGGATACAAACGCAGTATTCTTTTTGATTTTAAATTCTTTGCGCACACCAAAATCAACATAATAGTTATCATCAATGTAACCTTGTGTGGTAGAAACGCTACCACCACCAAAGCCACCGCCGCCCATGAAACCACCACCACGGCCACCACCACCACGACCACCACCACCAGATGAAACCGGCAGGATCGAACGTGAGTTGTAATCACCGCTTAACTGCATGCTCCAGCCTTTACCCAAGCGGAACGAGTTATTCAATTTCACAGTATAACTGGTGCGTTCGTTTGCAAGGTCAGGTGAAATATCTGAACCATCAATCTTAGAATAGTAAACGTTCACGTTATAATTGATCTCCCACCATTTTGAAACGGTATTACGGAAAACCAATTCAACACCAGCAGCATAACTACGGTTTGCGTTTACCCATGTACTGATATTTGCACTATCAGAACTTTCGCCCAGTTTTCCTTTGTAGAGATAACGTGAAATCAAATTATTGGTTTGCTTGCCAAACAATGTGGCGAGGAATGTATTGTTCTTTTCGCCGTATGTTTTTTGATAAGTTAATTCCAATGAGTTGGTGAACTCAGGTTTCAAATTAGGGTTACCCGTTTGATAGTTGAAGATGTCGCTGTAATCTGTATTAGGTAATAACTGGAAAAAGCTAGGACGGTTAATACGACGGCTATAGTTCAACTGAAGATCCTGCTTTGCTTCAAATGTTTTTGATAAAAAGATACTTGGGAACAATGCAAGCGGAAACTGGTTTTGAAAACGACCAGGTTTGCCAATTTGTTCGCCATCATATTTCGAACTTTCAACACGCAAGCCAACCTGGTAATTCAAATTCGCCTTTTTGATCTTTTGTGAGAATGTACCATAAGCTGCGTGCACATAATCAACGTATTTAAAATCGTTACTCAATGCAGTGTTTACGGGGCCACCGTTAAATGAGTTGCGTTGAAAGCTTTCGAAGTAACGTATTTGTGTGCGGGCACCACCTTCGAACTTAATATTTTCATTGATGGGGTCAGCATAATCGGCTTGGGCAACAATGAAAGAGTTGTTACCTCCAGAGATAATGGATTGTGTTTGCTTCTGGTAAAGGTTTGTCCAGTTTTGATCGTACCATTTTGAATCGTTGATGAACTGATCATTGTCACTGCGGCTCTTGTTATAGTTTACATCGAATGTAAATTCTTTACCTGCACGTGGGAAATTGTATTTATAGCTTACAGATGCACCAGCATTTCTGAATTTACTCATACCATCTGTTTCACGATAGCTCCAGATAGTTTTTGGAGTGGAGTAAGCTGAATCGTAACGGATATAATCCTGGTTAAGCATATCAAAATTACCGCCACCGAAATTGCCTGCAATGGTAATGGTGTTCCTGTTATCAATGAGGAAATCAAAACCTGCACGACCAAAGTTGAACATACCTTCACTTATGCTACGGTTACGAGTAAACAAGGTATTAGGAATTTTATCGCCAAAACTGTTACGATCTGTTTCACCAAAACCAATACTGCGGCGTTGGTTTAAACCAATATTCGCAAAGAAATTTACTTTGCCCTGGCGAATATTAAGATCGCCACCGCCATTGAAACGTCCACGCATATCAACACCAACACGAACACTACCACTGTAACCAACACGGCGGTTTTTCTTCAACACAATATTGATGATTGCCGACTGACCACCGCTTGCATCATATTTTGCAGATGGGTTAGTGATTAATTCAATACTTTGAATTGCATCAGCAGGAATTTGATCGAGCGTTAAAACAGTAGGGCGACCATCAACAAAAATTTGTGGTGCACTGTTACGCATGGTGATGTTGCCATCAATATCAACATTTACGGTTGGTACATTACGCATTACATCAACACCGGTACCACCTTGCGACACAATGTTCTTATCAACGTTAAATATTTTACGATCGATACCTAATTGCAATGTTGGTTTTTCAGCAGTTACAACTACTTCGCTTAATTGCTGCACATCTGCTTCCAGTTTAATATTGCCGAGGTCCTTATCAACAAGATTCATCATTTCTTCACCTGACAAACCGGGCTTTAAACCAAAGTTGATTGTTCTTTCAACAGTTTTAAAACCAATAGCGGTGATCAACAATTTATAATTACCCATTGGGCTAAGACCCTCAAGGCTAAAATCGCCATTTGCCTGGGTTAATTGCCCTGTTACTAATACATCTTTACGCTGTTTGGTAGCAGTATCAACCCTGTTTTGATAAAGTTGCACCGAAGCAGCGTCGATTGGTTTGTTGGTCTTAGTATCAATGATTTTGCCGTAAAAACGACCAACGTTCATTTGTCCACCACCACCGCCCGGACGTCCGCCAGGAGGTTGTGCAAATAATGATAAAGTAAGTAGCAAAGAAAACAAACTGAAGATCAGCTTCATGTCGTGCATTTTAAATATGAGGCGCAAATTTCTGCGTAATTGGTTAATGATACCTGTCAATTAGTATAAATGACTGATTAACCGTTTTAGACGGCAAAAGTTCTGCCAGCCCCTTTTTGTTTGTGATGAGTGGAAACTATTGCGTAAGAAGGGTGATAGCCACCTGAAGTATACCGATGAGAAAACCAAGCACGCCACCAATGATCTCTACAAACCTGAACTCTTTGGCCATCACCTGGTAAAGAATTTCTTCGAGTTTATCGCCCGAAAAAGCTTTTACTTTTTCGGTTACAATATGCTCAAGATCCAGTTGTTGTTTAAGGGTGCTGCTGTAATCCTTCATTACTTTCGGGAAAAGAATCTCCAGTTCGTCCATAAACGTACCCTTGAGTTTTTCAATGGTTTTGTCACCAATAAACATACTGATCATGGGCATTGTTTCGCCCAGCTTCACCCGGAGAAAATGATCGATATGGGTTTCAACCATGGGCAATATTTTCTTCACATTTTCGGGGCTGCTGATTTTTGCTTCAATATCGGAGAAGGAGAGAAGTTCATTACTTACCAGTTTGCCCAGCTTTTCGGCAAACTGTTCCTGGCGCTTTGGAAAAATGCCTTGTATTTTAATACCCAGCACATTTACCGGGTTGCGGGGGTGAAACAGCATTTTGATGGCTACCCAATTTGTAACCCAACCAATAAAAGCAGAAATAACAGGAATTAAGATTAACCAAAGATTCATAGATTGTAATTGGGCTGCAAAGAACGTTTTATTTTTTTAATTATGGCCAAGTGATTTGCTTGTAAAACTGAATTCCATTACTTTTGCAGTCCAATAATACGGAGGTTGTAGCTCAGTTGGTTAGAGCATCAGATTGTGGTTCTGAGGGTCGAGGGTTCGAAACCCTTCAATCTCCCAAATTAGATAGTCCCTGCACAAAGTGCGGGGATTTTTATTTTGTTGGGACGATTTTTAAAATTCTTTTTCTCTGCTAACAAATACCTATAAATAACAAACCCTGCATTATTGCGGGGTCTTTGTCGATTTTTCGAATAATATGCCGGGTGTATACCCGTATTCTTTTTTAAATGCTTTTGTAAAATTTGATACATCACTAAAACCAATGCTGTAACCTGCTTCTTTTGGTGTAATGCCTTTTGTTATTAATTCTCTTGCTTTCTCTAGTCGTTGTTTGTTGTAAAATTCATACAAACGATAACCATACACCTGCTTAAAACGTTGTTTCAGTTTTGTACTGCTCATTTGGGCAATACGGGCAAGCTTAACAATGGAAGGAAATTTTTCTGTTTCCTCATTCAATAACAATTCTTCAATATTTCTGAGACGGGTAATATCTTCATCAGGAATAATCTTCTTGTTTTTTATTACCAACGACTCATTAAGGTATGTGCTGAAAAAATATTCAAGCAAAAGAATGATCCTGCTTTTTAATGCAAGCCTGTCGGGTTCACTGGTCAATTTTGTATCAAAAATGCGGTTCAGCTTTTCTTGAATTTCCTGATTAATGGGAAGTTTTTCAATTAATTCCAGTCCCTGGCTGGTAAGTAATTCAACCTGGAGCTTTGTATTTGCATCAAAGTGATCGGCTATCCATTGGGGAGTGAGGTAAATACCCAGCCTCTTCAATTTTGAACCGGCACGGTAATTCACTTCCAGTTCTGTATTGGTTGAGGAAACAAAAATGTTGCTTCTGTTTTTATTCAGGCTATCGGTGAGAGAATCTTTCTTATGACGGAGACGGATGTAATCGCTCACCTGTGTCTGGTTAAAATAAATCAACAGACCCATCTGATTATTGCTGACACGGTGAAGAGTACAATCGTCGTTCAGTTCCACATTCATCATTACATAAGAAAATGTACGGTCAATGCTGTCAGAAAAACAATAACCATTTCCCAAGGCTTCGGTTAAGTTGAGCAAATTGTTTTTTGCTTTAATGCCGGAATCCTCGCTAAGTTCCTGAATCCAGGATTTAAAGTTCTTTTGTTTAAAACGAAAATACATTCGGGGCTAAACTACAATTTACTGATATTACTTTATGTAGAACGAAATATGATAATTTTTTATACGTCAAAATCCCGTCATCAATTCAACCGTTGTTTTATTTCCTGTAGTTTTAATAATGCTTCAACAGGTGTAAGTCGGTTGATGTCGATACCATCGAGCATGGTTCTGATTTCATCAAACGTTTGAGAGTGTATATCAAAAATATTCAACTGCATTTTTTGCGTGGGCAGTTGCTTTAATTGTTCTTTAATGTCGCCGCTGCTGCGTTGCTCTTCGAGTTGTTTAAGAATTTCATTGGCACGGTTAATCAAAGAAACGGGCATGCCGGCCATTTTCGCAACATGTATACCAAAGCTGTGGGTGCTGCCACCCGGCGCCAGTTTTCGCAGGAAGATGATTTTGTTGCCAACTTCTTTATTGGTTACATGGTAGTTTTTAATGCGGGAAAATTTTTCTTCCAGCTCATTCAATTCATGATAGTGTGTAGCGAATAATGTTTTTGGCTGATGACCGGATTGGTGCAGGAATTCTGCAATACTCCAGGCAATAGAAATGCCATCATAAGTTGATGTGCCTCGGCCAATCTCATCAAGCAAAATTAAACTGCGTGATGAGAGATTGTTGATGATGCTTGCTGTTTCATTCATCTCCACCATGAAGGTACTTTCGCCGCCACTTAAATTATCGCTGGCACCAACACGTGTAAAAATTTTATCGGTTAAAGGAATTGTTGCTGCAGTGGCTGGAACAAAACTTCCCATGTGTGCCATCAAAACGATCAAACCTGTTTGACGAAGCAAGGCACTTTTACCACTCATGTTTGGCCCCGTAAGAATAATGATTTGCTGCTCCTCTTTGTCAAGCACAAGATCATTTGAAATGTATGATTCACCCACCGGCAGATTTCGTTCAATTACTGGATGACGTGCATCTTTCAATTCAAGCGTTGCTTCGTTCTGCATCTGCGGACGAACGTATTTACATTGCAAAGCATTTTCTGCAAAACAACTTAGACAATCGAGAATAGCCATTGCCTGCCCGTTTATTTGAATAGGGCCAATGTATTCCTGTAACTCGATCAATATTTTTTCAAACAGTTCGCTTTCAATCTTCAGAATTTTTTCTTCAGCGCCGGTGATCTTCTCTTCGTATTCTTTTAATTCCGGAGTGATATAGCGTTCAGCGTTGGCAAGCGTTTGCTTCCTTGTCCATTCAGGTGGGACTTTATTCTTGTGTGTATTTGTTACTTCTAGATAATAACCAAACACATTGTTGAAAGCTATCTTTAAAGATGGAATGCCTGTTGCTTCACTTTCACGCTGCTGTATTTCAACTAAATATTCTTTTCCATGATGAGCAATGCGACGGAGTTCATCTAATTCGCTATTAATGCCATCTCTTATTACATCTCCTTTACTGATAATCACGGGAGGATTATCGACAATCTCGTTTAATATTTTTTCAGCAATGTAATGACAAGGGTTAATCGTGTCGCCTAATCTTTTTAAGTATGGATTAGTGGATGCAGCACATTGCTCTTTTATTTTTTCTGCAAAGCCCAGGCCTTTTGCCAAGTGCAGAATTTCTCTTGGGTTAATTTTCTTTAACGGAAGCTTCGCCACCAATCTTTCTACATCACCACTTTGTTTCACTAGTGATTGCAATTGTTTACGCAGGTCAGTTTCAAGAATCAAAGATTGTACTGCATCTAAGCGTTCATTGATGCGTTCCATATCTTTCAACGGCAACAACATCCAGCGGCGCATCAAACGTGCACCCATGGGCGATACAGTATTATCAAGCACTTTTAACAATGAATGTCCACCATCAGCATTGCTGCCCAGCAGTTCAAGATTGCGAATGGTAAAGCGATCCATCCACAAATAATCAGCTTCATCCAAACGTTGAATAGAAGTGATATGGTTGAGGTTCGGATGTTCTGTGTCTCTTAAATAATGAAGAACAGCACCTGCTGCAATAGAACCAAGTTTTAATTCCTCTATTCCAAAACCTTTTAGTGAATGTGTTTGAAAATGCTTCAGCAATAATTCTGTAGCATATGCTTCTGCAAAAATCCATTCTTCTAAATGGTAAGTATAGAACTTGGTTCCGAAGTTTTCTTTGAATTGTTTTTGCTTGTTACGTTGAAAAACAACTTCGGCAGGCTTTAAACTCTGCAATAGTTTATCAGCATATTCTTTGTTGCCTTCTGCAATAAAAAACTCGCCTGTGCTGATATCTGCAAATGCCAAACCATACCGTTCATTTTCTTCGTGAATGGCTGCAAGAAAATTATTGCTGTCGTGTTCTAGTAATTTATCACTGGTGGCAGTACCAGGGGAGAGTAGTTCAGTTACCCCACGTTTTACAATTCCCTTTGCTTGTTTTGGATCTTCCAGCTGATCGCAAATAGCAACACGAAGCCCTGCCTTTACCAGTTTATGCAAGTAAGTATCTAAGGCATGATGAGGAAACCCAGCCAGTTCGTTACTGTCAACTGATCCGTTATTCCGTTTGGTTAAGGTTATACCAAGAATGCGTGATGTGGTGATTGCATCCTGTCCGAAAGTTTCATAAAAATCGCCAACACGAAATAAAAGGATCGCATCGGGGTATCTTGCTTTGATCGCCCGGTGCTGTTGCATCAATGGAGTTTCTGAGCCTGCCTTTGCCATGGCGGCAAAAATAAGGAAGCAGTCAGTTCAGTTAGGGATTAATTGTTCAGACTTTTATCAGAGAAAAAGTATCTCGTAATCCATATCAGCAAACTGGCTGAACATGGCACTTACGCCGCAGTATTTTTCTTTCGATAGGGTAACAGCTTTCTTTACCTTTTCCTGGTCGTCTTCCTTCACTTTAATGATGTAAGTGATCTTTACATCGGTATAAGTTTTAGGAGAATCTTCGCTCAGGTCGGCTTCAATATCCATACTAAAGTCGCTGAATTCAACCCGCATTTTATTGAGCATTCCTACCACATCAATACCCGTACAACCAGCAAGGGAGGAGAGCATGAGTTTTTTAGGACGTGGTCCCATATTGGTGCCACCGTCGTTTTCCGGGGTATCTATTATAATGGTATGATTATCGAGGTTACTACTGAAGCGCATTCCCCCTTCAAAACGGGTAACTACTTTATGATCTGCCATGAAATTCTGTTATTTGGCCTGCAAACCTATGCAAATATGCCCGAGTTTTGCACAAGTTGAGCTGATCGCCAAATCTGGTAAAGAAAAAACAGATTTTATTTCAGTTTTTTAGCCGAATTCTCCTACCTTTGCCGTCCAAAAAATTAGTATCATGGCTAGAGTTTGTCAGCTTACAGGAAAAGTGCCGGTTGGTGGAAACAAGGTTTCGCACTCAAATATTAAGACGAAACGTCGTTTTTTACCCAATTTGCAAACAAAGCGTTTCTTCCTGGCTGAAGAAGATAAGTGGGTAACACTTAAAGTTTCTACAGAAGCGATTCGTACAATCAACAAAAGAGGATTGTACAACGTGGTGAAGGAATTGAGAGCAAAAGGAGAACATATTTAATAAGCATATTTAAACTGAGCTAAAATGGCAAAGAAAGGTAATCGTGTTCAGGTGATCCTCGAATGTACAGAGCACAAGACTTCAGGTCAGCCTGGTACAAGTCGTTACATCACCACCAAGAATAAAAAGAACACACCGGAGCGTCTGGAGTTGAAAAAATTCAACCCTATTCTTAAAAAAGTAACGACGCACAAAGAAATTAAATAATGTGTTTAACGCACATTTGAATTATTCAAACAATCCGCAGGGATTATAAATTAAGAAGTCATGGCAAAAGCAGCTTCAAAGAACGCAAAGATTAAGGATGCCAAAGCAGCGGCAGAATCTAAAAACTGGACTAAAGTAATCAGGGCCGTACGCAGTCCTAAATCTGGTGCATACACTTTCAAAGAGCAAATTGTGCACAAGGATAAAGTGAAAGATTACCTCGCTCAAAAATAACTTATACCTGATCAGTATATTACAAAGCTGTTCCAAGTTCATAAACATGGAGCGGCTTTGTTGTTTTTATACTCTTCATGGTTCATTGTAATATTGTAATGTAAAACACAAACAATGGGATTTTTTGGTAAGCTATTCGGAAAGAAAGAGAAAGAAAGCCTGGACCAGGGATTGGAAAAAACCAAGGAAGGGTTTCTCGGAAAAATTGCAAGAGCTGTTGCAGGTAAAGCCACCGTTGATACTGAAGTGCTCGATAACCTGGAGGAAGCTTTGGTTAGTGCTGATGTGGGAATTGAAACAACAGTAGAAATTATTGAGCGCATTGAAGCACGTGTAGCTAGAGATAAATACATTAATACTTCAGAGCTTAATTCAATATTGCAACACGAAATCGAAAATATTTTGGTTGATGCTCCTGCAGATACAACTTATTCCAACTTCGATTTGCCGGCAGGTAAGAGACCATTTGTGTTGATGGTTGTTGGAGTAAATGGTGTTGGTAAAACTACAACCATCGGTAAACTTGCTCACCATTTTACACAGGCTGGCAAAAAAGTAATGCTCGGGGCGGCAGATACATTTCGTGCTGCGGCGGTTGATCAGTTAACCATCTGGAGTGATCGTGCAGGTGTGCCGATTGTAAAACGTGAAATGGGAAGCGACCCTGCATCAGTTGCGTTTGATGCAGTTAGCAGTGCGGTTGCAAAAGACATTGATATATTGATTATTGACACCGCCGGTCGTCTCCACACCAAAACTCACCTGATGGAAGAGTTGAGTAAGATCAAACGTGTGATTCAAAAAGTAATCCCTGATGCGCCACATGATGTATTGCTTGTGCTGGATGGATCAACGGGTCAAAACGCTATTGAACAGGCAAAACATTTTACTGCCGCAACTGATGTAACAGGCTTAGTGATCACCAAGCTGGATGGAACGGCCAAAGGTGGTGTTGTTTTGGCAATAGCTCACCAATTCAAAATTCCGGTAAAGTTTATTGGGGTGGGAGAGAAAGTGGAAGATCTGCTTGTGTTCGATAAACATGAGTTTGCCGATAGTCTTTTCAATCTTACAAAGTAATTCTGCGAACTTCCTTAAAAATAAAAACCTCCTGTAATCAGGAGGTTTCTTTTTCGATTCGTTAGAATCTTATTTTTTCTTAGCAGCTTTTTTAGCAGCTTTCTTTTTAGGAGCAGCTTTTTTAGCAGCTTTCTTTTTTGGAGCGGCTTTTTTCGCAGCTTTTTTAGGAGCAGCTTTTTTAGCGGCTTTCTTTTTTGTTGCCATTTTCTTAGAATTTAATGATTAGTAAAAAACTTAACAGGGTAAAAATAAAAAAATTTTTTATTTAAAAAAATTTTTTTAAGCACCTGCTTCAACGGGGGCAACAGAAACGAAAGTCTTATCGTTCTTTCCTTTTCTGAATTCAACAACACCATCAGCTAATGCAAAAATTGTATAATCTTTACCAACGCCTACGTTTTTACCAGGATGATACTGAGTACCTCTCTGACGAATAATGATGTTACCAGCTGTTGCAGGTTGACCACCATAGATCTTTACACCAAGGCGTTTGCTTTGTGAATCACGACCATTCTTTACACTACCTTCACCTTTTTTATGTGCCATTTTATAAGAATTTGAAAATTATAGAATTTGAAAATATGAAGTGCAACTTCAGATTTTACGCAATACCGGTTACTTTAATGTGAGTGTAAAGCGTACGGTGTCCTTTCTTTTTACGGAAACCTTTACGACGTTTCATTTTAAAAGCGATCACAGTTTTGCCTTTTCTTTCAGCAACGATCTCAGCTTTCACTTTTACTTTCGCATCAGCACCAACACTGATTTTTCCATCCGTGTCAACATATAATACATCAGAAAACTCAACTTGGTCACCAGCGTTACCTTCAATATGAGGAACGTACAGGCTCTGACCTTCTGAAACTTTAAACTGCTGACCGGCTATTTTAACTACTGCAAACATAACTTTCCAATATTAGGGCTGCAAAGGTAGGGATAAAATTGCTTTGAAAACAAGTTTCAAGCTAAAAAATTTGCCCCTATTTTAACGGGTTCCTTTGAGCTTGTAAAGCTACATTTGTGGGCTCAAACTGGGTTTCGGAATGAAAATTAAATCAGTGCTTGCTAAACCATTTGCAGGCTACATCTATAAATCGATCCAAAAAAATAAGCTTACTGCTATTGCCGACCAGGACCAGATCCTGAAACAGCTTCTGAAAGCCGGCAAGGACACCGAATATGGAAAGATGCAGGATTTGGGAAAGCTCAATGGCTATGATGAATATAAACAGGCTGTACCTATCAGGGATTATGAAGATTTTCGTCCCTGGATCGACAAGATAATTGAAGGCAAGCACAATGTTTTATGGAAAGGTCTTCCCATGTACTTTGCTAAAACTTCCGGCACCACCAGCGGTGTAAAATACATTCCCATCACCAAAGAATCAGTTGGAAATCATTTCGGTACAGCCCGTAACGCCGCTCTTTGTTATGCGGCTGAAACGGGCAACACCCGTTTTTTTGATGGTAAACTTATTTTCCTTTCGGGGTCACCGGAATTGGAAAGGGTGGGTGGTATCCCTACGGGCCGGTTAAGCGGTATTTCAAACCATCTTATTCCCAAATATCTCCGCACCAATCAGTTACCTTCTTACGAAACCAATTGTATTGAAGATTGGGAAACCAAGCTGGCCAGGATTGTGGATGAAACGCTTAACCAGAATATGACGCTTATTAGCGGTATTCCCCCATGGATGCAGATGTACTTTGATGAACTGATGAATCGCACAGGCAAGAAAGTAGGAGACATTTTCCCCGACTTTAAGGTTATGATCCAGGGAGGTGTAAATTTTGAACCCTACAAGGCTAAGCTTTTTGAAAGTATCGGGCGAAAAGTGGACAGCATAGAAGTGTTCCCTGCAAGTGAGGGATTCTTCGCTTTCCAGGATTCGCAGGAAGCGGAGGGCTTATTATTAAATACCAACGATGGAATTTTCTTTGAATTTGTGCCTGCTGCTGAAATTCATAACGAAAGCCCCACTCGTTTATCGTTGCGGGATGTGAAGGTGGGTGAAAACTATGCACTCATTATTAGTAGCAATGCGGGCTTGTGGGCGTATAATATTGGTGACACCGTAAAGTTTGTTTCAACTGAGCCTTACCGTTTGGTGGTTACTGGCAGAACCAAACATTATATCTCTGCATTTGGTGAGCACGTTATTGGTGAAGAGGTAGAACAAAGCTTGCTAAAGGCTGCCAGTGAAGAAAACATTCACATCACTGAGTTTACTGTGGCGCCAATGATACAGCAGGGTGAAGGTAAAAGTTACCACGAATGGTTTATCGAGTTTGAACGTCAACCACAAAATCTTGAGCAATTCGCAACACGTCTAAACAATAATCTCCGTGACAAGAATATTTATTATGATGATCTTATTGTTGGTAATATTTTACAACCCTTAAAGATCACGCCTGTTAAAAAGAACGGATTTATCGATTACATGAAAAGTATCGGTAAATTGGGCGGACAAAATAAAGTGCCACGTCTCAGCAATGATCGAAAGATTGCTGATGAGTTGATGAGATGGGCCGATAATTAAACGATTGAACAGGATAATAACCTGACTGTTTTTTCCAATAGGTTTGCAGTTAGCATCCACACCCACATTATGCAGGAACAACAAAAGAAACGCATCGCAATATTTGGATCAACCGGTTCTATAGGAACGCAGGCGCTTGATGTAATTGAAGCCAATCCCGGGTTATTTGAAGTAGAAATTCTCACCGCACATACCAATGATGAATTGCTGGTTAAACAAGCACTGCAGTTTAATCCTAATGCTGTCGTAATTGTTGACGAAAAGAAATACGAGAAAGTAAAACAGGCACTTTCATCAACTGATGTAAAAGTGTTTACCGGTGAACAATCTTTAGAAGAAGTAGCGGCCTTTGATACTTATGATATGATGCTGGCTGCCATTGTTGGTTTTGCAGGTTTAAAACCAACATTGAAAGCTATCGAAAATAAAAAAGCAATCGCTTTAGCAAACAAAGAAACACTGGTGGTGGCTGGTGATATTGTAATGCAAAAAGCAGTTGAGAATCGTGTGCCAATCATTCCGGTTGATAGTGAACACTCAGCTATTTTTCAATGCCTTGTTGGTGAGCATCGCAATAAAATAGATAAGGTTATTCTAACCGCAAGTGGCGGTCCGTTTCGAGGTCGCAAGCCAAACTTTCTTTTGAATGTAAAGCGTGATCATGCATTGCAACATCCTAACTGGAGCATGGGTGCGAAGATCACCATTGATTCAGCTACGTTGATGAACAAAGGTTTGGAAATGATTGAAGCAAAATGGTTGTTTAATCTTGCTCCCGATCAAATACAGGTTGTCATTCATCCGCAAAGTATTATTCATAGCATGGTGCAGTTTGAAGATGGAAGTCTTAAAGCTCAAATGGGTTTGCCCGACATGAAGTTGCCCATTCAATACGCCATGGCATTTCCGCTACGTCTTGCAAATAATTTTCCACGTTACGATTTTAAAAAGATCAATACCCTTTCGTTTGAAGAACCCGATCTTAAAACTTTCCGCAACCTGGCATTGGCCATTGACGCTTTGCAAAAAGGCGGCAATCTTCCATGCATCATGAATGCAGCAAATGAAATTGCTGTATGGGCTTTTCTGAAAAACAGGGTAGGGTTTTTAGATATGACTGACATCATTGAAAAAACAATGAACCATGTTCCCTTTATTGCCAAACCGACACTTGAAGAATATTTCGAAAGTGATGCGGAAGCAAGGAACTATACAGCCTCTCTTATTCAACTCTAACATTCACAAAAAATTCTCAGTAACCTTCCTTTTTTCAGCGATATTTGCTGATTCCATATCAAAAAATGAAAAACAAGGACTAATTTATTAACTATGTTATTAGCAATTAACTGGGCCGATTTCGGAATCAAAGCCGCACAATTATTACTGTCGCTTTCAATTCTCATCGTCTTTCATGAATTCGGTCATTACATTACGGCTCGCTGGTTCAAATGCCGTGTAGAAAAATTCTATCTCTTCTTCGATCCATGGTTCTCCTTATTTAAAAAGAAAGTTGGCGAAACGGAATATGGTATCGGTTGGTTACCGCTTGGTGGTTATGTAAAGATATCGGGCATGATCGATGAGAGCATGGATAAAGAAGCCATGAAATTACCTGCACAACCCTGGGAGTTCCGCAGCAAACCAGCCTGGCAACGTTTGATCATCATGATTGGCGGTGTTACAGTAAACGTAATCCTTGCCTTCATTATTTATGCAATGATCCTGTTTGTTTGGGGTGAAGATAAAATACCGATGGACAGTGTGAAAAATGGTGTGTGGATCACCGATAGTTTAATGTATGAAGCGGGCATAAGAAATGGCGATAAAATTGTTTCAATTGGTGGAAAACCTGTTGCATATTTCGACGATGTAAACAAGAACATCCTTACTGCTAAACAGATGGTAGTTGATAGAAACGGCGAGCAAAAAAATATCATCTTCCCCGTAGATCTTGTGGGAAAGCTGGTTGAAAGCAAACGCAGGAGAAGATTGGTTGAAATGCGTGTAGTACCACTGGTTGGTGAGTTCGACAAAAAAGATACGAGTTTTGCAAGTCGTTCAGGCTTGAAGAGCGGCGATAAAATTGTAGCTGTAGATTCTGTACCGGTTAATTATTTTGATGAATTGATTCCGTTAGTGGCGAAGAAGAAAAACGGAACAGTTGAATTTACAATTGACCGTAACGGAGAAAAAGTTGCTGTTGTGTCGAAGGTTGGACCTGAAGGTAAAACGGGGCTTGGTCTTGCAGAGTTTGAGCAATATGCAGCCGCAGGTGATTTTAAAATCAATCATCGTTCATATTCTTTCTTTGAATCGTTCCCTGCAGGTATTAAGAAGACATTTGGTAAGCTGGGCGATTATATTGAACAGTTTAAACTCATTCTTCGTCCTGAAACGGGCGCCTATAAAGGTGTAGGTGGTTTTAAATCGATGGGTTCAATTTTCCCTTCTGTTTGGGATTGGGAAAATTTCTGGAGTATTACTGCTTTCTTCAGCATCATACTTGCATTCATGAATTTATTGCCCATTCCTGCTTTGGATGGCGGACATGTATTGTTCACATTAATTGAGATGATCACTGGACGCAAACCAAACGAGAAGTTTTTGGAGTATGCACAAATCGTTGGTATGGTAATATTGTTTGGATTGTTGATCTACGCAAACGGTAATGATTTGTTTGGCTGGAACAGGTAAGCGGATCATTTTACATCATTAAAAAAAGAGAAAGCAAACGCTTTCTCTTTTTTATTGCTTAAAGTTCAATGCCGATCTTTTTCATTAAGATAGAAGCATTCATACTTTGACAAATACCTCTTTTTAATTTGTAGTCGAAGTACAACTCCTCTTTATTTACCTGCACGTCGAAATGGTAGTTGTGGATTAAGGCAGGGTAATCATCAGCCAGCTTTGCTAACTCGAGATCATGCGTTGCTAGTATACCTGTGGCTTTATGATGCAATAATTGTTTGATCAACGCCTTTGAGCCTGAATGACGATCATTTGAATTAGTACCCCTTAAAATTTCATCGAGCAAAATAAAAACTGCTTCTTTGTTATTTACGGCATCAATAATTTGTTTCAGTTTTTTCAACTCTGCATAAAAAGTGGAAGTGCTTTCTTCGAGGTTATCTTTAATGCGCATGCTGCTCATAACTTTTAACGGAGTAACGGTTAAATGCTTCGCACAAACAGGAGCGCCCATTCCCGCTAACACCATGTTTACACCCACACTTCGAAGGAAGGTACTTTTGCCCGCCATGTTTGAACCGGTGATGAGGTTCACCTGTTCTTTGCCAACTGTAGAAAAATCGTTCAGTACATTTTTATGTTCTTCAATCAAAGGATGTCCTAATTGTTCAGCAATAAAAGTTGGTTGGTCGGATTTTAATTGAGGGAAACTCCAATGCGGATGATTAAAGGCGAGTGTGGCAATGCTGGTCAACGCTTCCAGTTCAGCCAAGGCTGCAAACCAATGGTTGATCTGTTGATTGTTTTTTTGTTTCCATTTCTCCAGTTGAAGTACCTGTTGTAAATCCCATAACAGAAAAATATTTAAAGGAATAAATACAACCGGGTTCATACGATAATCAAAACGATTAAAGATATTTTTCAGTTCAAGTATTTGCTGCGAGGCTTTGTTTGAACCAGAATTAAATTGATTTTTCAATTCAACAAGTAAGGGGTCCTCAAAGGCTGCCAGCTCAATACAGGCAATACTGTTTGAAAGCACTTCCATTTGACCAGTTATCTTATTGAGCTTACGATAAAGAGGAACAATCATTCGTGTAATAGCAAATGCAATGATTGTAAACACAAGCAGCGATTGAAGAAAACGCTGGTAAGTAATTATATCAAACAAAAAACAAACAAAAATGGCAATAGCAATAACGGGGAAAATATACCGAATGATCTGCCATATATTTTTATCAATGAATTGATTTTCTTCTTTCAGCCATTCTTCCATTTTCTTTTCTGTTGCAATTGTAATGGTGGAAGAAGAACCATGTGCCTGCAACTCCTGTCGCCAGTTTGTTTGTTCAACTAATTCCTGTGCAGCTTTTTGCCTTGCCTGTATAGTTGCTGCAGCCGAAGGTGCAAGCAACCAATCGGCAAGAAGGCGATTTCCTTGTTCTGAATGGGTTCTGTTGATGTATTGATAAAGTGAAGCACGCCCGAAAATATCCAGGTCGCCGGCGTAAGCATGTTCATCTTTATAAAATTCACCGCCATCTTTTTGATGTGTGTAGTTGTGTTGCAGGTAAAGTATTTCCTGCTTGTTAAGTTCAATCAATCGTTCATGATGACTGATAGCTTCTTTGTTTACGAGGTCTTTTCTTACAGCAAACAAAAAGGTCGCCAATCCAATGAATAAGATAAAAACCGACACAAGAATTCCGGAAGGGGAAAAGAACCAGGTGAGCAACACGGTTATTGCTAAAATCCCAAACCTTATCCAGCCAAGTAGCTGTTTACGTTTTAACAACCGATTGAGTTTGGTTGTAAGATCACTGATCTGCTGATTATAAAATATCTCCGGTTTCATCGTTTCTGCCATGCTGTAAATCTATGAAAGAATGAACGATCGGGTTTCTTTTGCATTTTGTCAACAGAAATAAATGTATTTTTGCTGTCCGCATCTACTTTGTACTTTTCACTTTGTACTTCGTACTTGCTAATGGGGCTGCCTGGTTTTGACAGCATAGATCTTTGAAGGTGTAAGCATGCAGTGCGTTGGATAATTAGCACTTTAATCTGAATATTCAAAAACTCAAATGGCAATACACAGTATGCCATGGCCGCTTAATCAGTGATTAGGTAGTCATTAGGGCCGCCGAACAGGTTGATCTGTTACCAAGTTCCGCCGCCGACATAAAAACAAAACAGGTTGCTGCAACAGAAGGCTGTGACTGTTGCAAAAGACTATTCAGCTAAGTATTGCGTTGGTATGTTCATGTCCTGCGCAGTGCCGACAAACAATCATGAAATAAGCATGTAGAAAGCTTTTGGCGAATATGTTTGGACAGCGGTTCGAATCCGCTCAGCTCCACAAAAAAGGCAACAGTGATGTTGCCTTTTTTATTTTCCACCATTCAATGGGTTAACGTTTTTTATTTTCTTTTTCTATTACAAATTGGTTTGCTGTAATTGAACCTGACGATTGAAAAACATTTTTTTCAACACGGTGATTCGCTCTCACAATATCTTTAAAATAGAACAGACTTTCGTTTGTATTGCTGGAGGTAAATGTGTTTGAAATAAACCTGCTTACCTGCACGCCGGTTAAATTGATCAAAGCAATACTATCTACGGTATTACATTGTTCAATCTTATTATGGCGGAATGTAAGGTTAGGCCCAAGTGTACTTTCGTCGTTACCGCCACGATAAATGTTCAACAGTACACCATTGTTATTTATAAAAGTATTGTGGCTGATGTCGATCTCCTCAGCATTATAATAACCTTTATCATCTTTCTCATCAGCCATACTGATCATATTGACTATATTGTCTTTGAATATACTGTTGCGAATGATAATACTATCGGCGATCATTGATTTGTAGGCGTAGAAGAAGTTTTTACAACCAGCTTGTAATGCAAGACCACGTATCGAACAATTACTCATAACAAGGTTGTAATGATTGCTATACCCGGCATTATCGCTTGCAATAAAATGTGTAGCTTTTATTTCTTTACCGTCGATTGGAAGATCCTTTAAAGTTAGATGGCCATTTCCCGAAAGTACAATTGCAGCTGACATACTGCCGCTAGAGAACCTGATAGGCTTTGTTTGCTTTGTAATAAACTGTACTTGCTTGTTTACAACGATTGTTTTCGATATTTCATAAACAGAACCAGTCAATTCAATTATTACCGGACCATTATGTTCAAGCTGTGCGTACACTTCATTAGCAGTACTGCACTTCACAGTTTTTAATAATACAGGTACATTGCTTCCTGGTTGCTTAAACCATTTTGCGCCCGTTTTGCTGTAAGCATTTGCCTGAATTTGTTTGATAAGATTAATATCAGTAAAACCCGCTTTTGTTGCAAGCGGTCGACTGAGACGTGTTGTTGCTACCTTCTGAATAGAATCTATTGCAACAAATTTGTTGTTATGAGCTGAAACAGGAAATGGCTTATTGTCGTTTTTCTGCACTATTAATGAAGAAGACTTAAAGCCAGGAGAGAGTTTTTGCTTCACCTGTGAACTCACTTCGTTACCAGAGAAACGAAAGCCATTGATCGCATCATATACATGATAAATAATACTATCAATTGAATTGTAGAAAACATTGTTGGCCAGCAAAACATTTGCAGGTGGCAAAGTTCGCTCTGCATCACTTCCTTCACCAAAGCTAATGGGGCTGCAATCAACAAATGTATTGTTAGCGATCACCGCATCGGTTACCTGCACATACCGGTGCGCCGGTGAATTAGGAATGCCATTCATGATTGCTAATGGCGAGCGGAAATCGGTTCCCCTGCATTTGTAAAAAAAATTATTCACTACCCATTGTCCTTTATTGATTACACGCACACCACCTGTAGCAACTTTTCCATTTCCTAAAAACAAATTATTCTCAACTGTGTTGTTATCACCATGACGCAGCACCACACTTCCTTGTGATTCTTTAAATACATTTCCACGTACTACATTACTGCCCGATTTAATGGAAACAATTTCTGTTTCACCATTGCAGTGTTCAAAAAAATTATCTGTGATCTGTGTATTGGAATTGAATTGGCAATGTTGTGATACGCCCACTCGTATTATTTCTCCGCCGTTGGAAGCAAGCGGTGGTCTTCTGCCAAAATAGTTATGATCGATTGAATGAAAATTTTCACGGCTTCGTTCGTCATCAAGTATCACTGCGATGAGCACCCCCATGTTCTTCTTATCCTTAAAACTGCAATGATCTAAACGGTTATTTTTTCCGTAAAACAAAACCCAGTTGTTTTCATCCAATCGTTTTGGGTTATTAAAATCATCCACAACCGTATTTGTTACACGACAGTTATTAGCCAGGTCGTCTTTATCTGCCCTGAAATTGATCACCGCATCTTTGCCTGCATATCCATTATGGAAGTAGAGCCCATCAACAATTGTGTAAGCGCCACCAAGTCTTAATTGTGAATTACCCGTGATAATAACTTTGCCTGCAGATTGTGCTTTGACGATTATGGGGTCTTCTTTGGTGCCTTTACACTTTAATTTAATGACAACATCTTTCCATTCTCCATTTTTTAAAATGATCTTGTCGCCTGCTTTTGCTTTTTTTGTGGCAGCATTTAATTCGTCGATCGTTTTTACAAATGTGCTGTCGGCCGAGGCAAAAAAACTTAGCAGAAGAAAACAAGAGAGGAGAAGCAATCGTGTCATGTACATTATTTTAAGGCTTTACTTTTTTATCGGAATTCGCAAGGATGATTCTCGTATCATCAGTTTAGGTTTCAGTACTTCTTCCACATCACTCATGTCTTTATCCTGGTGAACGGTTTCAATAAATAGTTTGGCAGCAAGTTTACCCAACTCAAATGCTGGTTGATCAACACTTGAAATGCTTGGCGATACCAGACTTACCACCGGTTCATTATTAAAACCAACCAAACCAATATCATTCGGCATGTTCAATTTTTTTTCCTTTATCGCTAACATTGCTCCAATAGCCATACGATCGCTGATGGTAAATATTGCATCGGGTCTTTTCTTCATATTCAGTAATTCCTGCGTGGCCAAGTAAGCATAGTGTTGATTGAAATCGCAATTGATGATAAGATCGTCTTCCGGCTTCATACCATATTTTTTCAATGCTTTCAGGTAACCATCAAGTCGCTGATTACTGATGCCGAGATTTTTTGGTCCGGCAAGAATAGCAATGCGTTTATATCCCTGTTCAATTAAATGTTCTGTTGCCTGGAAACCGCCATCTTCATTATCAATGCGCACACCGGGTGCTTTTAAAAATGGCGTTACACGATCGAACACAACCATTGGCAATTTCTTATCGAGTATCTTTTTAAAATGATCGAATACTTTTGTTTCACTTGATACAGAAATAATAAACCCATCAACAAGACTGTCCATCATGCGTCTTGTATTTACGATCTCTCTACCAAACGATTCATTACTCTGGCACACCATCACTGTGTAACCTGCTTCCAATGCCACTTCATCAATTCCTTTCACCATTGTTGAAAGCACATAATCAAGATTAGGAACGATCACTGCAATGTTGTGCGTTTGTTTTTGTTTTAAGCTTAACGCCAGTTTATTTGGCTGGTAGTTAAGTTCATCCGACAATGCAAGCACCGCTCTTTTTGTGTCGGCATTTACATCAGGTGCATTGCGCATTGCACGTGAAACAGTAGAGAGTGAGATATTCAATCGCTTGGCAATATCTTTTATGGTGGCAGGCTTATCCATGTTTGAAATGATTTAGTAAAACTAAAGTAAACAACATTACGGAAATGCCGGTAGCGTTGCCGGTAACGTTCTCGGCAGTTAAAATTTGGAAAGTTGTTCAATAAAATTGAATAATGATGATGATATTCTAATGAATGGTCGAAATATTTAAGATTTTCAAAGTGACGGTTTTTGAGCTCCGGTCGATTTTCGGTTTAATATTACAATCAGAAGTTTGCTATATGAGAAAACGAAGGGCTCTTGACAGTACTCTCCATGCTGATTGCAGGGCTTATTCTTCTTATCAGTTCACTTCTTTTTGCTATCCCCATTTAACACACCCTTCATCTAAATTATAAGCATTCAGTTATGACATCATTCAACGAAAAAGTTGCGCTGGTAACAGGAGGTGCAAGAGATATTGGCAGGCAGGTATCATTAAAACTTGCAGAAGCAGGTGCAAAAGTTTGTATCAATTATTTAAATAATGATGAGCAGGCGAATGAAACATTGCAGTTGATCAAAGCTGCCGGTGGTGAAGCTGTGATCGCTAAGGGTGATGTAACAAAAGCTACCGATGTGCAAAATATAATTGCAACATGTACTGCTGCATTTGGAAATACGATTCATGTGTTGGTGAATGTTGCCGGTGGTTTAATGGGTCGCAAACCTTTAGCAGAACTTGATGAAGAATTTTGGGACGCTGTGATCAACGTAAATCTTAAATCAGCGTATCTCGTCACTCGTGCTGTTGTTCCGCATATGACGGAAGGTGGAGCAATTGTAAACTTTTCATCGCAGGCAGCAAGAGATGGTGGCGGTGGTGGTGCACTGGCTTATGCAACTGCAAAGGGAGGTATTCTTACTATGACGAGAGGATTGGCAAAAGAACTTGGCCCGAAAGGCATACGTGTAAACTGTGTTTCGCCGGGTATGATCAACACTACGTTTCACAACACGTTTACCAAACCCGAAATAAGAACAAACGTGGCTGCAGGCACTCCATTACGAAGAGAAGGCGAGGCACGTGAAGTGGGCGACCTGGTTGTTTATTTGGCAAGTGACGCTTCTTCTTTTATTAATGGCGAAAGTGTAGAGATTAACGGCGGTACCTATTTCGCATAACAGATGAACAGGTTTTAAAAGTAAATTGATTCTTGCATGTTACGATTGTTGAAAATAGTTATTCTTATAGTTGCTCCCGTTTTGCTTGCTGCACAGCATCCTGTTACTTTTTTTACAAAAGCAGAAGCAGCACAGGTTAGAGCAAATCTTTTTAGATATCCTGTTCTTACACAATCGTACAGTGAAATTAAAAATGAAGTGGATCAATGGATCGGTAAGGATGTTGATGTGCCGTTTCCAAAAGAAGCTGCAGGCGGTTACACCCATGATAAGCATAAAGCCAATTATACTTTGATGTTTAATGCAGGCATTCTTTACAATCTTACAGGTGATGCAAAATATGCAAAGCTGGTAAAAGATATGTTTATGAAATATGCGGCGCTCAATCCTACATTAAAAAATCATCCGCAGGCAACAAGCAGTTCACCCGGTCGAATTTTTTGGCAGGCATTGAATGATGCTAATTGGTTAGTGTACACGGGTATGGCATATGATCTTATTTATAATTCACTCACTGTAACTGAACGCAAAACCATAGAAGATGGCGCATTTAAACCTGAAGTTGATTTTGTAACAAAAGATCTGCAAACATGGTTCGATCTTATACATAATCATGGTGTGTGGGCTTGTGCCGGGGTTGGAATTGTGGGCATTGCAACAAACAACAAAGAGTATGTTGACATGGCTTTGTACGGAACAAAGAAAGATGGCAAGAGTGGTTTTCTTGCACAGCTCGAAGGTTTGTTTGCACCAGATGGTTATTACACTGAAGGCCCTTACTATGTGAGGTATGCGATTCTTCCGTATTATCTTTTTGCAAATGCTTTGCATCGTGCAAAACCCGGATTGAAAATTTTTGAACATCGTAACCGCATTTTGCAAAAAGCACTGCTAGCTGGTTTACAACAAACAAATCTGAATGGTTCATTCTTCCCGTTGAATGATGCCTTGAAAGAAAAAGATTACACAAGTAATGAATTGGTAACAGCTATCAACATTGCATTTGATGTGTATGGAAAAGATGATGGCTTGCTGGTTGTAGCGAAGAAACAGGGAAGAGTGATGTTGCACAAAGGAGGAGCTGCCGTAGCTGCTGCTTTAGTCAACAACAAAACTATTTCAGCATTCTATCCTTACAAAACAATTGAGTTTACGGATGGTGTAAAAGGTAACGAAGGTGGCATCAGTTTATTAAGAAATGGAAAGGGTGCTGATCTGTCGACATTAATTTTCAAATACACATCACATGGTTTATCGCATGGGCATTACGATAAGCTGAATATTAATTTTTTCGATCGGGGAAATGAAATATTGACTGATTATGGTTCTGTGCGTTTCATTGGTGTTGAACAAAAATTTGGTGGACGTTATTTACCGGAGAACAAAACATTCGCTTCACAAACAATTGCCCATAACACAATTGTGGTTGATGAGAAAAGTCATTTTGATGGAAAGGAAAATGTGGCCGAGAAATTTCATCCGCAAAAAATATTCAGCAGTACAACTAATGAAGCGGTGCAGGTAGTGATGGCTGCTGATTCAAATGCTTATAAAGGAGTTCGTATGCAGCGTGCAGTTTACCTGTTGCAATTGCCTGGAAGGAAAAAACTCGTAGCGGATGTTTTTTATGTTGCTTCAAAAGAGGATCATCAATACGATCTGCCGTTTCATTACAATGGTCATTTGATCAGCACTTCGGCTAAATACAAAGCATATACAAATTCACAGGAAGCATTAGGCAATAACAACGGCTATCAATATTTATGGAAGGAAGCAGAAGCGTTAGTAAATGATACCACCGCAAGCGTAACTTTTCTCAACGACCGTACTTACTACACCGTATCATCAATGATAACAGGACAGGCAAAATTATTCTTTACCAGGCTGGGTGCGAATGATCCAAACTTCAACCTGCGACATGAACCATCATTCATCATCCGCAAAAATGGAAAGGATCAAACATTTGTAAACGTTGTAGAAGTACATGGCAAGTTTGATCCCATCGCAGAATTTTCAACAGAGGCTTATTCAACAGTAAAAGACATCATGCTGTTGCACAACGATGATCAATATACCATTGCTCAAATGAAAGTAAACGGAAAGATGCTGGTCATTGCACAATGCAACAACCAGTTTGATACAAAGCAAACGCACACTGCTTCCGGCATCAATTGGGTAGGGCCATTTACAGTGTTGTACGACGGTAAGAAATTATAAAAATTTAAAACGAACTAAATAACAGACACATGGGAACAACCGAATTTGTTAAGGTATTTATTGAAGGCAATGAAATACCGTGGGAAGATGTAGATAAAGGCATGCGCAGAAAGATCATGGCTTATGATGATAAACTGATGTTGGTGCGTGTGGAATTTGAAACAGGTGGAGTGGGCACATTGCATCATCATTATCATTCACAGATCACACATGTTGAAAGTGGTGTGTTTGAAGTAGAGATAGCAGGAGAGAAGAGGGTGTTAAAGGCAGGCGATGCATTTTATATTCCACCAAACATCACTCATGGTGCTGTTTGTTTAGAAGCAGGAGTGCTGATCGATGTATTCAGCCCCATGCGTGAAGATTTTATTCAGAGCAAATAGTATTTATAAATTATGAAGATCAAAGGTCTCAGGTGGTATATCATTGGATTGATTGCGCTGGCAACGATCATTAATTATATTGACCGTACAGCAATAAATATCCTGTGGCCTTATATCCATAAAGATTTTGGCATTGCAGAAGCCGATAGTAAAGATGCATTGAAACTCATCACTACATTTTTTATGATCGCTTATGCAATTGGTCAAACTGTTACAGGAAAGTTGATGGATGCAATTGGTACACGACTGGGCTTTGTGCTTTCCATTGCAGGGTGGAGTATTTCCATTGCATTACATGCTGTGGCAAAAACATTGGGTTCGTTCAACGTCTTTCGTTTTCTGTTAGGAATTAGTGAAGCTGGAAACTGGCCCGGTGCTGCAAAGAGTAATGCAGAATGGTTCCCGGCAAAAGAAAGAGCCATTGCACAAGGGATCTTTGGTGCGGGCGCATCACTTGGTTCGGTGGTTTCGGCGCCGTTCATTGCATACTTATATCTTGCCTTTGGTTGGAAGATGACATTTGTTGGCATTGGTGTGTTGGGTGTGTTGTGGATCATTCCCTGGTTACTCATTAACAGAAATACACCTGATAAACATCCATGGATCACAAAAGAAGAACAGGAACATATCCTGCAAGATCAAGTTGCTACTAGTAATGCAGCAACAACTGCTGTTACTGTTTATTCATGGAAACAATTGTTGCAATTTAAAAATACATGGGGTGTCATCAGTTCAAGGTTTTTTATCGATCCTGTTTGGTGGATGTTTGTTACCTGGCTTCCTTTCTTCTTAAAAGAAAATTTTGGATTTGATATTAAACAGGTAGGAGCATTTGCATGGGTACCGTTTCTGTTTGCAGCTATTGGTGGGATCACTGGTGGTTTTTATTCCGCAAGAAAAATAAAAAGCGGAATGGCAGCAACAAAAGCAAGAAAGAACGCTATTACTGTTGGCAGCATCATCATGTTAATTGCATTGGCAGCAGTAGCTGTTTATCTTGATCAATTGAAAGAACAACCTGCAGTTGCTATTGCATTGATCGGTATTACACTGTTTGGGTTTCAATTTCTCATCAACAACCTGCAAACATTACCGAGCGATTATTTCCATGGAAAGAATGTAGGCACTGTTGCAGGCATGGGAGGTACATCGGCAGTGGCAGGCACATTGATCGTTACCTGGCTTGTTCCCGTACTTACAAAAACAAATTACACTTCCTTTTTTATACTGGCGGCATTGCTTGTACCGGTTGCATGGTTGTGTATCACATTCATTGTATCAAAAAAGAAATAACGATTGCTCAAAGAAACCAAAACGATTTAAAATAAGCTGTATGAAAAAATTTCTACTCATATTATCACTGCTCATAATTACCGGAGCAGGTTACAGCCAAACAACTTATTATTGGGTGGGAGGAAAAGCTGCCACCACAAGTATTTCAACCGGTGCCAACTGGAACACCTCACTTGATGGATCAGGTACTGCTCGGCCATCATCAACCGGTGCAACAGACGTGCTTGTTTTTGATGGAACAAATGTTGGCGGTACTTCACCGGCAACCGGTGCTACCATCGTTTTGGCAAATGGTAGTATCACTTGTGCGCAAATGAAATTTGTAAACAATGCTGATATTAGTTTCATACGTACAACAACCGGAACAAGTACGGTCACATTCAGTGGCGGTGATGGTGATGATTTTTTTGTAGCTGCAGGATCAAAACTTTCATTTACGTCAACAATTGGCAGCGTGCGTATGGCCATGGGCACAACAACAACAGGTCTTGTGAATGGGGATATTTTGATGAATACAACATTGCAGGCAAGATTCGATAACACACCAAGCGGTCTTCCCGGTACTTTTCGTTTCACAAGCGGATCAAGTTTATCAACCAATATTACTTCGGCCTCTTCTTCCTATGCATTTGGAAGTAACTCACAATCATCAGAAAAATGGGTTGTGTTTGAAGATGGATCAAACCTTTACTATAATGGTGGATTCAGTCCTATGGGAAATAACTCTGTTTTTTCTGCTATTGAAATGAAACCAGGTAGTACATGGCATCATCGTGCTAATAATCCAACAACAGGCTTTGGTTCTTTTTTCGTTCGCAGAAGTTTTGGCAACATCATCGTTACAAACAATTCAACCCTTACGGCAGATGGTCCGATTTACCGCATGACTAATCTCACAATTGACGCAGGAAGTACTTTCATCACACATACATCAGGACAAACAGCGGTGCTTGGCAATGTAACTGTTAACGGAACACTTTCTTCGCCAGCTGGAGGTATCAACAAATTATTGCTGTGTAATAATGCTGCACAAATTATTTCTGGTTCCGGTTCAATAAATGTTGGCGCATTTGAACTTGCAGATGCAGCAGATGTAACATTGAATACAAACATGACTGTTGCTTCTTCTGTTGAAGTATATGGCAAACTTAATTTCAACTCAAACCAAATAAATGGCGATGCTGTTTTCATAGCAGGTGGAAATGAAACGGCAGCCGCCGGTACCGGCAATACATCAACAGGCGCTTACATCATTACAGGTAATACAGGCATAACAACGGCTGCCGTTGGAAAAACTATCAGCGGCGCAGGTATTGCAACAGGTACAACTGTGATTGCTTTGTCTTCAACCAACGACAGCATCTATATTTCGCATCCGTTGCAGGCAACAGCTACTGGTATTGCTTTGACGATTTCCACTTCAGCGGCAACGCTTGCAACTGCAAGAGGCTTCGATGCTGCAACCGGTTCTGTAATCACAACCGGAAGTAAAACATTTGCAGATAAGTTGAATTATATCATCAATGGAACGACAACAACTCCGTTTGGTATAAGCACAAACTCATCAGCAACCATGATACAAACAGGGTTTGTTGAGCTGAATGCGGCTGCAACTGCAAACATTAGTGTTGCAGTTCATGATCATTTTATGCTCAATGGAAAATTTACACTTCGCTCAACCGATACTTTGCATTTATTAAGCGGTGCTATGTTGAATGGGAATTTTAATAGCAACAATTACATCGCAACTGATGTTGATCTTGCGAACAACAAGCAGTCATTGTTTAAATATGATGCCGCAAACAACGGTGCCATCTTGCCAATTGGTACGACACAATATTATTTACCTGTAACTATTACAGCAACGGTTACGGCCGATTATACTGCTTCGGTATTTGAAGGAATAACAAAAGAGGGAACACTAAACGGCACTGCCTTGATCGGTTCAGAAAAATTAACTGTTGTAAATGCGGTATGGCAAGTCAATCGATTTAACGGAACAGGTAATGCAGATCTGCAATTAAATTGGAACAGCGCATTGGAAGGTGCAACATTTACAACATTGCCTAATACTGATATTGGTATTATCAGCAATAATGGCAGCAGCTGGAGTTTGCCTTCAGGTACTGCAAATAATACAACTAATACAGCAACAACTTCGGTTGGCAGTTTTGGCTCATTCAGTGTTGGTGCAATACCACAATCTGATCCATTTGTTTTTAATCCGCTCCCTGCGAAAACATATGGCGATGCTGATTTCGATGGAGGCGCCACAAGTTTGAACACAACGCAGACCATCATGTACAGCAGCAGCAACACTTCAGTTGCAACAATTGTAAATGGAAAGATTCATATCACTGGTGCGGGCACAACAAACATTACTGCATCGCAGGCAAGCGATGGATTTTATCCTGCTGCAAGTGTTACACAATCGTTGACAGTTACTAAAGCTTCATTGCTCATTAAAGCGGATAATAAAACAAAATTTGAAGGAGTGGCTGTTCCCACGTTAACAGCAACCTACACTGGTTTTGTATTGAACGAAACAGCAACAGTATTATTAACGCCTGCTGTTATTACTACTACAGCAACCGCAAGTTCAGCACCGGGTACTTATCCAATAACAGTGAGCGGAGCAATATCAAACAATTATACAATCACATTCGAGGCAGGTGTACTTACTGTTCAGCCAAAACAAAACCAAACCATCACATTCAATCAGCCAGCCTTGAAAACCTATGGCAACGCAGACTTTAATGCAAATGCATCCAGCACCAACAATACTATTCCTATTACGTACACAAGCACTAATACATCTGTCGCAACGATCAACACATCTGGTGTAATTCATATTGCCGGTGCAGGCACTACAACAATTACTGCATCACAAGCAGGTAACGACGGTTATTTTCCTGCTACTGCTGTTGCAAGAACATTAACGGTAAACAAAGTCAATCTTACTATTCGTGCATTAGATACAAGTAAGGTTGAAGGAACTGCTAATCCAACATTCACCATTACATACACAGGATTTGTACTAGGTGAAACGGTTACCAATCTAACAACCGCTGCTGAAGCGGTAACTACGGCAGGCAATAGTTCAATACCCGGATATTATACCATTACTGTACAAGGCGCAGCATCACAGAATTATAATCTGAATTATGTTTCCGGCCGTCTTACTATTCTTCCCAAACAAGGAACTGATCAACAGTATCTCAATGCATATGTAAACAGCACCGGAAATTTGTTTGTACGTATTTATTCGCCTGAGCCAAGGTTGGGTGACATCATGGTCTACGATATGAATGGCCGGCCTCTTGTGCAACGGAATGTGTTTATGCCTGTAGGATTTATACAGGTGGAAGTATTTATTCCAACACTTACAACGGGTATGCACGTGGTAACTGTTAAAGGAGATGGGGTTGATCTGAAACGTATGATTTATGTGTTAAAACAATAATGAATTTCATGAAGAAGATCGTTTGTTTAGTCATCATTAGTTGTGTAGCAGTTCTCGCAGTGCAAACCTTGCACGCACAAAAAACAAAACAGTTTGTGTTTGCCATGAACATGGATGCATTGAAAGAGAACCGCAGTCGTATTGCAGCAAAGGATGAAGCGTTGATGCCTGCTTATAAGCAATTGCTGAAGGATGCGGATGCAGCCTTGAAATTCGGGCCAGTGAGTGTAATGGAAAAAACAAATAAGCCACCGAGCGGAGATAAACATGATTACATGAGTCTTGCACCTTATTTCTGGCCCGATCCAAACAAGCCTGATGGTCTTCCGTACATCCGTAAAGACGGGCAAACAAATCCAGAAGTAAAAGATTATAAAGACAAGGAATACCTGCCAAAACTTTGCGGCGATGTGCATACGCTTGCACTGGCTTATTATTTCTCCGGTGAAAAAATGTATGCCGAACATGCAGCGAAGCTTATTCGTGTTTGGTTTCTTGATGCAGCTACACGCATGAATCCAAACTTGAATTTTGGTCAAGCCATCAAAGGTGTAACAACAGGAAGAGGTGCGGGCATGATCGATACACGTCATTTTGTAAAATTGATCGATGCCATTGGATTGATCAGCGGTGCAAAAGCATTGACAAAAGAAGATCAGCAAAAAATGAAACAATGGTCGGCTGATTTTTTAAACTGGATGCAGACAAGTAAGATCGGCATTGATGAAATGAATGCAAATAATAATCATGGTGCCTGGTACGATGCACAACGTTTGTCATTGGCACTGTATATCGATAGTATTGATCTTGCAAAGCGTATTGTAAAAAATGCTGCAGTAAGACTTGATCAGCAGTTGAATGATGAAGGTTTATTCCCCAAAGAACTGGAAAGAACTATTTCATTGCACTACAGCACATTTGTGATGAATGCATTTTTCAATATCGCCACCATGGCAAAGCATACAGGCATCGATCTTTGGAATCATACAACAGCGTCGGGCAAATCATTAAAGAAAGCATTTAATGCATTGCAGCCTTACATCGCAAAAGAAAAAGAATGGGCAGGTACACAGATCAAGCCATTTGAATATGAAGATGGCTACGCCTTATTAATGGATGGCGCAAAGCAATACAACTGTAAAAGCTGTGAACAATCGGTAAGAACCATTGCTGGCGACAAAGCAAAACGATTACGCATTAATCTTATTTACTAAAACGATTTAAAACATAAAAACTTGCTGTTATGAAAAAGTTGAAATGTTTGTTATTCTTACTCCTTATCACAACGGGTGCTGCGCTTGCGCAGCGTAAGAACATTACGGGTAAAGTGGTGAATGCAGAAAACAATGAGCCGTTACAAGGCGTGAATGTATTGGTTGAAAAGCAAAAGGGAGGTGTTACTACAAAAGAAGACGGTACTTATTCTATTAGCGTAGATGCAAAAGCAACAACCCTTATTTTTTCGTATGTGGGCTTTCTTCCGCAAACAATCACTATTGGTGATAAGAGTAAGATCGATGTATCGCTTTCAGCAGCACCAATATCCGGCGAAGAAGTAGTAGTAATCGGTTATGGCACGCAAAAGAAGTCTCATCTTACAGGCGCAGTGTCGAAGTTTAAAAATGAACGGCTCGATGAAACACCGGTATCAAGATTAGACCAGGCTTTACAGGGAAAAATTGCAGGTGTGCAGATTCAAAATACATCGTCAGAAGCAGGTTCCGATCCAAAAATAAGAGTGCGTGGAGTAAGCTCCATTAACGCTGGTGCAAATCCGTTAGTAGTAGTAGATGGTCATCCTGTTCCTGATGGATTGGCATTTGTAAACATGGCCGATGTTGAATCTGTTGAAGTGTTGAAAGATGCGGCATCAGCTGCTATCTATGGCTCACGTGGTGCAAGTGGGGTTATCATCATTACAACAAAAAGCGGCAAAGCCGATAAACCCAAGTATTCATTGAAAGTTTCAAGTGGTGCAAAAACAGCATATGAACGTTACCCAATGATGAGTACAACAGAGTACACCAATCTTTTGTTTTATGAAGCATCTTTAAAAGCAAAAGATCCATCTATACCGGCGCCGACAGGTACAGCCATTATTGCTAACAATGAACGTGCTGCTTATATCGTAGAGAATGTGATCATGGAAGGCCGTGGTACCGATTGGCAAAGCGAAGCATTGCGAAATGCAACAGTGCAGAACATTCAACTAAATGTATCGGGCGGTACACGTAATGTAAAATATTTTATGTCGGGAGCGTACCAGAAAGACCAGGGTATGATGTATCACAGTGAATATGATCGTTTCAGTCTGCGTACTAAAGTTGATGCACAGTTGGGCAAGCGTACCAAGTTCACCTTTAATATGAATCCTTCTTTTATCAAACGTGAACGGCCTTCAGTAAACTACATTGACTTTGTTCGCTTTCAATCATTCCTGCCTGTTTATCACAATGAAAAAACAGCTGCTTTTGTGAACCAGGATCCGTTGTGGGCGGGAGTAAAAGCAGGAGATTTTGTGCAGGCCCGACATTTTAATAACCGGCTCTACACCGGTTTAATGCCCGATGGAAGTACCTGGAATACCACTGCATTAACAAGCCCTTTTAACACGGCCAATAACACACCCAAATCGGTGATGGAAACAAGATCGATCAATTCAAACGACTATCGTTTACAAACTTCCGGCGATCTCACCATCAATATTTTCCCTGGTTTTGATTTTAAAACAATGGCAAGTGCTTATGTAAACTATACACATTCGCTTGACTTTGCTAAACGAAATTCAAATCGTGATGGTGATGTTAACAGGGGACAATATAACAGCCGCTTGTTTGTTGATGTATTATCGGAGAATACCTTCACTTACAATAAAAACATTAATGATCATTCTTTAAATGTATTAGTTGGCTTTACAGCACAGCAAACTAGAATTCGTGAAGAACAATCAGTGGGTCTTGATTATCCAAGTGATAACATTACTACGTTGAACACTGCGTTGCAACTTGACCAACCTGGTACGTTTAACCTTTCAAACCAGATCGGCTTGTTATCTTATTTAGGTCGTGTATCGTATGCATATAAAAACAAGTACCTGCTTTCTGCAAGTTTTCGTGAAGATGGCAGTTCTTATTTTGCGCCCGGTAATAAGTGGGGCAAATTCCCTTCTGTTTCATTGGGGTGGGTGGCATCAAAAGAAAAATTTCTCAGCAATGTTGGTTGGCTAAGTAATTTAAAACTGCGTGCAAGCTATGGCGCCACTGGTAACAATCGTATTGTAGATTTCGCATTTGTTGATCTGTTGTATGCAGCAAATTATCCACTGGGTGCAGGAACAGGTGCGGTGAACATCGGCCAGGTTCCTTCACGAGATATTTTGTCAAATGAAAACATTACCTGGGAACGTACGTTCCAGTATAATGGAGGTATTGATCTATCGTTGTTCAAAAGCATCATCAATCTTTCTGTTGATATGTATCAATCGCAAACTGATCAATTGTTATTGCGCCAGTCAACAATGGGCTTTACGGGTGTTCCACTTACCTGGAATAATATTGGACAGTTACGTAACAGGGGAATTGAGTTTGAATTAACAACAAACAATATTCGCAAGAAAGATCTACGCTGGACAACCACAGCCAATCTTGCGCATTCAAGAAATAAATTACTTGAATTAGGTGAAGAAGCATTTTTATTGAACCAGGGAGAACGTACAGAGATTTATATGAACAGGGTAGGTGATCCGTTGATCCAATACTTCGGCTACAGAACCGATGGCGTTTGGCTTTCACAGGCGCAGATAGATGCTGCAAGAACTGCCGGTTTAACAAGTGGTTTAAGTAATGTGTTTGTACCTGGTGGTTTAAAGTTGGTTGATGTGAACGGCGACAATGTATTAGATCCTGATGATCGTGTAGTGATCGGCTCTCCTTTTCCTGATTTCACCTGGGGCATCAGCAACACAGTTACCTACAAAGCATTTGACCTGAGCTTTATGTTCCAGGGAGTACAAGGTGGTGAGTTGATCAATGGTGATCCTAATTATAACGAAACAAAACGTTACAATAAAAATTATACAAAGAATCGTTGGTTAAGTCCTGCAAATCCGGGCGACGGTAAAACACCTTATTCAACAGTTGGTTTTAACTGGATGCTTACGGATTATGTGGTGGAAGATGCTTCTTATTATGCGTTAAGAGAAGTGATCGTTGGGTATACATTGCCGGCAAAATTTGCATCTGCCATTCGTTTAAGTTCCATGCGTATTTATTTCTCTGGACAGAACCTGTTTTTTAAAGCAGCAAACGGCTACAGGGGTATTAACACGGAGGGGAGATTTACTTCAGGACCATATAACACACCATTGGTTGATGGTTACCAACGTGGATCATTCCCAATGCCAAAAACGATTTTGTTTGGTATCGACATCAACTTTTAATTTTTTAACAGCAACAATATGAAACAATTAAAATTATTCCTGTTAATAGCTTGCTGTATGAATGTTGCAGCTTGTAAAAAGATCATTGATCTTTACCCGCAATCGAATCTAAATACGGGTACTTATTATGCAAACTATGCAGAAGTAAAAGCTGCATTGACCGGCTGTTACAACGGTATGCAACGTCCTCTCAATACCGAGTGGCAGTTCACAGAATTGCGTAGCGATAATTCAAAGATGGGTTCGCCGGGAAGTACGGCGGTTAATAACCGTGATTTAAGTGATCTTGATATTTTCATCCCGAATACTGCACACCAGGCATTATATACTTACTGGCTGGCAACTTATAATAATATCCGTAACTGCAATATTGTGTTACAGAAATTAGGAGTTGTATACGATCCTGCTACCGGCGCACTCACATTTCAAAATATCAATATTCCAATAAGCGAAACAGATCGCAAACAATTGGCCGGCGAAGCAATGTTCATAAGAGCTTATCATTATTTTAATATGGTCCGTTTGTTTGGTGGTGTTTTTCTCGTGCATAAGCCTGTTACTCCCGATGAATCAAAAACAATGAACCGCTCATCCGTTGCAGATATATATAAGCTCATTGAAGCTGATCTGTCAACTGCTGTAACCTCAATGAACAGTTTGCGCTTTAGTCAGATTGCGGCTGCCGATCTTGGACGGGCTACACGCTGGGCTGCAAAGGGGTTACTGGCAAAAGTCTATCTCACACTTAACCGTAAAACAGAGGCGGTTACACTGTTACAGGATGTTATCAGCAACAGTGGTTATTCATTGCAATCAACGTATGCAAATGTGTTTTCTATCACGAATGAAATGAATAGCGAAATTATTTTTGCAGTAAGGTTTAAAGCAGGTGGTTTTGGGTTGGGTTCTAATTTCGGAAATACATTTGGTCCACTTGGTACTGGTTCAACGGTTATAAATGGCGATGGGGATGGTTTGAATTATCCAACTGCGGAACTTGATACGTTAACCAATGGCGATCTGCGTAAACCCACACTTATTGGTCGCACGGTGAATGGACAACAACTTTATGTAAAAAAATATTTATTTCCTGTTGTGTTAACAGATGATGGCGAAAGCGATTGGCCGGTGCTGCGTTACGCTGATATTTTATTGATGCTGGCAGAAGCACAGGGCTATTCACAAGCGAGTCTTGATTTAATTAATGCCGTAAGACCGAGAGCAGGATTGCCAAATCTTACATTAGCAACCGTTCCCAATGTTGCGGCGTTTGAAGAAGCATTGTCGCAGGAACGAAGAGTTGAGTTTGCGTTTGAAAACCAGCGTTGGTTCGATCTTATCCGTTTTAATACAACGCTTACGACCATCAAGGTAATTCAGCGAATCAAAGATCATTATACCGATGAGTATGATGCGCATTACAGCCGTTATATTCCACCAACACCAACGCTGGCAGAATTACACAGTTATATAACAACCGACAGGTTACTGTTGCCTATTCCGCAACGTGAAATTGATACAAATACTCAATTGCAGATAACACAAAACCCAAGTTATTGAACTCGCCCTTACCATTATTTATGAAACAGCTGAACATTCTTTTCATGGCTATTTGCCTGCCGGTATTTATAAATGCTCAAAGTGCTGACACACTCACTTATAAACCTGTTGAACTTCCTGCAGGATTTACATCGCAGATGAATGTGCTATACACAACTGCTCCCAATTGGGAAGGCAAGATGGATATTTATCTTCCACCAAAAGATAAAGGGCCATCACCTGTGGTAATAAATATACATGGTGGTGGATGGAACAAAGGTGTACGGGAATCGCAAACGGGTTTCAATACATTTTTTAAAATGGGTTTTGCCGTTGCAAATATTTCTTATCGTTTAACCGGGCATTCAACAGCGCCCGCTGCTGTTGAAGATGCACGCTGTGCTTTGATCTATTTGATAAAACATGCAAAAGAATTGAACATCGATGTAAATAAAATTGTGGTGATGGGCGGAAGTGCTGGTGGTCATCTTGCATTAATGGCAGGCTTACTTGGCAATGATCATCGTTTTGATGGTAATTGCCCGGGCGTTGAAAATATTAAAGTAGCAGCTATTATCGATAAGTATGGAATTACTGATGTTTGGGACTGGGGATATGGTTCACGTATAACCAGTACATCGGCAAAGCGATGGCTGGGCAATAAAGCAACTGATCAGGCTTTTGCTGCATCTGTTTCACCAATTACTTATGTAAATAAAAATAGTCCACCGGTATTTATTGTGCATGGCGATGCTGATCCTGTTGTTCCTTACCAGCAATCAGTTGACCTGCATAATGAATTAAAACAGGCCGGCGTAAAAACAGAATTTCTTACAGTGAAGGGAGGTGAGCATGGTAAGTTTGACAAAGAACAAAATTCTGAATTGAATAAAACTATTGCAGCATTTTTGAAATCGTTGAATATCCCAATTCAATAATCCGTCGCAGGAATCACTTCGTTGAATTTCGTTCAATCAAACTCGAAGGAAGCACAAGCGTTGTATTAGATGCAATGCTGTGCTTTTTCTTTTCAATCAATGTGAAAAGAATTTCCGTTGCGTTGCGTCCAATTTCAAATGCAGGTTGCGTGATAGTAGTGAGCGACGGATTTAAGATAGGTGCTGTCTCCAAAGTAGAAAATGCCAGCACCTTCAGATCTCTTGGTATGCTGATTTTTTTTTCAAGACAAACAAGATAGATCTGCATGGCTAATTTCTCCACTGAAGCAACAATGCCATCGATCTTTTTATTTTTCTCCAACATTGTTTTCACTTGTTCGAAAATATCTTCAAGACTCGTGTTGCAATCGATCACATACTCCGGCTTTTTAATATTGATACCTGCATCCTCAAGTGAAGCCACAAAACCAGCCGATCTGTTACTGCAGATTGATAAAGCATCGGATGTTGAAAGAAACACAGGGTGTTTACATCCCTGCGCTACTAAATGTTTCCCTGCCTGGTAACCGCATTCATAATCGTTGGTCACAACTTTGGGTGCCAAAAAATCTTTAAACTCTCGATCAAAGAAAACAAAAGGAATGTTTTCATCTTTTAGTTTCTGTAAATGTGTGGCCTCTTTTGTTTCACTTGATACAGAGATCAACACACCATCCACTCTTCCGCTAAGACAATGATTCACTACTGCTTTTTCTATTTCAAAACTTTCATGTGAAAGATAAATGAGCACATGGTAATTTTTTTGAACAGCTACTGCCTGTATTCCGTTAATAGCTAAAGAAAAAAAGTTATCGGCTACCTCGGGTAATATAACAGCGATGGTTTTACTTTTTTGTTTGCGTAAACTACTGGCATATGGATTTGGCACATAGTCGAGTTGTTGCGCCATCGCCAACACTTTTTTCTTGGTTTCACTGCTTATTTCATGGCTGTCTTTTAACGCCTTTGAAACAGTAGCAATAGATAATCCAAGCTCTTTTGCCAAGGTTTTAATTGTAATCTTACTCATACCTCTATCATGTCTCGTGGTTGGGTTTACGCTGCTGCTGCAATATAAGAACTAGTGCAGATACCGAAAACGGTTTCGTAAATAAAGTGCATTAAACTAACGGCATTATCCAACAAAAAAGTGTCATTTTAACTTTTAACAATCACTAACGAATTGCATGCATATGAAACAAGTAAGCATTTTCTGCTTATTCCTGTCTTCTCTGTCGTCGCTTTTTACTACAGCGAAAAGAAGGTCTCCACTACAATTCGTCTTTTGTTTCAATCAAACATTAATCACTTCAAATAAGTTTTATGAGTAAAAACAATTTTGAGGCAGTGCCGCTCAATAACCTTGATGAATGGGAAGATGACCTGCTGAGGCGCTACCCCGATCCGGAAGCTATTGCTACTGCAAAGTCAACAGAGGAATACCGCAATTACGAGGAGCCTGCAAGAGATACGGTAAAAGAATTTTACCGTTTGAACCATACTTACCAGACTTATGATTTTGTGCAGCAGAAGCGCAAAGAGTTTCTCCAGTTCAATAAAAAAGAGATGACGGTTTGGGATGCGTTTGATTTCCTTAACCAGCTTGTTGACGATTCTGATCCTGATACTGATCTCGACCAATTGCAACACTTGCTGCAAACATCAGAAGCAATCCGTCGTGATGGCCATCCCGATTGGATGGTGTTGGTTGGTTTAATGCACGATATGGGTAAAGTGCTTTGCCTTTTTGGCGAACCACAATGGGCTGTTGTTGGCGATACATTCCCGGTTGGTTGTGCTTATTCTGATAAAGTTGTATTCCCCGAATATTTTGCTGCAAACCCCGATGCAAATAATCCTGTTTACCAAAGCAAACATGGTGTATATGAACCCAACTGTGGTTTGCGTAAGGTAGATATGAGTTGGGGGCACGATGAGTATGTTTATCATATGTTGAAAGATCATATTCCTGAAGAGGGATTGTACATGCTCCGTTATCATTCATTTTACGCATGGCATAGAGAAGGTGCTTATGATCATCTGCTTGATGATCATGATCGCAAAATGTTGAAATGGGTGCAACTCTTTAATCCTTACGATCTGTATTCAAAAAGTCCTGAACCACCAGATTGGAAAAAACTCCGACCCTATTATGAAGAACTCGTTGCAAAGTACCTGCCTGCAACACTTAAGTTTTAAAAACCATTTGAACAATACATTTCAATTCAATATTCTTTAAGCCGCTTCTTACTATAACTCTAAAACAAACTGCTATGATGCAAATTTTTAAACGAGGCTTGTTAGGTCATTATGTATTGCCTGCCATAATGGTTTTCTTCCTTGCATTTATTACAACAAATGCAAGCGGGCAACAATCGCAAGTGAGTGGTACTGTAAAAGATGAAAAAGGCGAACCGGTTGCCGCAGCCACAGTAACTGTAAAAGGCAAAAACGTTTCAACAACAACTTCAGCAAACGGAACATTTACCATTGCTGCAAAAGCAAACGATGTACTTGAGATCAGTGCTGTTTCTTTTACAACTCAGGAAGTGCGGGTTACATCAGCCGGTTCTTACGACATTACGCTTTCTGCTTCATCTGTTGCTTTAACAGATGTGGTAGTGGTAGGTTATGGCCGCAGTTCTAAAAGAACACTTTCGAGCGCCATCACGTCAATTAAACCTGAAGATCTTAATCGTGGTGCAATTGGTGACGTTGGGCAATTATTACAAGGTAAAGTGCCTGGTTTAAATGTTACTGCAAGCGGTGATCCAAATCGTCCAGCTGCAGTTATTCTTCGTGGTGCATCAACTGTAAACAGTCCGCAAGGTCCGTTTTATGTGATTGATGGAATTCCTGGTGCAGATATTAATGCAGTGGCACCTGATGATATTGCCTCAATGGACATTTTGAAAGATGCTTCTGCAACGGCTATCTATGGTAACAGGGCATCGAACGGTGTTATTATGGTTACGACCAAGAAAGGTAAAAAGGGCAGACTGCAAGCTGCTTATAATGGTTATGTAGGTTTTGAAACAGTAAGCAGCAGCTTAGATTTGCTGGATGCAGCTCAGCTAAGAGCTTATGCGCAAAAAAATAATTTTACACCTAGTACTAATGATGATAAAGGTGCAAATACAAACTGGATGAAGGCGGTACAAAAAGAATCAGCCTTATCTCACAATCATAATCTTTCTTTTAGTGGCGGTACAGATAAAAGCAGTTACAGCGCAAGTTTGAACTACCTGAAAAAAGATGGTATCATGTTGCAAAGTAGTTTGGAAAGGGTGATTGGAAGAATCAGTGCGGAGCATCATGCATTAAACGATCATTTAACATTGGGCTTGAACATGATGAGCAGCAACAGCAAAGCTTCAAATGTGCCTTTACAGAACATGGTGTTTCAGCAAGCTGTAAAGTTCAATCCAATGTCACCCATTTATAATGCTGATGGTACTTTTTTTGAAAACCCAAACAATACGCAGTATTTTAATCCTGTTTCAATTGTTAAAAATGCGATTGATGATACCAAGTATGGTTCTTTACAAGGAAACTTTACTGTTGAAGCTAAACTTCCTTTTAACTTAACATTCAATACAAACCTTGCTTACCTGCGTGGTACATGGTTGCATGGTGAATATTATAATAGTTACTATTCACGTAACTACAGCACCGGAAGTTTTTATACCAATGGCGACCCAGGTGGTGGCCGCAGCCTGCGTAATTTTTATTCCAATGGTCTTGCATACAGAGGTTACTATCAAAGCAGTTCAAAAACATTGGAATCTTATTTAACATGGGCTAAAAAGTTTGGAGCACATAACCTCAAAGCGGTGTTAGGTTACAGCTGGCAAAAGAATACCAACAATGATGGTTTGCAAACCAGCCAGACCAACTTTGTAAACGACTATACAGGTTATACTAATTTGGGTCTTGGTAACTATCAAACAGTAACTGGTTTTGCGGTAGATTATGGTGGATCTGTTTATGAAGAAACAAATTTCATTTCCGACTTCTTCCGTCTTAACTACGATTTCAACGAAAAAATTCTTGTGCAGGCTTCTATCAGAAGAGACGGTAGTTCTGTGTTTGGAAAAAACAAAGAATGGGGTTATTTCCCTGCAGCAAGTGTGGCCTGGCGTCTTTCAGAAGAAAATTTCATGAAGAATATTTCTTTTATCAATGATCTGAAGTTAAGAGTGAGTTATGGCGAAACAGGAAATGCGTTTGGATTAGGTGCATACAATGCGCAACGCCTTTACAGCAAATCCGGTACTTATTATAACAACGGTGTGTTTGCTGCGTCGTTCAGATCATCACAAGGTTCTAATCCTGATCTGCAATGGGAAGTTACAGCAACCAAAAACATTGGTTTAGATTATGGCTTCCTGAGAGGAAAGATCAGTGGGTCTATCGATCTGTATGAAAAAACCACAACGAACATGGTATTCCCTTATGCCGTTGCACAATCAATTGACCCAAGTGGGTTCTTATGGTTGAATGTTGGTAAGATCAGAAACCGTGGTGTGGAGTTTAGTGTAAATATAAATGCTGTAAGCAAAAAGAATTTTAGCTGGAATACCGGCTTTAACCTTGCCAGCAACAAAAATGTAATACTGGATTTAAAAGGACCGGAACAATATGGTGTAAATGCTGACTCTACTTATTACACACAAATTGATGGTCCTGGTACTTCAGGCAGCCGTCTCCAGATTTTAACAGTAGGTGGTGCGTTAGGTCAGTTTTATTCGTTCCAGTATGCAGGTAAAGACGCCTCAGGTAATTCACTGTTCTATAAAAAGGATAAAACAACAACCACAAATCCATCGAATGTAACGGATTACTTTTCACTCGGTAGTCCGCACGCCAAGCTGATGTTTGGATGGAACAACACGCTCCGTTATAAAAACTTCGATCTTAATTTCTTTGTAAGAAGTGTGTTGGGCAACAAGATCTTTAATGCAACACGTGCCGATCTTTCTTATGTTGTTACAGCCGGTCAAACCAATATCACTCCTTATGCAACAGATGATAAAAGAACCGATACACGTAACAATCTCTTCTCATCACGTTACGTAGAAGATGGTTCTTACCTCCGTTTCGATAATGCGACTTTAGGTTATCGTTTCAATATCAAAAATGAATACATCACTAACCTTCGATTTTATGCTACTGTAAACAACTTGTTTGTAGTAACAAAGTACAAGGGAATTGACCCTGAAATTAACCAGGGTGGTGCATCATTAGGTGTGGATTATAACAGTTTCTATCCTAAAACACGCACTGTTCTTTTAGGTGTATCAGTTGGTTTTTAACGATTAAAAAAACATTTTATGAAGAAGTATTTCAAACAATTTCTAATAGTGATAGCAGCTGGCTTAGCGATAAGCTCCTGCCATAAAATTGAGGTGAAACCAAATTCACTTTACACAGAAGATGTATTTCCTAAAACCGATGCAGAATTTCAGTCGGTGATGGGTACTATTTATACCAGTTTGCGTGGACATTATTCACTCGGTTACTGGTTTGCACAGGAACTCAGTTCAGATGAATCAATACTACCGGTATATGGTGGTAACTGGCTCGATGGACAAGGTTATATTCAATTGCACCGTCATAACTGGAACAAAGATCATGGTTGGATAACAACTGTGTGGAATGATGCCAATTCAATAGCAGGTCTTTGCAATCAAACAATGTATATTTTCAAAAATGCACCGGATGGTGATTCGAAAAATACAGCCATTGCGGAGTTAAAAACGTTAAGAGCGTTTGCTTATTGGGAACTGTTGGATATGTTTGGTAATGTGCCTTTGGATACAATTTATCCAAGCCCTGGTGTACAGGCAAAAGCTACACGTGCGCAGGTGTTCAGTTTTGTTGAATCAGAATTAAAAGCTGCACTTCCATATTTAAAAACTGCCACAGGTAGTACCACATATGGAAAAGTAACAAAATGGATGGCAAATGCATTATTGGCAAAATTGTATCTGAATGCAGAAGTGTATGCAGGTACGCCTAAGTATAATGAAGCGATAGCTGCCTGTGATGCTGTCATAGCCTCCGGTAACTTTGCAGTTGAAAGCAGAAGTACATATCTCAACCAGTTTTCTCCTACAAACGGACCGTCATTTAAAGAATTCATTTTTGCTATTCCTTACGATCCTTCTACAAGCAACGGATATTTATATCATGGCCGTTATGATCTTAATCGTAATCTTGGTATCAAGTATCGTTATTCAGGAAGTACACCGGGCAGCTATTCATTCAATCAGATCGTCATGAACCAAACATCAGGCAATGGTTTGGTGAATGCAAGACCCAGCGGTCCCCGTGCAACATTATCAAGCTTTTACAATGCTTATTTCAAAGCCGATGCAAATGACATCAGGAATAATCAATGGTTAGTAGGAAATCAGTTTTGGCCCGATGGCAGCCCGTTGATGGTGAGTACAACAAAGAAAGGGTATGATCAGTTTTATACGGGTTCCGATGGAGGTACCGCTTACACTTATCAACTGTATATCGATTCTGTCTTTTCTACCCGTCTGGATGCAGCTTCCTTGGATATGGGTAACGATGAAATTGCATGGAACATGGGCATACGCAATATCAAGTTTGCTCCCGATCCAAATTCATCAAGCCGTAACCAAAGTAATGATGCACCGATCTTCCGTTATTCAGATATTTTGTTGATGAAAGCTGAATCAATTTTAAGAGGTGGTACAGCAACAAGTGGTCACACTGCTCTTTCGTTGGTGAATATGGTACGCAGTAGTCGTACAACTTCAGCAGCATGGACTACAGTTACTCTTGATGATTTGTATGCTGAGCGTGCACGTGAATTTACATGGGAGTGCTGGCGCAGAAATGATATGATCCGTTTTGGCAAATATGAAACTTCTTATGGTTTCAAAACCAATGCAGATACTTATCGTCGCATATTCCCAATTCCTACGGCAGCAATGAACACAAATCCAAAACTTACGCAAAACCCAGGTTATCCAAATTAATTTTCTCAGTCGTTAGTTTAATAATCAATAGTTAATCACCCCGGGGTTCTCAAGCCCCGGGATTTTTCTATCTTTTATATTTATACATGCAATCACTCCTTCAACGATCTGTGTTATTAATTGCAATTCTATTGATTTGTCAATTGTTGCAAGGGCAGGTGTTGGTAAAAGATTCAACGGCATTACCAAAAGCAAATACAAAACTGATAAGGAAAGTGGGTGCTCTGCATTTTATTGCCATGGGCGATTGGGGACGCAATGGTGCCGATCATCAACTGCAGGTTGCAAAGCAAATGGGAATTACTGCCAGGGAAATAGGTTCGATGTTTACGATTGCAACAGGTGATAATTTTTATCCCAGTGGTGTTATTAGCGAATGGGATCCATTATGGAAATATTCCTTTGAAGATATTTATACTGATTTTCATTTGCAGTGGGATTGGTACCCGGTGCTTGGCAATCATGATTACAAAAGCAATCCCGATGCACAGGTAAAATATTCAACCATCAGCAGGCGATGGAAAATGCCGGCACGGTACTACTCGAAAACACTCTCCATTAATGGAGATACAACACAACAAGTGTTATTGCTGTTCATTGATACAAATCCGTTGATCCCTGAGTTTTATAAAAATGCAGAATATGGTCCGAATGTAAAAGGGCAGGATTCAACCAAGCAAAAACGATGGATGGAAAAATTGCTCAGCAACAAGTCACCCAATATTAAATGGAAAATTGTTATTGGGCATCATCCAATGTATAGCGGTGGCAGCCGTACAGAAGGTTATGATACGAAAGCTATCCGTAATACATTAAAACCGATGTTCGATAAATATAAAGTAGATGTGTACCTCGCAGGGCATGAACACAGTTTGCAACATATGCAAAGTGCTGGCAATATGCACCACATTATTTCGGGTGCAGCTTCGGAACGAACACCTGCACGTTTAATTGAAAACAGTTTGCTATCTGCTTCAGATTATGGCTTCTTTGTATTTTCAGTTACCGGAAACGAATTGTTATTTCAAGCTTTGAACGACACAGGAAAGATCATTTACAGCTATACGATCAAAAAATAAATTCTGTTTGAACCAGGCCGTAACAAATAACCAACCAACTACAGCAAGCAACAGGCTTTTATCACTTGATGCATTGCGTGGCTTTGATATGTTCTGGATCGTAAGCGGTGAAGGAATTTTTCATGGATTAGCTGCTGCCATCAAAAACAAATACGGGTTAATACAGGATAAAACAAGCTGGCAAATTGCAGCAACCGATCAGTTGAGTTTTTTTGAACGCATACTGGTGGGCATCAGCAACCAACTACATCATACAGTGTGGAATGGATTTACGTTTTACGATCTCATTTTTCCGCTGTTCATTTTTATTGCAGGAGTAAGCATGCCTTTTTCTTACAGTAAGCAATTAGGGGCAGGGGCTGATGCAAAGAAGAAGATTTATCGCTCACTCATTAAACGAACGCTTATTTTATTGTTATTAGGTATGATCGTAAATGGTCTGCTGCAATTCAAGCCGTATGATGAAACACGTTTTGCCAGTGTGCTTGGACGTATTGCGCTGAGTTGTTTTTTTGCAGCCATCATTTATCTCAATGCTTCGTTTCGCTGGCGCATAGCGTGGGTTTTATTTTTATTGATAGGTTATTGGTTGATGTTGCTGTTAATTCCCGTTCCCGGTTTTGGTGCAGGCGATTTAACTGCCGAAGGAAATTTTGCTGGCTATATCGATCGTTTATTCTTACCAGGTAAACTGCACCGCACTGTGTATGATCCTGAAGGATTACTTTCTACTATCCCAGCTATTGCAACTGCATTGCTGGGAATTTTTACTGGCGAGTTCCTGCGTTTGCAACAATACACAGCGCAAAAGAAAGCGTTGTATTTATCAGTAGCAGGATTGTTGCTTATACTTACAGGTTGGATTTGGGGTTTTATTTTTCCCATCAATAAAAATGTATGGACCAGCTCTTTTGTACTGTTCACCGGTGGATGGAGTCTTTTACTGCTTGCGATCTTTTATTTCGTAATTGATGTAAAGCAAATCAAAACGTGGAGCATGCCCTTTGTATGGTTGGGCTGCAACTCTATTTTAATTTACATGGCAGCGCATGGTGTGGTAAACTTTCTATCCACTTCCAAATTTGTATTTGGAGGCGTCATCAAACAATTTTCTCCGCAATGGAGCGAAGCATTGTTGTGGACAGGCGTTGCACTTATTCAATTTGCTGCTTTGTATTTCCTATATAAACGAAAGCTGTTTTTAAAACTATAAAACGAATAACGTACTTGCCAAATGCATAAATTATCACCAGCGGATTATATTGTCTTCTTTATCTACTTCATTGCTGTATCTGCTTATGGTTACTATATCTACCATAAAAAGAAATCGGCAACCATGAGCACCAACGATTTTTTTCTTGCAGAAGGTTCGCTCACATGGTGGGCTATTGGTGCATCACTCATCGCCTCGAATATTTCTGCTGAGCATTTTATTGGCATGAGTGGCTCCGGTTTTGCATTGGGGCTTGCTATCTCTACCTACGAATGGGCATCGGCTGCAACGTTGATTATTGTTGCGGTGTTCATTATTCCGCTGTATCTCAAGAATAAGATATATACTATGCCGCAGTTTTTGGCAAAAAGGTATAACGATAGCGTGAGTACCATCATGGCTGTGTTCTGGTTGCTGGTGTATGTGTTTGTGAATTTGACTTCCATCATTTATCTCGGTGCGTTGGCGATCTCTTCTATTTCACCTATCAGTTTCGAGTGGAGTATTGTTGGTTTAAGTGTGTTCTCCATTATTGTTACACTTGGTGGTATGAAAGTGATTGGTTACACCGATGTGATACAAGTGATCGTATTGTTGATCGGCGGATTGGTAACAACTTATTTAGCGTTGTCGTTACTTGCAGATAAGTTTGGCTTTGATGGAAATATCCTTGAAGCATTGGGTGTATTGCGTAAAGAAGCGCCCGATCATTTCCATATGATCTTTGATAAATCAAATCCGCATTACAAAGAATTGCCAGGCATGTCGGTATTGATCGGTGGTATGCTCATTAACAATCTTGCGTATTGGGGATGTAATCAATACATCGTTCAGCGTGCATTGGGTGCAGACCTTAAAACTGCACGCAATGGAATTTTATTTGCAGCATTTTTAAAACTACTCATTCCTGTTATTGCTGTGTTGCCGGGTATTACCATGTATGTGATGCATCAGAATGGTATGTTTCAGCAGGAAATGGTCGATGCAACAACAGGAGCTATCAAGCCCGACCATGCTTATCCAACGTTGATGAATTTATTACCTGCAGGTTTAAAAGGTGTAGCATTTGCAGCATTAACAGCTGCTATTGTTGCATCACTCGCAGGTAAAGCAAACAGTATCTCCACTATTTTTTCATTGGATATTTATAAAAAATATTTTAATAAAGATGCATCAGAGAAGAAAGTGGTGCGTGTGGGTCGTTGGGCTGTAATTATTTCGATGCTGGTTGCAGCGATTGTAACACCAGCGTTAAAATCACTCGACCAGGCTTATCAATTCATACAGGAATATGTTGGTTTCTTTTCGCCCGGTGTATTGGCGATATTTTTATTAGGGATGTTCTGGAAACGTACAACAGCTGCGGCCGCACTGGCAGGAGCGGTGTTAACAATCCCGATTTCTACCGTGTTGAAATTCTTACCAACATGGACAAACGGTAAATTCCCCGATTATCCATTCCTCGATCGTATGACGATTACATTTTTCCTCATTGCCATAATGATGATTGTAATAAGTTTATTGAAACCAAATAAACCAGGCGATACTCATTCAATTGAAGTGGATAAGAGTTGGTTCAAAGTATCAACTGAGTTTATAATTGGTTCGGTAATTATTTGTGGTGTATTGGTGGCATTATACACTGTGTTCTGGTAACGATATTTAATCTTTAAACTGAAATGAAGATGAACAGAAATGATTTTTTAAAAATAGGAACAATGGCTGCGCTGAGTCCGCTGTTTGTGAAAGCATCAGCAAATGATTTTACAACGCCCATTGATACTGCGTTCATGGATCGTTTGATTGCTGCAAATAATAAAACAGCAGCGCAACTGATGGAAACGGTGAAGCAGGGTAACCTGCGTTTCGGTCGTATGATCGCTTATGATATTGCAGTGCTTACAGCAGCATATTGTGCTAAAGGTTCGACCTATTATCACAATGCTGCAGTAGTGGATAAGCTGGATATTCTTGTAAAATTCCTTGCCTCTGCACAATCGGAAGATGGAACGGTGAATGTGGGTAATCTTGAATCACCACCGGATACTGCATTTCTTATTGAAATACTCGGACCTGCAGCAACCATCATGCGGAAAGATAACAGCAGCGAATTGAAAGATGTACAGCAGCAGTTAAAACAAGTGCTGTTGAAAGCAGGTGATGGATTAACTACGGGTGGTATTCACACACCCAATCACCGTTGGGTTATTTCGGCAGCGTTGGCACAGATCAATCATTTATATCCCGACAAAAAATACATCAACCGCATTAATGATTGGTTAGGCGAAGGCGTATTTATTGATGCAGATGGTCATTTTCCTGAACGGAGTGGAATTTATTCAGGTGTTGAGACTTCTGCATTTATCACTGTGGCGAGATTAGTGAATAAGTCTCAGTTGTATGCACCTGTCCGAAAAAATCTTACGATGTATCAATACTACATCGAACTGAATGGCGACTTGGTACGTAATGATTCAAGACGACAGGATCAGTACGAATATGCAGCAAGAACAAGCACTTTGTTTTACCTGCAATACCGTTTTATGGCTAATCATGAAAACAACAAACTATTTGCATCAATTTGCAAACTGATCGAATCAACAAAAGATTTTGAAAAAGATATACTCACACGTTCCTTGTTTTATTTTCTTGAAGATGAAACATTGCAGCAGCAATTGCCAACAGCAGAGGCCCTTCCTGTTCGTTACGAAAAATTATTTACCACATCGCACCTGTTACGCATTAAGGAAAAGAATACAGCAGTTACATTGTTTGGTGGCACCGATCAGCCATTGCTTATTGCATCTGGTCGTTCTAACTCACCGGATTTCTTTTCGTACAGAAAAGGTGATGCCATCTTAAAGTACATGCGCCTGTCATCGAGTTTTTTCAGCATGGGTTATTTCTACAGCGATGGTTTGCGTAAAGAAGGGCACAGTTATGTACTAAGTAAAAAATTGCAAATTCCCTACTATCAGCCATTGCCTAAAGAGAAACGCAAAGCAAATGGCGATTATAAACTATCACCAAGTATCGATGACCGTTTCTGGAATAAAATGGATTTCAGTAATCGTCCGGTAAGCAATGTAAAAACATTAGATACAACCATCCGCTTAACAGAAACAAACGGAACGGTTGAGCTTGAGTTTGATATTAAAGGAATGAAAGGGGTTCCTGTAACGATTGAATTGTGTTTCAAAGAAGACGGAAAGTTGACCGGCGTTACTGCTGCTGATGCAAACGGCAATCGCTTTCTTGAGCAGGGTACGGGTGAATATCGTTCGGGTAATGATGTAATTACATTCGGGCCCGGAGCTGTAACGCATAAACAAGTAACGAACCTGGAAGGCGAGCGCTACAGCACGCATTTTGGAACATTGCGCACTAAAGGTGAGCATGTGTACATTACAGGCACAACGCCCTTTAAACATAAACTAACATTCAGTTAGGTTGGCCGGGTTAAGAAACGGTACAAGGGATCAAACAATGATGAATATCATTAATCGGTTTGTCCAATAGTGGACTTCGTAACCCGAAGAGCAATAACTTTACCCTCGTTCAATTTTTTGCTTAGCAAAACAATCAAAAATGATGAGGGTATTTATTCTTGCCGCACTAACTGTATGCACGTTATTCAACGCTTCCGCACAACGTAAACAAATCAACATTGATGAAAACTGGAAGTTTGCTTTCGGGCATGCCTCTAATCCTGAAAAAGATTTTAACTACAGTATCAAGACCATCTTCTCTAAATCGGGTGGCGCTTTTGGTACCGCTATCGATCCACGCTTTAATGACAGCAGTTGGCGCACACTTGATCTGCCCCATGACTGGGCAGTAGAGTTGCCATTTGTGAATGTTGATAATGCAGATGTGGAAAGTCATGGTTTTAAACCTGTGGGTGGTTTGTTTCCTGCAACAAGTGTTGGCTGGTATCGCAAACAATTCAAACTGGAAAGAGCAGATTCAGGACGGAGATATCAATTACAGTTCGATGGAATTTTTCGTGACGCCAATGTGTGGATCAACGGATTTTATCTTGGTAATAATAAGAGTGGCTATGTGGGTGTGAATTATGATGTAACTGATTTCCTCCACTTCGATCGTAACAATGTGATTGTTGTTCGTGCAGATGCTACACAATATGAAGGTTGGTTTTATGAAGGTGCCGGCATTTATCGGCATGTGTGGCTCAACAGTTTTCCTTCATCACATATTGCAACGGATGGAGTGTTTGCTTACGCAAGCATCAATGGCAACAAGGCAACATTGAATGTTGAAACAAGTATCATCAACGGATATGGTGCTGCAGGCAATTATTCAATCGCAACTTATCTCACCGACAGAGCAGGAAATAAAATTGCTGCTGCAAAAGAGCAGGCTGTCGCATTGAATATGCTCGAAGAAAAGTCGATCAAGCAAACTATTGCAATCAACAATCCAACTCTTTGGTCGTTGGAGAATCCATATCTCTATCGTGTAATAGTAGAGTTAAAACAAAATGGAAAAATCATCGATCAGCAGAAGCTGCGTTTTGGTTTCCGCACCATTGATATAAAAACGAATGGCGTTTTTCTCAATGGCAAACACATAAAAATTTACGGCACCAATAATCACCAGGATCATGCAGGTGTTGGTAGTGCACTGCCCGATTATCTCCAATACTATCGCATTGGGTTATTGAAAGAGATGGGCATAAATGCATATCGTACGAGTCATAATGCGCCAACACCTGAATTGCTTGATGCATGTGATAGTTTGGGAATGCTGGTGATGGATGAACAACGTTTGCTCAACAGTGGTGCCGAATACATGGATCAGTTTGAACGTTTGGTAAAACGTGACCGCAGTCGCACTTCTGTGTTTATGTGGAGCATCGGTAATGAAGAAGGTTGGATACATACCAACTCTTTCGGTAAGCGTATTGCAGAAACATTCATTGCTAAACAAAAGCAACTCGATCCTACACGCACCTGTACTTACGCAGCTGATTTACCGAATGTTTATAAAGGAGTGAACGAAGTAATTCCTGTACGCAGTTTTAACTATCGTCATTTTGCTGTTGCAGATTATCATAAAGATCATCCCGATCAACCGATACTTGGTACTGAGATGGGAAGTACGGTAACCACACGTGGTGCATTGGAAAAAGATTCCATTCGTGCTTACGTACCAGACCAGGATATCAGTGCACCGTGGTGGGCGAGTAAAGCAGAAGATTGGTGGAAGCTTGCGGCTCCCAATGATTTCTGGCTCGGTGGTTTTATATGGACGGGTTTCGATTACCGTGGAGAACCAACGCCCTACAAATGGCCGAACATCAATTCGCATTTTGGTGTGATGGATGTGTGCGGCTTTCCGAAAAATATTTATTACTACTATCAAAGCTGGTGGACAGATAAAGATGTGCTGCATATCTCTCCGCACTGGAATCATCGTAACGAGTGGGGACAACCGAAAAAACAAATTGATGTTTGGGTAAACAGCAATGCTGATAACGTGGAGTTATTCCTCAACGGAAAAAGTTTAGGTAAAAAAGATATGCCACGTAACAGTCACCTGCAATGGAAAGTAGAATTTGAACCCGGCAAACTGGAAGCTGTTGCATTTAAGAATGGTAGAAGATTGACAAGCAAGGTTGAAACAACAGGTGTACCAGTTGAAGTGGTATTGACACCGTACAAAACAACGATGCTTGCTGATGGTAAAGATGCAGCGGTGATGAATGTATCTGTTGTTGACCGTGAAGGAAGAGAAGTGCCCGATGCCAACAACATGATCTATTTTAAAGTGGAAGGCGATGCAAAAATTATTGGTGTGGGTAATGGTGATCCCAGCAGTCATGAACCAGATAAATGTGCAGATGGTTTATGGCAACGCAGTTTGTTTAATGGTAAATGCCAGGTAATTATTCAATCAGGTAAAAAGGCAGGTATTTTTAAAGTGGAAGCAAGTGCGAAGAGTTTATTTACCGGTTCAACCGACGTTATCACTGTTGATCCGGTTAAGGCAGCGACTGTTACCATTGATGAAAAATATAAACTGAAAGGAGAAGCTGCTAAGCCAAGAGTAGTTGATCAGATGATTGGTGCTGATATTTCATTCTTACCTGAGCTTGAAGCAAGAGGTATGAAGTTTTCCGACAAAGGTGTGACCAAAGATGCGATCGAGATCATCAAAGATCATGGTATCAACTATGTTCGTTTGCGCATCTTTCATGATCCGGCACAGGACAGTGGTTATTCACCGAAGAAAGGTTTCTGCAATCTGGATTACACCAAGCAAATGGCGAAGCGTGTAAAAGCTGCAGGATTAAAACTGTTGCTCGATTTTCATTACAGTGATTACTGGGCCGATCCCGGTAAACAGTACAAACCTGCTGCATGGAAAAACCTTTCGTTTGAAGAGTTAAAGAAAGCCTTGTACGATTATACGAAGATGGTGATGGAAGAATTGAAAGCACAAGGCACATTACCTGATATGGTGCAGGTGGGCAACGAGATCAATCACGGCATTGTATGGCCCGATGGAAATGTGGCCAATATGGATCAGCTGGCGCAATTACTTTGTGCAGGTACAGCTGCAGTAAAAGCGGTTGAACCCAAAACACAAATGATGTTGCATGTAGCACTGGGCGGACAAAACAACGAATCGGTTTTCTTTATTGACAACATGATTGCACGTGGTGTTCATTTTGATGTGATTGGTCAGTCGTATTATCCGAAATGGCACGGTACATTGGCTGACCTGGAGAATAATCTTAATGATCTTATTCGTCGTTATAATAAAGATATAATTGTCGTAGAATACTCAGCATTAAAAGAAGAAGTAAACAAGATCGCTTTCAGCTTGCCAAAGGGAAAAGGGAAGGGCACCTGTATTTGGGAGCCCCTCAGCACATGGGAACAATTTTTTGACAGGGATGGTAAATCAAATAAATACTTATTGCTTTATGATGAGATGAGTAAAAAGTATTTGAAGAAATAAAAGAAAAAGGAGCATCAAACAATGCTCCTTTTTTGTTGCTGTAATAAGAAGTCACGCCACCAATAACCGCTGTCTTTGATAGTACGTAGTTGTGTATCAAAATCAACATGTATTAACCCGAACCTTGCATTGAAGCCTTCGCTCCATTCAAAATTATCCATGAGCGTCCATGCAAGATAGCCGTTGATCTTTACACCTTCCTGTTTGGCCTTGTAAACAGCAGCGAGGTATTGTTTAAAATAGGCAATGCGTTCCATGTCATGAACAGATCCGTTTTTCAACATGTCTTTAAAACAGGCACCATTCTCCGTGACAATAATTGATTTTACACTTCCATAATTCCAGTAACGTTTCAACAAACGGTAAAATGAATCAGGATTAATTTCCCAACCCAATGCTGTATGCGGTGCTTTTCTTGATTTGGCCGTTACTTCATTTGCCTGCACGTATGGTATGAGTGCATTGTGCTTTACCGTTATAGAAAAATAGTTCTGCAAACCAATAAAATCAAAATCGAATTGCATGCGCTCTGTATAGCGCCATGCTTTTGTTTTCAGGTGGAGCTTATCGATCAAAGCAAAATCTTCATTTGGATAATTGCGACCTAGCGTTGGTTCAATAAACAAACGGTTGAGCAAGATATCTAACCGCTTTGCTGCTTCCACATCTTCTTTTTTATTTGAGAGTGGTACTACTTCGCTGCAGGAAAAACTTGTTCCGATGATTGCATGTTTCACATGCTTGCGAACTATCCTTCCGCCCTCTGCCTGTGCAAGCACAGCATTGTGTATCGCCGGAAAAAAATATTCAAGTCCTGTCTTGCCCGGCGCATGTTTACCAAGCATATAACCAAGCGAGGTAAAGCCCATGGGTTCATTAAGGATCATCCAGTGTTTTACTTTGTCACCAAATTCTTCAGCACAAAATGTAGCATAGCGTGTAAACCATTTTTGCATGTGCACGCTGGTCCAGCCGCCTTCTTTTTGCAAAGTTTGTGGCAAATCCCAATGATAAAGTGTAGCGAAAGGAATCAAACCAAGTTGCAGGCATTCATCAATCAAATGATGATAAAAAGCAACACCCTCTTTATTCACCTTGCCAATACCATCAGGAAATATCCTGCTCCATGAAAAGGAAAAACGAAAAACAGAAAAGCCTAATGCTTTTACCAACAGCAGATCATCTTTGTAGCGAAAATAGAAATCACAATTCTCTGTTGGTTTAGCACTGCCTTTTATTTTTCCCTGTCTTCGTGCAAACACATCCCAGATGGAAGGGCCTCGACCGCCGGCGTTCCAGGCACCTTCGTTTTGTGCAGCCGCAATAGCCACACCCCATAAAAAATCTTTACCAAATGAAGAAGCGGAGGGTAAGTGCAAGAGGATTTTTAGCGAAGTTGTGTGTTGTGCATGAACTGAATGTTAACAATTATACAATCAGTTCTCTTTTATTGCAGGCCAGTTGGCGTCTGCTTTTTTGATATAATTCTCTACATCTTTATTCCACACCTCTCTTACCTGTAAGTTGTAGTTCAGATAAAGTTTGCCGTTAATAATGCTCCATGCATCAGGTTCTGTTTTTGCTTTGTAACCACGTGATGAACCATAGGCACAATAGCCACCATACTGTGGTGCATATTTCTCGGGGTTTGCTTTGAACAATGCAGCGTGTTCTTTTGTAGAAAAAAACCATTTGTTTTCCTTCCAGGTTACGCTGTAATCTTCATTACCTTTTACGGGTTTACTTTCTGTAAAATAAGCCACTACATCATAGCCATTAACAGCAATATTGTTTTTGGAAAAGATCTGTTTTTGCTGAGCCGTTACGTATGTTGAAAGAAATAATCCAAAGGTGGTTAGCAAAAGAATTTTTTTCATTGTTCAGAAATTTTGAACAAATCTACATGGCTCATCAGAATGAAAAGGTCGTGCAGCTTACAATTGCGGAGAAGAAATCAAAACACAAGCAGGAACGAACTTCCTTCGCCTTCTTTACTTTGTACCCGAATATTCCCTTTGTGCAGTAACATAATCTGTTTGCACAAACTCAACCCAATGCCGCTTCCGTTTTTTCTTGTGCTGAAGAAGGGGATGAAGATCTTGTCTAATATTTCAGCCGACATACCACTGCCGTTGTCCGATACTTTTATCACGGTTTTACCTGTTGAAGAAGCGCTGGCGGTAAGTATGATCTGCGGATCAGTTTTATCTTTTACCGCTTCAATCGCATTCACCAGTAAATTGATCAATACCTGCTCCAATAAATTAACATCGGCCTCTAAGGTGATGGCAGGATCTTTTAGAATAATATCCAGTTCAATTTGTTTTTGCTCGAGAGTTGGCTGCATCAACTGGTTCAGATTTTCAAACAAATCTCTCACCAGTATTTTTTTACTGTTGAGTGTGGTGATCTTATTCAGGTTGCGGTAGGTTTCTGCAAACTTGAGCAAGCCTTCACTTCTTCGTTGAATCGTTTCAATGCCCAATGCAAGATCATCAACTGAACCTTCTTTGTTTTGAAGATGTGCAACACTTTCATGCAACCTGTTCTTTAATGTTTCTGCAAGCGATGAAATCGGCGCAACAGAATTCATGATCTCATGTGTCATCACACTCAACAATTTGCGCCATGCTTCTGCTTCATTTTCATCCAAGGCTTCATTTACGTTTTGAAAGGCGATCAGTTTAAATGTTTGATCATCGGTTTGAAAAGCAGTGGCAGAAAGTAAAACTTTAAAACTGGTCTTATCGGTTGTTGCAGTTGCCAGTTTGCTATCGCCGGTTTTAATATTGATCGCTTCCTTGTATAATCCTTCATCTCTTTTCTCCAATGAATGAATGGTTTTTAAATAGGGAATGCCCATCATCCGTTTAAATGATTCATTCATCCACACAATTTCACCCGTATCAGTTTTGTAAGAAAGAATGCCGGTATCAACAAGCTCAAGTATTTTCTGTAAGTAAACGTATTGCGTTTCTTTTTCCCTGCTGATGACTTTGAAGGTAGTGTTGATCTCATTAAATCCTTCACGCAGCGGTTGTAATTCAGCAGGTGCTTGTTTTACGTTAAAGTACCGGGAGAAATCACGGTAGTGAATAGACTCTGCGAATTCTTTTACTTCATTCTGTGCTTTGTTAAGCAATTGATAGAGATCGTAGAATTGGTAAATGAGTACCGGTGCAAGCAAAGCAACGTATATATAATAGTCTTTCAGCAACAGCCAACTCAAAAGAAAGAGCGTTACAAAAAGTAAAACGATCCTAATTGCTAATCTTGATTCGTAACGTTTAAACATTTGTTTTTGATCAGTGTTTAATTCTTCCAGACAATCGTTGCTTAAATATCATATTTTGTTAATCGCCGGTACAATGCTGTTCTTGTTAAGCCAAGTTCTTTTGCAGCCTTCGTTATGTTGCCGCTATGTTTTTCGATAACACGAAGAATGGTGTTCTTTTCCATACTGCTCAGTTTCATATCCTGTTCTTCTTCTTCAGCCTGCATGCGTGCTGTTTCAATAGGCGAAAAAATCAGATCGCTTGCAGAAAGGGTATCGCCTTCTGTCATGATCACTGCCCGTTCAATACTGTATTGCAGTTCACGCACATTGCCGGGGAAAGGATGTTCCACCAGTTTATCAATTGCTTTCTTATCTAACTGAATATTGGGCTTAATATATTTTTCTGCATACATTGTTACATAATGCTGCGCCAGCAATGGAATGTCTTCTTTTCGTTTGCGTAATGGGGGTAATGTAATTTCAACGGTGTTGATACGATACACGAGGTCTTTCCTGAAACGGTTTTCGTTGGCCAGTTCAGCTAAAGGAAGGTTAGTGGCGCAAATCAAACGAATATCAACAGGTATTGGTTCGTTGCTTCCTAATTTAATGATCTGCCTGTTTTGTAAAGCAGATAACAATTTTGCCTGCTGCTGCAAACTGATGTTGCCAATTTCATCTAAGAACAATGTACCACCATTTGCTGCTTCAAAGCGACCGATGCGTTCTTCTCTTGCATCGGTAAATGCTCCTTTTTTATGACCGAATAATTCACTTTCAAACAGAGTTTCTGTTAATGCACCTGCATCAACTTTAATAAATGGTTTGTTTGCTCTTAAAGATTGTTGGTGAATAGCATGTGCCACCAAATCTTTACCAGTACCGTTCTCACCAAGTATCAGCACATTGGCATCTGTGGGTGCAATTTTTTCGATCTTCAAAAAAATATCTTTCATCGCTGCACTTTCACCAATAACTGCTTTACCTGCAGTGGCGGGTGAAATAAGATTATCAGCAGATTTGCTCGCTTCTTTTTTATTTAATGCTTCACGAATAGTGGTGATAAGTTTTTCGTTGTGCCAGGGTTTTATCACAAAATCGGCAGCGCCCTCTTTTAATGAGCGAACCGCAAGATCAATATCACCATATGCCGTGATCATGATCACCGCAGGGTGTTGTGTTTGCTCTTTAATTTTTTTCAACCAATACAATCCTTCGTTACCTGTGTGTATGGTACTGTTGAAATTCATGTCGAGCATGATTAGGTCGAAGATTTGTTTCGCCAGCAAGTGACGAATATTTTCGGGGTTCTTCTCTGTTACCACTTCTTTTGCTTCTGTTTTCAACAGCAAGCGTACGGCCGTAAGAACATCCGTGTCATCATCAATGATCAGTATGCGAGCGTTTTTTAAATTCATTCTTTTTGTTTCGATCGTACTCTTTATTTCCATAGCAGTACGTTCACCACCACAAGTTTACCATATTCGTAAAGTATTGACAACTAATTCTAAACAAAAATCCTGTCAAGTACCTACTGTATCGAAACCGGACAGTGGTTGTATCAAAACCGGACACTTTTAAATTGTTGATTCCGGAAGTTATATGAAAACCAATGTCTTAAGCCATTGGCACGGTGTTATAGGTTAATGCCTGTTCTCAATTGATTTCTTTGGTTTTAAAAGTTACCCTGGTTGTAACATCGGGGTAACTTTCAACGTCAAGAGAACAGTTTTTAAAAACATTACAGGAAATATTTTTACATGGACAGAGTTATTGAAAAGAAGAAATGGAATTCGAAACGCATACTTACAATTGCGGGTATTACAGCTATTGTTGCATTGATAGCTGCAAGTGTTTATTTCACATCAGGGAAATCGAAGTTGAATGTAGATACAGAACGCATCACCATTGGTGAAATTAAAACAGCAGCCTTCCAGGAATTTATTACGTTGAATGGTGTGGTGTTACCCGAAAGCACTATTTACCTCGATGCCATGGAAGGCGGAAGGGTAGAAGAAAAATATGTGGAAGATGGAACCATGATGACCAAAGGTCAACCTATTCTTCGCTTATCAAATACTGACCTTGAACTGCAGCTCGCCAACCAGGAAACACAGGTGTTTAATGTGTTAACCCAAATGCAGATCAGTAAAAATAATGCAGAGCAAAATTCTATTAACCGCCAGAACCAGGATGCAGAAGTTGACAATGCATTAAAAGAATCAGAACGTGTGTATGTGCTGAATAAGAAATTGTATGAACAGAAAGTTATTGGCATGCAGGAATATCAAAGCAGTAAGAATTTATACGATTACCAATTACGTCGGAAAAAGTTAACTGAGCAGATTATGAAGACTGATGCAACGAGTATGAAGCAGCAGGTTGGGCAGATGGGTGAAAGTTACCAGCAAATGAAGCGTACGCTTGCATTGATGCGTAGAAAAGTGGGTGATCTTATTGTTCGTGCACCTGTTGATGGTCAGTTAACGTCACTTGATGCAGAGATTGGTGAGAATAAAAACAAAGGTCAGCGTCTAGGTCAGATTGATGTAATGAGTGGCTATAAAGTTCGTATTGATATTGATGAACATTATATCAGCAGAGTGTTTGCTGGGTTGCTTGGGAATTGTGATGTTGCAGGGAAAACTTACCAACTCAAAATTAAAAAGGTATACACGCAAGTAACCAATGGTCGTTTCCAGGTTGATATGGAATTTAATGGCAAGGTGCCTGAAGGTATCCGTCGTGGACAAACATTGCAGGTGCGTTTGGCATTGAGTGAAGAAACACAGGCAATTCTTTTACCGAAAGGTGGCTTCTATCAACAAACAGGTGGTAACTGGATATTTAAGCTGAATGAAAATGGAACTGTTGCTTACAAGGTAGATATTCAACTTGGTCGTCAAAATCCTGACTACTATGAAGTATTGAGTGGATTGAAACCCGGTGACAAAGTAGTGACAAGCAGTTATGAGAACTATGGTACTATGCAGGAATTAATTTTAAAGAAGTAACAATGAAAAAGCAATTCATTTTATTTATCGCCTTCTTGCTGGTTTGTTTGCTGGCAACAACATCAGCTGTTGTAAGTAACCATCGCACATGCAGGCTTGAACAAAAAGATGCACAACGGCAACAGCCCAGCGAGTTTGTTGTGCCTGGCCCGTTAAACTATTTCCAATTGTAAAAAAATCACATCAATGATAAAGATCACCAATCTAGAAAAATTTTATCGCACAGAAGAAGTAGAAACTGTTGCATTGAATAAACTGTCAATGGAAGTAAAGGAAGGAGAGTTTGTGGCTGTAATGGGCCCAAGTGGTTGTGGCAAATCCACCTTATTGAATATTCTTGGTTTGCTTGATGATCCCGATGGTGGAAGTTTTATGTTCAACGGTATTGAAGTTGCAGGCTTCAACGAAAGAAAACGTGCCGATTTGCGTAAGCGTAATATCGGTTTCGTGTTCCAGAGTTTTAACCTTATTGATGAGTTAACCGTTTACGAAAATGTTGAATTGCCATTGATCTATTGCAATATAAAAGCAGAAGATCGTAAGAAGAAAGTAGAAGAAGTGCTGGATAAGATGCAGATTATGCACAGGCGTAATCACTATCCCCAACAGTTGAGTGGTGGCCAGCAGCAACGTGTAGCTGTTGCAAGGGCAGTGGTGAATAGTCCTAAGCTTATTTTGGCCGATGAACCTACTGGTAATCTTGATTCATCAAATGGTAATGAAGTAATGCAATTGCTTACAGATCTTAATGAGCAGGGCACTACTATCATTATGGTAACACATAGTGAACACGATGCAAAATACAGTCACCGGATCATTCGTATGCTCGATGGACATTCGGTTACTGAGAATATACTGGTTTGAGAAAGTCATTAGCCAAATAGCCATTAACCACAATCATTCGTTGTCTTTTGCCAACCATTAAACCTTGTTATCATGTTCAGTAATTATTTGAAAATTGCGTGGCGAAACCTGCTGAAGAATAAGACCTTCTCATTGATTAATATTATTGGCCTTGCTTCGGGACTGGCCTGTTTCATTCTCATCACACTTTATATTACCGATGAATTGAGTTACGATCGGTATCATGAAAAAGCCAATCGAATTTATCGTATCAACTCCGATATACGTTTTGGCGGTACTGATCTCAACATGGCTGTAAGTGCTGATCCAATGGGCGCAACGCTGAAGAAAGATTATCCCCAGGTTGAAGAGTTTACAAGAATTTATGCCAGCGAAGGTTCAAAATTGTTTAAGAAAGAAAATGCTTATATCACGGAAGACAGGGTGGTGTATGCTGATTCAACATTGTTTGATGTATTTACTTTTCCCGCCATCGCCGGAAATACTAAAACAGCGTTGAATGAACCTAACACAGTTGTTATTTCTGAATCAACAGCAAAAAAATATTTCGGATCGGTTGAAGCTGCAATGGGAAAAACAATGGAATGTAATGATGAGCGAAACAGACTTTATAAAGTAACTGCAGTCATAAAAGATATTCCGAAAAATTCTCACTTCATCTTCGATATGTTTTTATCGATGGATAATGCGGATTATAACTTTAATACCTTCCTCAGTCATAATTTTCATACTTACATTGTTCTAAAGGCGGGCTCAGATTATAAAGCATTCGAAAAAAATTTTGTACAGGTAATTGATAAATACATTTTACCTGAAGCAAAACAATTCATGCAGATTGAAAGCATGAAAGATTTTGAAAAGACAGGCAACAGGCTTTCCTACTCGCTGATACCATTAACTGACATTCACCTCCATTCCGAAAGAGGAGTAGAGTTAGGTGTAAATGGCAGCATGCAGTATGTGTACATTTTTGGTGCAGTGGCTTTGTTCATATTACTCATTGCATGTATCAACTTCATGAATTTGTCTACAGCACGTTCGGCTTCAAGAGCAAAAGAAGTAGGTATTCGAAAAGTGCTGGGTACAGAAAAAAAATCATTGATCCGACAGTTTCTTGCCGAGTCTACGCTAACTAGTCTTATCGCCTTATTAATTGCCATTGCCTGCACATGGCTTGCATTAAACTGGTTTAATGATCTTGCTGCAAAAGAATTCAGGATTACTGATTTGCTGAAACCAGGTTTCCTTGTTTTTTTATTGGCGTTGCCGCTGGCGGTGGGTCTTATTGCAGGAAGTTACCCGGCTTTCTTTCTTTCTTCCTTCAAACCAATCAGCGTGTTGAAAGGAAAAATCCATACTGGTTTTTCAAAAAGCAACTTGCGTAGTACGTTAGTGGTGTTCCAGTTTTTTACAACCATCCTCTTAATTACTGGTACCATTGTTATTTATAAACAACTCAGTTATATACAATCAACCAAAATCGGGTTTAACAAAGACCAGGTATTGGTAGTTGATATTCCTTCCATGAGCAGATCAACTGCTGAATCTTTTAAAACAGAAATTTCAAAACTAAGCAGTGTTAAAAAATCTTCTTTTGCAGGTTTTTTACCGGTCAGTAATTCATCACGCAACGATAATACATGGTCGACCGAAGCAGTGATGAATGAGAAGACAGGCTTTAATATGCAGAACTGGCGCATTGATTATGATTACATACCCACGCTGGGAATGGAAATTATCAAGGGCCGAAATTTTTCACCTGAATATGGAGGAGATTCAACAGCATTAATTATTAACGAAGCTACCGCTGCATTAATCGGCGGAGGTGACCCTGTAGGAAAAAAACTTTATTCATCTAACGGGCAAACGCCAATTGTTTACACTGTAATAGGGGTGGTGAAGAATTTCAACTATGAGTCGCTTCGTAAAAATGTTTCACCGCTTAGTTTCAGGCTGGGTAACAACCGGTGGGCTGCTGCTTTTCGTGTTGATACAAAAGACATGAAAAACCTGCTGGCGCAGGTGGAAGCTAAATTTAAAACAATGGCACCGGGCATGCCGTTCTCCTACAATTTTCTTGATGAGTCGTTCGACAGAATGTATCGTGATGAACAACGCATTGGTAAAGTTGCTTTTTCATTCTCTTTCCTGGCTATTCTTATTGCGTGCCTTGGATTATTTGGTCTTGCAACTTATATGGCTGAGCAGCGCACCAAAGAAATCGGTATACGTAAAGTACTAGGCGCTTCAGTATCGGGTATTGTGCAAATGCTCAGTAAAGATTTTGTGAAACTCGTTTTGATTGCCTGTGTATTTGCGTTGCCACTTGCATGGTGGGCCATGAGTCAATGGTTGCAAAATTTTGCTTACCGTGTGAGCATTGGGTGGTGGGTGTTTGCTGCAGCAGCAATTATTGCATTGATCATTGCAGTATTAACGGTGAGTTCACAAGCTGTAAAAGCTGCATTAAGTAACCCTGTGAAAAGTTTACGCAACGAATAAACCTTACATCTATGTTTTCAAATTATTTTAAAATAGCATGGCGTTCTTTAATGAAGAATAAAGTGTTTTCTTTCATTAACATATTTGGTTTGTCGGTTGGGCTTACCTGTTGCATGCTGATTGCTTTATACATTTTTCATGAAACTGGTTACGACAGGTATCATAAAAATGGAGATCGCATTTACAGGTTAGGTACTGTGTTTATTGATAATGGAGTAGAAGATATGGGTACAACAACTGCTGCCCCTGTGGGAAGAATGATGCAACAGACCTACCCTGAAATTGAAACTTCGGCCCGCATCCTTCAGCTGTTTCGTGATGATAAAACGTTGCTTCAGGTAAAAGAGGCCAATGGTGCGGTAAATTCTATCTATGAAACGAAAGGCTTGCTGGCCGATTCAAATATTTTCTCAGTATTAAGTTACCCTTTTAAAGAAGGAAATCCTGTAACTGCTTTGCAGGAGCCGAATACGGTTGTATTGCATTCGTCAATAGCAGAAAAACTTTTTGGTAGTGAGCCCGCATTGAATAAGATCATTCGTGTAAGCAGCAGTACAAATGGTGATACAAGTTTCAGAGTTACCGGCGTGTTTACTGACGCTCCCGGACCTTCGCATCTTGAAGCAAGATTTTTTCTTTCGTTCAAAGGCGGAGACATGAACAATTTTGCCAACAACAACCCCAGCGTAGTTAACAATAATATGTTTAACACATATGTGTTGCTGAAACCGGGAACGAATATTGCAAAGCTTGAAGCAAAATTTCCGGCCTTTGTTCAACAACATCTTGGCGACAGGTTAAAGCAAATGGGGAAGCAACGCAGGTATTATCTAACCCCCGTTTCAGATATCTATTTATCAGGCGTTACTAATAGTGTAAGTAAAGGCGGTAGTAAAACGTCGTTATTTATCCTTGGTTCAATTGCTGTGCTCACACTCTTGATCGCCTGCATCAACTTCATGAATCTTTCAACTGCTAATTCAGCCAAGCGTGCTGCGGAAGTAGGTGTAAGAAAAGTATTAGGTGCACAAAAACAATCGTTGTTAAGACAGTTCATTGGAGAATCAATGATAATGGCAGCAATAGGATTGTTGTTTGCAACTGCATTTATGTTTCTGCTTCTTCCATTGTTTGAAACGGTGTCGGGTAAAACACTGATCATACCAACCGAACAAAAGATACAGCTTGGATTTTTATTTTTAGCTCTCGCTCTTTTTACTGGTTTAATTGCTGGTAGTTATCCTGCATTTTATCTTTCTGCATTTAAGCCAATACAGGTTTTAAAAGGAAGATTATCCAATTCGCTTTCTGCCGTTTCACTGCGCAAGGGATTAGTAGTGTTCCAATTTATCATTTCCATTGTGCTGATTGTTGCTTCAGTTGTTATTGCAAACCAGATGTCTTTCTTGCAGGATAAAGATCTTGGTTTTAAAAAAGATCAGCAGATCGTTATTCCGTTACGCACATCCAATGCAAAGAATAATGTAGAGTCATTTAAGAAGGAGATAGCTAACACAACAAGCATTAATTCGGTTGGCACTTCTATGGCTTATCCCGGCATTTTCAATCCGCAGGATTGGTTAATGTACCGCCAGGGAGAGAACATGAATAGTTCAAAGCAGGTGTTCATTAATATGGTTGACAACAGTTTCCTGCAAACACTTGGTGTAAAGTTATTGGCTGGTCGTTTGTTCTCTTCACAATTTGCTGCAGATACACTCACCAGCTTTGTGGTGAATGAAAAAGCTGTGAAAGAATTTGGTTTTTCAAATGCACAGGAAGCTGTGGGCAAATGGCTTGCTTTTGATATTGATGGCGAGCAGTATCGGTTCAACATTATTGGCGTGGTAAAGGATTTTCATTTTAAAGCGTTGCAGGAAACCATCGAACCATTTGCATTTCGTTTTTATAATGATGCGTCAGTAGGCTTTAATTACATGATCGCACAAACAAAGGCCACCAGCTTAAAAGCAGCATTAACAACTTTAGAGACTACGTGGAATAAGATGAATCCCAATGAACCATTTGAGTATAGTTTCCTCGACCAGGATTTTCAAAAAAACTATGAAGCGGAGCAAAGACAAGCAACACTTATCAACTATTTCACATTCGTAGCTATCATCATTTCCTGTTTAGGATTATTTGGGCTTGCAACATTCACAGCCGAACAACGTACCAAAGAAGTAGGTATTCGAAAAGTATTAGGGGCAAGTGTATATGGTGTGGTAGCGTTGTTGTCAAAGGACTTTCTGAAACTGGTAGCAGTTGCTGTATTAATTGCATCGCCTCTTGCATGGTATCTTATGAATAAATGGCTGCAGAATTTTGCTTATCAGACCACAATCACATGGCAGGTGTTTGCATTAACAACACTTGTTTCCATAGCAATAGCTTTTATTACCATTAGTTTCCAGGCAATAAAAGCTGCAATTGCCAACCCGGTAAAAAGTTTACGGACAGAATAAACCTTACATCTATGTTTTCAAATTATTTTAAAATAGCATGGCGTAACCTTATTAAAAATAAAGGGTACAGTACTATTAACATTGGTGGCCTTGCTGTTGGTATGGCTGTAGCAATGCTTATTGCACTTTGGATATTTGATGAATTGACCTACGATAAATGGCATAAAAACTATGCTCGCATTGCACAGGTAATGCAACATCAAACCTTTAATGGTAATAAAGGAACAGAGCGATCAATACCAATGCCGTTGATTAATGAGCTGAAAACAAATTATGCCAGCAATTTCAAATACCTCGCCATGGCTTCCTGGCAGGGTGACCACATTTTGTCACATGACGAAAAGAAAATAACTATTGAAGGAAACTTCATGGGCGAAGACATCACGAGGATATTAACATTAAAAATGTTGCAGGGTCGTTATGATGCACTAAAAGATCCCAATTCAATTATTCTTTCAGCATCAACCGCTAAAGCTCTTTTTGGTGATAATGATGCAATGAATAAAACTGTGAAGATTGATAATGAGCTAACGGTAAAAGTAGCAGGAGTATATGAAGATTTGCCTTACAACACCCGTTTCAGAGATCTGCATTTTATAGCGCCCTGGGATTTGTATGTAAGTTCACGGCCGTGGGTGCAAAATGCATTAAAAGAAAGTCAATGGGGTAACAATTCGTTTCAATTGTTTACAGAGATTGCCGACAACAGTAATGTTGAAGCAATTAATAAAAAGATATTATGGGCAAAACTGAATAAAGTTCCGGCTGATGAAAAAAAGTTTAAAGCGGAGATTTTTCTTTTTCCAATGAAAGATTGGCATTTAAGGAGCAATTGGGAAAATGGTGTTCAAACAGGTGGCTTTATTCAGTATGTATGGATGTTTGGTATCATTGGCATCTTTGTATTGCTGCTTGCCTGTATCAATTTTATGAACCTGAGTACAGCCCGTTCAGAGAAAAGGGCGAAGGAAGTTGGTATTCGTAAAACTGTAGGTTCCGATCGGTCAAGACTCATTAAACAGTTTTTGGGCGAATCAGTTTTGGTTTCTGTTATTTCATTTATCGGCGCAGCTATTTTTGTATTGTTATTATTGCCCTGGTTTAACCAGGTAACGGAGAAAAAAATATTGTATCCCTTCAGTCAACCATTGTTCTGGGTATTAAGTATTGCATTTGTTTTAATCACCGGTTTACTCGCAGGTAGTTATCCCGCATTTTATTTATCTTCTTTCAATCCCGTTAAAGTATTAAAGGGAACATTCCGTGCAGGCAGGTTTGCATCTGTACCAAGAAAAGTATTGGTTGTGCTTCAATTCACAGTTTCTGTTGCATTGATCATTGGTACTATTATGGTGAATCGCCAGGTGCAGCATACAAAAAACCGTCCGCTTGGTTATAATAACAAGGGTCTCGTCATGATCCCAATGTCAACACCCGATTACGCCGGCAAATATGATTTACTGAGAGATGAATTGAAAAGCATTGGTGCTATCACTGAAATGACACAATCATCCAGTCCTTTAACAGGAATATGGAGCAATAATGGTGGCTTTAAATGGAAGGGCATGGATCCAAACCTCGATGCTGAGTTTTCTACCATTTGGGTTACACATGAATATGGCAAAACAGTGGGATGGGAATTTACACAAGGCAGAGATTTTTCAAGAGAATTTAAAACAGATTCACTTGCAGTAGTTATCAATGAAGCGGCTGTAAAATTTATGAATGTAAAGCAGCCAGTAGGGACAGTGATTGATTGGAATGACAGGAAATATGTTGTTGTTGGTGTAATTAAAGACATGCTAATGGAATCGCCTTACGAACCTGTTCGCCAGGCAATCTATTTGATCACCAATAAAAACTTCAGTTTCATTCATGCAAAATTAAATCCCGCAAAACCAGTTCAGGCATCACTGGCTGGAATTGAAAGCGTACTAAAAAAACATATTCCTTCGGCGCCATTTGATTTTCAATTTGCTGATGAATCTTTTGGTGAAAAATTTAAAAGTGAAGAACGTGTAAGTAAGTTGACTGCATTTTTTGCAGGACTCGCTGTCTTTATTTCCTGCCTGGGTTTATTTGGGCTTGCTTCTTTTGTTGCTGAACAGCGCACCAAAGAAATTGGCATTCGTAAAGTATCAGGAGCATCTGTGTTCAGCTTGTGCAAGTTGTTATCAAAAGATTTTTTGATGCTTGTTGTTATCTCTTGCTTAATTGCCATTCCCATTGCTTACTACTATATGAGTAATTGGTTACAGAACTATAAATACAGGACCGATATTAACTGGGTGGTGTTTGCAATTGCTATCGGTCTTGCAATTGTCACCACTATCTTAACTGTAAGTTTCCAGGCAATAAAAGCTGCCGTTGCTAACCCGGTAAAAAGTTTACGAACAGAATAAAACATTTTGTATGCTCAGGAACTATTTCAAGATCGCTTTCAGAAATTTATGGCGCAACAAGCTATATAGTTTCATAAACATTTGTGGCTTGGCAATGGGTATTGCAGCATTCCTTCTCATTCTGCAATATGTAAGTTTTGAAAAAAGTGTAAATGGTTTTCATAAAAATCTTTCTTCCACTTATCGTTTGCTCAATGAAGATCAGAAAGGCACAACATGGCCGCAGGTTGAACCGGGGTGGGCACAAAGAGCAAAAGAAACCTTCCCCGAGATAAAAGATTATTGCAGGTTTGAAGAAGGAGTTGGTCAAGGTATCGTTCGTCGTAATGAAGATAAAGCAGAACCATTCAGGGAAACATCTGTTGGTTATGCTGAAGGAAATTTCTTCGAGTTTTTCTCTTTTAAATTATTGAAAGGACAGGCAGCGTCGTTTAAAAAATCGAATGTTGTATTTCTTTCTGAAGCTGCAGTAAAAAAATATTTTGGCAGCGATGATCCAATCGGCGAGTCGCTTACATTATACAACCAGTTTGGTAACGCTCCTTATATTGTAGAAGGTGTTTATGAAATACCATCAAACTCTGATATACAGTTTGACATGGTATTTTCTTTGGAAACATTACGCAACCCTGCAAATCTCGGCGATAATGATTGGGCCCAGCTCGATAATCTAAATTCTCAATACATCAATACTTATTTCCGCTTAAGCGAAGGTGCTGATCATAAAAAAACGGAACAAAAACTAACTGCTCTCAGAACGCAACTAAAGAAAGATAAGGATGGATTGTTGTTTCGGCTACAGCCATTTGCCAATGTGCATTTGCCGGCTTCGTTCAGCGATTATTATCAAACAAGCGGCAACCTGAAATATGTTTATATACTTGGTGTCATTGCATTGCTCATCCTTGCCATCGCCTGGTTCAACTATATTAATCTATCAACAGCCAATTCTTTGAAGCGTGCAAATGAAGTGGGTGTACGTAAAGTTGTTGGTGCATCCCGTCAGTCATTGGTGATGCAATTCCTCGGCGAATCCTTACTGGTAAACATTATTGGCTTTGGATTGGGTTTGCTGATCGTAAAGCTCATCCAACCGTTGTTTAATGACATTGTTGGCAAAGAACTGACGCTGTCTTCTTTGTTATATACAAAAGCATGGATCGTTGGATTGCTATTACTTATTGCAGGTTCATTACTTTCTGGCGCATATACTGCTTACAGTTTGTCCGGTTTCAATCCTATTGAAACACTAAAAGGAAAGTTGGTGAAAACAACAAAGGGAGTGGTGTTGCGTAAATCGTTAGTGGTTTTCCAGTTTGGAATTTCCATCGGCTTATTACTTGTCACTGCATTTATCTATCAGCAACTGAATTATATGCAGAACAAAAATCTTGGTGTTAATACCGAAGAATTGCTGGTTATTCGTGGGCCACAGGTTGGCAGAGATAGTACGTATCGGGATCGGCGTAATGCATTTATCAACATACTCGCACAGCAAAGTTTTGTAAAAGATTATACGCTTAGTGGGAGTGTGCCGGGGAACGGGTTCAATTTTGCTACATCAGGGTTTAGTCAACCCGGTTCACGCAAAGGGGATGAATTCAAATCATTTTCATTTGCATTGATCGATGAGCGTTATCTCAACACTTACCAGGTAAGTTTAGCGGGTGGCCGAACATTTACGCAAGCGGAAACAATGGTTGAATGGAATGATAATGATAAAGTGCTACTCAACGAAAAAGCAATTGAAGAACTCGGCTTTAAATCGGTTGAAGATGCACTCAATACAAAAGTGCAGTGGGATGAACGCAAGCTACAGGTGATAGGAGTAGTAAAAAATTATCATCATACAGGTTTGCAAAAGGCAATTGAGCCCATCATCTTCTATCCGCAAAGCAACAGTGCTTATTTTACTGTTCGGTTAAGTTCAGATAAAATACAAGAGAATGTCGCAAAGCTTGAGAAGCTGTTTAAGTCTTACTTCATCAACAATCCATTTGAATATTTTTTTGCTGATGAGAATTTTAATAAGCAGTATATCTCTGAGCAACAATACAGCCGCTTGTTTACAACTGCATCGGTGTGGGCTATCATCATCGCCTGCCTTGGTTTATTTGGTTTAGCAACTCACACTGTGGAATCAAGAACAAAAGAAATTGGTGTACGCAAAGTATTAGGCGCAGGCGTACTCACCATTGCACAATTATTATCGAAAGACTTTTTACGCCTCGTGCTTATTGCTTTTGTAATTGCAACACCTGTTGCGTGGTTTGCCATGAACAAATGGTTGCAGGATTTTGCTTACCGGATTAATTTATCGTGGTGGGTATTTGTGTTAGCTGGTGCTGCAGCATTACTTATTGCAGTGATCACGATCAGTTTCCAGGCAATAAAAGCGGCCGTTGCTAATCCCGTTAAAAGTTTACGCACCGAATAAAACCTTACATCATGTTTAAGAATTATATCAGCATCAGCATACGCAGACTTTTTCGAAATAAATTACATACTACTATAAACCTGGTTGGTTTGTTTATTGGCTTCACCATTGGTATTTTGGTATTGCTAGCTGTGTATGGTCAGTTCAGTTACGACCGGAATCATGCAAATCGTGGAAAAATATTCATGGCTTACCAGTTTTTTAATAAGCCAGCAGGTGAGGAGATAGGCAATGTATTTGGTTATCCTGCAGCGCCTACATTTAAAGCAGAAGTGCCGGCCATTGATAAAGCAACTCGTTTTCTTTACGGCAGTAATTCCGTCAAGTATAACGACAAGGAGGTAGATATTTCTACAATGCTGGTGGACGAGGATTTTTTAAAGATGTTCACATTCCCCGTTGTAAGAGGGAATAAAGCCAGCCCTTTACAAAGTTTATCGGATATAGTTATTACAGAGATAACAGCAAAGAAAATATTCGGCAACGAAGATCCTATTGGCAAAACAATAAGATCCTCATACAGTGGTAAGGAAAAGGAGATGACAGTAGTTGCTGTGTTGAAGGATTTCGGAAATAACACAAGTATTCGTTTTGATGCATTGGCCAGAATTGAAAACAACGGGAGCTATGCAAACGAAAAAAACAATTGGGATAATCAGCATCATTCTGTATTTGTGATGTTAAAAGATGGTGCTACACAATTACAGGCAGAGCAGCAATTGATAGCGGTGAATAAAAAGTATTTGCCTTCCTGGTATGAAAATGCGAAACGTGATGGCGCAAAACAAGATAAGCGTGGGGATATTTTTGCTACAAGATTATTGCCTTTGCCGGATGTGCATTTCAGTCCACGCATCAGTGGGTTAGGTAATTCGGTGAATAAGGCCGAGATGTTGGTGGTATTGCTTGTTGGGCTGTTGATCATATTGATCGCCTGCTTCAATTTTGTAAATATTAACCTTGCCAATGCATTTACACGCAGTAAAGAAATTGGAGTACGTAAATGTTTAGGAGCAGCCAAGAGTCGTTTGTTTACACAACTATGGAGTGAAAGTTTTTTAGTTTGTTTAGTTGCGTTCCTGCTATCGATGGGTGCTTCGAAAATCATCCTTACGTTTATTCAACGCCAAAATGGAAGTAATATGCCGTTAGGGAAAATGATGCTGGAACCATCTTTCCTTCTCATGGCCTTGGGCTTGCTTTTATTTGTATCGTTTATCGCAGGTGGCTATCCTTCCTGGTTAATGAGCAAATTTAAAGTTGTAGAAACTTTAAAAGGAAAACTTGCATTAAAACGTAAAAGTATTGTACGTAGCGGGTTGATCGTTGTGCAATTTGTAATTGCATGTATCATGATCAGCTGCACACTCATCATCTACCAGCAGTTTAAATATTTACAAACAGCAGATATCGGTATCAAAAAAGAATTCCTCATCAGCATTCCTTTTCATAAACCTAATGATGGAAAAAGGAATATTGAAAAATTGCGTACACGTCTTGCTTCTAACCCGGGTGTGCTATCGGTATCGGGAAGTCATATCAATATTGGGCTTGGTCTCGACAGAAGTACAACCAAGCTGAGCAACGGTTTTGGTTACAAGGGCGGAGAGATCAACACCAATATTAATTTTATTGACTACGATTTTCTGAAAACATTTGGCATCAAACCTATTGAGGGAAATGATATTGATATGAGTTATTCGGTTGATACAGTGCAACAGGTTATCCTCACTGAAAGCGCCGCAAAGCAGTTCAAAGAAAAACAATTGACTGGTCAGCAAATAGTCGTGGATAGTTCAGAAGCCGCATGGAACATCGTTGCTATCATTCCTGATTTTCATATGTATTCATTACATGAAAAAACGGAACCCATTGCCCTGATCCTGAATAAACGAAATCCTGTGAAGTATGCCTTCATAAAAACAAATGCGCAGAACAGGATTGCAGTGATGGATGCATTGAAACGTGAAATGGCCATACTTGAACCGGGTCGTGAATTTAAAGGATCGTTTGTTGATGATAACGTGAACAACTGGTATAAGCAGGAAAAGGTAATGGCGTTGTTGTTTAGTCTTGCTGCAGTAATTGCGATTCTGCTTTCCTGTTTAGGTTTATTGGCAATGGTGTTGTTGATGATTCAGCAGCGGGTAAAAGAAATTGGCGTACGTAAAGTTCTCGGTGCCGATGTGCCGCAGTTGTCATTTCTTATTTCGAAAGATTTTGTAAAGCTGGTGCTCATTGCGGTACTCATCGCTACACCAGTTTCATGGTTAGCCATGAACAAATGGCTCGAGTCATTTCCATACCGGATCACCATACAATTATGGATGTTTTTGTTGGTGGCGGCAACGGCCTTAATCATTGCTTATGTCACCATCAGTTTTAACACAGTGAAAGCTGCTATGCAAAACCCGGTAAAAAGCTTACGAACTGAATAAACCTTTATTATGATCAAGAATTATCTGAAGATCGCTTACCGCAGTTTGATGAAAAGAAAAGGTTATTCTTTTATCAACGTTATAGGACTTGCAATCGGTATGGCGGTTTGCCTGCTGATTGTATTGTTTATTAAAAGCGAGACCGGTTATGATAAATTTCATAAGGAAGGAGATAATATTTACCGGCTGGTAGTTGAACGAAAGTATCCGGGAAGAAGTACATCTTATTCAAATATTCCGCAATCATATGCACATGCGATAAAACAGGAAATGCCTGAAGTAAGAGAAGCAGTGCGAATTTTTGACTTTGGTGCCGGTGCGGGTTTCCAGTTAAAGTACGGAGAGAAAAAATTTGAAGAAAAGAATGCACTGTTTGCAGATTCTAATTTCTTCAAAGTATTCCAGGCCGACATACTCGCAGGCAATAAAGAACATGCATTGAATAAACCGAATTCAATTGTAATTACTGAAAGGGCGGCTATAAAATATTTTGGCTCAGTTGAAAATGCAATTGGCAAATCGTTACAACCCGAAGGTGATAATCCCCCGGTGGAAGTAACAGCGGTTTGCAGCAACTGGCCAGAGACTTCGCATTTTGGATTTGATATGCTCATTTCAACAGCAGGTAATGAAAACTTCAGCAACATTAACTACGTCAACTTTGGTCCGCATACTTATGTGCTGTTGAATAAAGATGCCAGTGTAGCAGCATTTGAAGCAAAAATGCCAAAGGTGATTGAGAAGTATGCAGCTGGAAATATCGAAAGACAATTTGGTGTGTCGTTCAAAAAATTCCAGGAAGCAGGGAATGGTTACAAATATTACCTGCAGCCATTAACTAAAATTCATTTAATATCTCATCTTGAAGGAGAATTAAAACCTAATGGCAGTTTAACAGCCGTTTATATTTTTTCACTCGTTGCAGTATTCATTCTTTTGATCGCCTGTGTAAACTTTATTAATCTTTCTACAGCAAGATCTGGTGAAAGGGCGAAAGAAGTGGGTGTACGTAAAACATTCGGTTCAGAAAAAAAGGCGCTTGTTTCACAGTTCCTTGCTGAATCTGCCTTATTAAGTTTCACAGCCATGCTCATTGCCATCGGGCTCGCTTATCTCTTATTGCCGTTGTTCAACCAAATATCCGGCAAGCATCTATCGTTCAATGGTATCATTAATGTTAATTCCCTGCTTATACTTTTGGGCATTACATTGCTTACAGGAATTCTTGGCGGGCTTTATCCTGCATTTGTACTTTCTTCATTTAAGCCAATACAAGTGTTGCGTGGCAAGTTTAAAACAGGTTCGTATGGCTTAGCACTACGAAATGGATTAGTGATCTTTCAATTTGCTGTTTCTGTTATTCTTATCATTTGCACTATTGTTGTGAACCAGCAAATGAATTACATGACGAGTGATAAACTCGGCTTTAATAAAGAGCATACAATTATCCTGCAACGCACCGATCTGCTTGCTGAAAATACACGTGCATTTAAAAACGAAGTGAAAAAGATCGCTGGTGTTGAAAATGTAAGTGGCGCAACAGCTGTGCCCGGCATGGAAAATTATTTCGGTATCAGCTGGCAGGAAATGAGCAGTACTGAGCCAATGACCGGCAGAGGTATTATGACCGATGACCAATATCATTCGGTATTAGGTCTTCAATTAACTGAAGGTCGTTTCTTCTCCAAAGATTTTCCAACAGATACACTTGCTGTAGTGCTGAATGAAAAAGCAGTGAAGGAAATGGGATTGACCAAACCAATTGGAGCAAGATTAATTACGCCGGAACAATTTTTAAATGCGCCTGATGGATCGCAACGTGTGTACACCGTTGTAGGAGTGGTAAAGGATTTTCATTACCAATCGCTTCATCAGCCAATAGTGCCATTGGTGTTTACCAATGCTGCACGATTTAATGACGTCATGTTTCTTACTGCGGTTCGTGTAAAGGCTGATAATTTTAAAGAAACAGTTGCAGCTATTGAGCAGAAGTGGAAGACCTTTATTAAAGACCGTCCATTTCAATATGAATTTCTTGATAAGACAATTGCTGCCCAATACCATGCTGAGCAACGAACACAAAAGATATTTATTTTCTTTTCATCACTCACCATATTTATTGCCTGCATTGGTTTGCTTGGTTTAGCAGCTTACACCACGCAGCAGCGTGTACATGAGATTGGTATTCGTAAAGTACTCGGTGCTTCAGTTGGCAGCATAACCACAATGCTTTCAAAGCATTTCCTGAAACTGGTATTGATCGCTATGTTGCTGGCAGTTCCTGTAGCCTGGTGGATGATGAATAAATGGCTGGAAGATTTTACCTATCGAATTAATATGAGTTGGTGGGTTTTTGCACTGGCAGGTGCCCTGGCTTTTGGCATTGCTTTGCTTACAGTAAGTTTCCAGGCAATTAAAGCGGCAATAGCAAACCCGGTAAAAAGTTTACGAACAGAATAAATTTAAACGATGATCAGGAATTTTTTAAAAGTAGCGTGGAGAAATTTGTGGAAGAATAAGTTGTTCTCCTTTATCAATATTGTGGGATTGGGACTTGCAATTCCGTTTGCATTGTTGAGTTTAATGCAGGTGCAGAGTGCTTATGAGTTCGATAATTTTCATCCCCATCCTGAGCGCACATTCAGAATTATCACCGACGTAACAGATAATGTGGGCACAAAAACAAAATATGCATTATCACCCGTAGCTGCCGCAGAACAGTTAAAGCAAGGTTATCCTTATATCGAGCAATCAACTTTTGTAGTGCGTGATTTTGGTTGGCAGTTAAACAATCGCTTAAAAACAATTGATGTCAATAGTATTTATGTTGAACCTGCTTTCTTCGATCTGTTTGGATTTGAATTGGAGAAAGGTACAAGACCAGTTGAACCAAATACATTGGTATTAACAAAGGAAAAGGCAGAAGTTTTTTTTGGAACAGTTGATCCGGTGGGTAAATCACTCAGTCATCCCGACTATGGCGAGTTTACAATAACAGGTGTACTGAAGCCTTACAAACGTAATACGCATTTACGCAGCGACATTATGGTTTCAATGGCCACCTACAAACGAATTGCAAAAGATACTGTATTAACATCTTTGAACGGATTTACTTATGTGTTACTGAAACCCGGGGTACAAGATAAAAACCTGGATGCTGCGTTAGGAGCAATTGCTGGAAAAATAAACAGGCAAGCCGCTTCGCTATCGCTAAAAGAGAAACTCAATTTTCGTAAACAGTACATCACAAGACTTGCTCCTGATTTCGATGATCTTCGTGGTAATTCTTATGTAGAGTCATTGCCCGACCTTGCAGTGAATTTTGGTTTTGCATTAGCGTTGTTATTACTAGCTGGATTTAATTACGTGAATCTAACATTAGCACGTTCGCTCAGCCGGTCGAAAGAAGTAGGTGTGCGGAAAGTTGCGGGTGCGTTACGTTATCAATTGGTATGGCAATTTATTTGCGAGGCAATTCTTGTTGCATTGCTTGCTTTGCTGGTAGGGTTTATCATGCTCAAGTTAATGCAACAATTTAGCTATGTAAACTGGTTTACCTGGGAAGTAGATAACAAGATCGTTATCTGGGCAGTGTTCATTGTGTTTGCTGTTTTTATTGGAATGCTGGCAGGTTTTATTCCGGCAAGAATACTTTCACGTTTTCAACCGGCGAAAGTGTTGAAGGGAACAATCAGTCCATCTTCATTTGGAAGAATGGGATTGCGAAACAGCCTGGTTGTAATTCAGTTTGTAGCCACTTCCCTTTTTATTTTTCTCACTGCAAGCTTGTATAGCCAGTTTAGATACATGGCCACAGACAATGAAAACTTTAACCGTGAGCAGATATACAATATTTCATTTAACGGTGACCATCGGTTGTTGAAGAATGATGTTGCTGCTAACAAATCGGTAGAACGGATTGGATTAGTATCAACTCCGTTTGGCGGCAGCTCGGCACAATGTGCCATCAAAAAAAATAACCAGGAGCAAAATATAGAAGCAAGTTATTACGCAGCCGATGCTGATTTTGTTGCCAACATGAACCTGCAGATTATTGCAGGAAAAAATCTTCCAGTTACCAATAGCGATTCTGTTTCTGATTTTATATTGGTAAATGAACAGGCGCTTGCAACATTGGGTTTAGGTTCTGCACAGGAAGCCATCGGTAAAGTGATCGTATTAAATAATAGCCGGCAGGCAACCATCCAGGGAGTAGTAAAAGATTTCTGTTACTATGTGTACCAGTTTACAACAAAGCCTTTGGTATTGCAATACAATCCATCGCAGTTTCATGTAATCAGTATTAAAACAAAAACGCCGGTGGACGATGCCTTATTTAAAGCTGAGATTAACAGCGTTTGGAAAAGATATCATCCGCATGAAGAACTGGCTTTTTCTAACTATCAAAAAGATTTGTATGATCGCTATTTCCCCGGAAGAGATATGCGGTTTATGGGAATGTTTTGTGTGGTAGTGCTGGTGATCGCTGTAATGGGATTGCTGGGTATTGTTACTTATCATACCGAAAGACGGGTAAAGGAAATTGGTATTAGAAAAGTGATGGGTGCATCAGTTCCTGCTATCATTAAAGAATTATCAAGAAGTTTTGTAAAGCTGATTATTATTTCTGCAGCAATTGCATTACCTATCAGTTATATGGCTGGTTATGTATTCATCAAGCTATTTGCTTATAACGATGGGATAAACATCTGGTTGTTATGTTTACTTTTCTGCATCATTTTTAGTATTGCCTTATTCACCATTATGTATAAATCGATGCAGGCAGCAGCAGCGAACCCTGTTAAAAATTTACGAACAGAATAAACAACGAAAGGATATGTTATTACAACTGAAAAATTTATTTAAGTGGATTACGGTCGGCGGCAACCGCACTTTTTTACTAAAGGACATTAATCTGGAAGTATCAGAAGGAGAGTTTATTTCCATTATGGGGCCATCTGGTTCAGGCAAATCAACTTTGTTAAATGTAATTGGTATGCTTGATGGCTTTGACGAAGGTGAATACAACTTCCTGAACGAAAGCGTACATAAGTTAAAAGAAAAGCAACGGGCACAATTGTATAAGCAATACATTGGTTTTGTTTTTCAACAATATCATTTAATTGATGAGCTCACGGTTTATGAAAACATCGAAACGCCATTGCTGTACCAAGACGTGAAAGGCAGCGAACGAAAAGCAATGGTAGCTGATATGCTCGATCGTTTCAATATTGTTGGTAAGAAAGATCTTTTTCCAACACAATTGAGTGGTGGCCAGCAACAGTTGGTAGGTGTAGCACGTGCATTGATTGCTAAGCCAAAATTAATTCTTGCTGATGAACCCACCGGTAATCTCAACTCCAAACAAGGTGAGGAGATCATGGAATTATTTAAACAGCTGAACCAGGAAGGTGTAACGATCATCCAGGTTACACATAGTGAAAAAAATGCAGCATACGCCGGCAGAACCATTCATTTACTTGATGGACGTATTGAACAACAGGTTAAAAATTAATAAAACAGTTATGCGGATATTCAGTTTTGTGTTGTGCCTTTTAGTTTTGACAATAAGTGTCAAGGCGCAGCAGTATAGTTTAAAGCAATGTATTGATACGGCTTTGAATAGAAATGTTCTTGTGCAGCAAACAGGTTTGCAAATGCAATCGGCAGCGATTGATAAAAACCAGGCAAAGATGAACCTGTTGCCGAATGTAAACAGCCGTTGGAATTTTGGTAACAACTTTGGTCGTAACGTTGATCCTATCACCAATACTTATACCAATAATCAATTGTCATCGTCCAATGCAGGATTAGATGCTGGTGTGATCTTATTCAACGGTATGCGTTTGCAGAATTTAATTCAGCAAACAAATTTTTCTCACAAGGCTGCAGAGCTGGATTATAAGCAAGCGAAAGATAATCTCGTGCTGAATGTAATACTTGCGTATATGCAGGTGTTGGTAGGAGAAGATGTGTTGAATGTTTCCCGTGCACAATTGCTGGTAACAAAAAAGCAGATCGAAAGAATGGAGATCATGGTGAAAGAAGGATCAGCAGGGAATTTCCAGTTGACAGACATGAAAGGCCAAATGGCTAATGAACAGATCAATATTGTGACGCTTGAAAATAATCTGCAGCAATCGAAGCTTGCATTATGCCAGTTGATAAATATTCCTTACGCACCTGCACTGCAATTGGAGAGAACTGTTCAATTAGGTGAAACATTGTATGCGCAAACTTCACCTGAAGTAATTGCTGCAGCAATGGAATATATGTCGTTGGTAAAAGCAAACGAATACAGGGTGAAGAGCGCTGAAAAGGAAATTCAAATTGCGAAGAGTGGTTATTACCCCGTGATCAGTTTAGGCGCAAGTGCAGGCAGTAGTTATTCAAGTTTGGGTACACGTTTAACACCCACAACAATAGCAGAAGTAGAAACCGGCACTTACATTAAAAATGGAACTGCACGCACACTTGTCTACCGGGAAGTGCAGAATTTTTCGACTTCATCTGTTGGTTATTTTCAGCAGATGGAAAACAACCTTGGTTTCTTTGCCGGTGTAAATATGCGGATTCCCATTTTCAATAACCTGCAAATAAAGAACAGGGTGAAGCAGGCAAAGTTGCAATTGAAGAATACGCAGCTTAATGCTGAGAATACCAATTACCAGTTAACGCAAAACATTGAACAAGCATGGTTGAATATGCAGGCATCGTATAATCGCTACTCGATATTAAAAGATCAGTTGACAAATTTTGAAGAATCATTTCGTGCTGCTGAAGTGCGTTTTGAAAGTGGTGTGATCAATGCTGCAGAATTTCTCATTGCTAAAAATAATCTTGACCGAACAAAGATCAATCTTGTGCAAACACAATACGAATACAGTTTCCGTACAAGAGTGCTTGATTTTTACCAAGGCAAGTAGCCACAAAGACGCTAAGGTGCACAAAGAAGAAAGGAAAAGAAAGCTTATTGATTCTTCTTTGTGCTGCTTCCGTCTTTTTGCCTTGGTGGCAAATTATTTCAACGCTTGCCACAATACTTCCACAGGATGTAATGCTTTTTTGCCGGTACCATCTTTTATCTGGTGGCGACAACTCGTACCCGGTGCTGCAATAATCACATCATCAGCTGTATTTCGCACAGCAGGGAACAATACCATTTCACCGATCTTCATCGAGAGTTCATAATGTTCTTCTTCATAACCGAATGAACCTGCCATGCCACAACATCCCGAAGGAATAGTTTCTACTTTATAATTTTCGGGGAACGATAATACTTTTACTGTTGCTACAGTACCCACCAATGCTTTCTGCTGACAATGGCCATGCAGTTTAATTTTCTTTTCAGCAGATGTAAATTGCTCTTTGCTGATATTGCCTTTGTCGATTTCCCGTGCAATAAATTCATCGATCATGAATACATTGGCTGCAAGCTGTTTTGCTTTTTCAAAGTTGGCATCTGTTGCCAAGTCAACATACTCATCACGGAAGGTGAGAATAGCAGAAGGTTCAATACCGATCAATGGCGTTTCTGCAGTAACAACAGGATAGAGGAGTTCAATATTTTTATTCGCAATTTCTTTTCCTTTCCTGATCAAACCTTTCGATAACCAGGAGCGACCGCTTTCAATATGTTCAGGAATGATCACTTCGTAACCAAGCTTGTTGAGTAACTCAACAGCTTTGATACCGATTTGTGTATCGTTATAATTGGTGAACTCATCACAGAAAAGGTATACCTTTTTGGAATTAGGAATTTGGATTTTGGAATTCGGATTTTCCTTCTTGTACCATTTACTTAATGTAGTGCTATACATCGTCGGCATGGAACGCTTGGATGCAAAGCCCGATGCTTTTTTTACCAATGAACTGATCGCACTGTTCGTCATTACAAAATTGTACAACGATGGTGCAATTGCTCCCAGCTTTGATGAGTTGGTAAAGTTGGCAATGAGTTTTGAACGGAAAGGAACACCATTCGCATCGTAGTAATGCTGCATAAACTCTGCTTTGAGTTTGGCCATATCCACATTGCTGGGGCATTCCGATTTACAACCCTTGCAACTCAAACAAAGATCCATCACTTCATAAATTTCTTTATGATCAAAGCGGTTGGCTTTTGTTGAGTTGGTTAAAAACTCACGGAGTATATTGGCTCTTGCTCTTGTCGTTTCTTTTTCATTACGTGTAGCCATGAAGGATGGACACATCGTTCCTCCTGATAAATGGGTTTTACGGCAATCGCCACTGCCATTGCATTGCTCGGCATGTTGCAGAATATCCTGGTTGTGGAAACGGAACACAGTTTTAAACTCCGGTGTTTTCTGGCCGGGCACATACCGCAGCATGGTATCCATCGGCGGTGTGTCTACAATTTTGTTGGGATTAAAAATATTGGCAGGATCCCATGTTTTCTTTACCTCTTTCAAAAGCTGGTAATTCTTTTCACCAACCATTTGTTTAATAAACTCACCACGCAAACGGCCATCACCATGTTCACCACTTAATGAGCCTTTGTATTTTTTGACGAGTGTAGCAATCTCTTCTGCAATTACACGGAAAAGACGGTTACCTTCTTCTGTTTTTAAGTTGATGATCGGACGCAAATGAATTTCACCCGAACCTGCATGTGCATAATGCACGGAGTAGAGATTATGTTGTTTCAATATCTCGTTAAAGTCACGGATGAAATCAGGAAGATCATTTACATCAACAGCCGTGTCTTCAATAACAGGTACTGCTTTTTCATCGCCGGGTAAATTACTCAGTAAACCCAATCCTGCTTTACGCAATGTCCATATCTTTTTACTGTCTTCACCAAACAACAAAGGAAAGTGATAACCCAAACCTGCTGCACGCATGTCAGCTTCCACTTTTTCACAAATAGCAACGATCTCTTCTCTTGTTTCTCTTGCAAACTCAATTACGAGAATAGCACCGGGATCGCCTTGTACAAAGAAGCGGTTCTTCATTTGCTCTTTGTTCTCTTTGGTGCATTCCAAAATATAATGATCAATGAGTTCACTTGCACCAGGATTGTATTTTAAACCAATGAGGTTTGCCAGCAACGATTCATGTACCGAATTAAAATGCACACACAACAAACCAATTTCTTTTGCAGGCTGTGGTACTAAATTCAATTTTATTTCTGTGATCAACGCCAGTGTGCCTTCTGAACCTGCAATAAGTTTGCAGAAATTAAAATCTATTTCACCGGCAGTGAATGGTGCGGTTTCCAGTAACAAATCAATAGCATAACCTGTATTGCGGCGCTCTACTGTTTTCTTCGGAAACTCTTTGCGTATCTCCACCTGATTGTCATAGTTGCTCAACATGCTTCTTACGGAACGATAGATGTTTGCTTCCAATCCTTCGCCTTCACACTTTGCATGAAACTCATTAATGTTTAATGCTTTAAACGTTGTCTCTGTTCCATCGCTCAGCAGACAATCCACTTCCAGCAAATGCTCACGTGTGCTTCTGTATAAAACAGAATTACTGCCGCAGGAATTGTTGCCCACCATACCACCAATCATAGCACGGTTGGCAGTTGAAGTTTCCGGGCCAAAGAACAAACCATGCGGTTTTAAAAACATGTTCAGTTCATCACGAATTACACCGGGCTGCACACGCACCCATTTCTCTTCTTTGTTGAGTTCAAGAATTTTTGTGAAGTATTTCGATACATCCACGATAATGCCGTTGCCCACCACCTGTCCGGCAAGTGAAGTACCTGCGGTACGTGGTATCAACGAGGTTTTGTTGGTATGTGCAAAAGCGATGAGCTTTTTAAGATCGTCTTTGGTTTTGGGAATAGCTACGGCCAATGGTAACTCACGGTATGCCGACGCATCGGTGGCATAAACGGTACGCATGGTGGTATCGAAATAAAATTCTCCTTCGAGTTGCTGTGCCAGTTGTTGTAATCGTTCGTTCATGTTTGCTGCTGCAGTTGGGCGACCCAAATTTACACTGTTTGAAACTTGCGGGTGTTAGTTGTGGAAGGGGAGGTGTGGGAACGATTGCGTAGTAACGAACAGTAAATTAATATTTTAAGCCAGGCAGATCTTTCGTTCCTCAGGATGACAGGAAGGTTGGGCTTGGTGCTTATGATGAACTTTTACACAATGCTCAACAAAGCTGTCTTTCCGGCGAAGGAGGAATCTGATGAGTATGCTACTTGCCCGTTATTATTGAAGTAAGAAGTGATTTGTAAAATTGATGCTTTCTACTTCAATACCTTTTTCAATAAAAGCAATCTTGTTTTGTTCCAAAGAAAACCAAACGACGATTCGATTTTTACGATATGCAATGCCGAATTTATCAGAGTCAAGCCATTTACTGTATTTTAATAGAATATATACGCAATCATAACACCAGGAATTTTTTTTCGCAAAAAGCAATTGCTTAATAGTATGGCCTTCTTTGATAATATTTACATAAACATATGTTGCTGTTTCTGTCTTTTCAATAGAAAGATGTCCCGACTTTTTTTTGTCTCTCGATTGTTTTGCAGGGTAATTAATTTGGAATTTAAAATCTGTTGCAATGATGTTCTCATAAGCTCTCTCAAAAATGGATCTATCCCAATTAAATTCTTCACTTGCTTGTAGTATGGCATTTTGAATTAGGTCAAGCACATACTTGTACTTTTCTTTTTTTTCTAGTCGGGCATATTCTTCATAGTTATAATAGGGGGCAACTGAAATAATTGAAGCCAGTTTTTGTGGTTTTTTCCAAATGCCATGAAATGCAGGTTGAATTGTTATCCTCGTTGCGCCGACTGGCTTGTAGCCTTTCATGCTCTGCACATACAAATCACTTATGAAGTTCTCCAGAGATGTTATTTCCAGATATTCGGGTGTGCCAGCTTCAAAAGGGATAGGCGTATATAATGATATGTCAGAAAATGTAGCTCCCATCAAAAAGTCAGTTAATACTTGAGATTACGCTACAATATAATAACGGCTGCTAAAACGAAAAATTTAAAACCAAGATCCTCAAGTTTTGAATGCGTGTTCCGGATAGAAAAGGCTCCGTTTCTCCCAAATGTTAAACTTCCGTTAACGCCCCGTTTTCTACCCAACCCTTTTGTGCCCGTGTGGGGTATCTCTATCATACCGCCACAAACAGCGGCTTTTTTAAACCTTATAATCAAAGAACATGAAACAGACATTTCGCAGCGTGTTCACGCTTTTTTTCGCAAGCCTTATCATCCTTGTTTCCTGCAAGAAACCCGTAGAACCTAACAAACCTGGTGATGGTCCCGGTCCAACGCCCGGCCTTTCGCACAAGTACCGCATCACTGCCGAAGCCTTACCCGGTTTACCTAATCAGCCAATGGCCAACCTGTTTGCGAAGTTTGATATTAAAAATGCGCAGGACGAATTGGTTGTAACCAATAAACTCGCTGCTATCAGTTACAACGGAAAATTTACAACCGAAGAACTGGAATTGCCTGCTGGTACTTACCGCATCAGCAAACTCATGATTGTGTCGGGCACAGGTAATGTATTGTATGCCGTGCCTGTTACTAATTCGGCAAAGGCCGCAGCAGTAAGCAAACCTTTAGCTTATATAATGGTATTGCCATCGGCAGTAACGCTTAATGTGCCTGCTGAATTTTTAAAAGTTGAACCGACAGATAAAGCAGTTGATTTTGGTTATGCTGCTGATGCGTTTGGTAATGCATCAAATCCAGGTGAAGAAGAAACACTCAGCATCAAAATAAAAACAAGTATCAAAGTGGGTGATATATTGTACGATAGTATTCCATCATCATTGATCTATCGCATGTTCAATGCGAACAATGAATTGCTGAGTGTAAAATTTATCAGTCTTGCTGCAGGTGTTAATACTGTGCAGTTAGATAAAAATGCAGCGCAACACGAATTCATTGTACAAAAATGGGGAAAGGATTATACGAAGCGTTTGGCTAAGGCAGATATCCGTAAAGATGTTGTGTACGAATTTGGTGAAGAGAAAGAAGCAAAGAAACTGAAATCAGAAATCATTGCACGTTGGGATGGCAATATGTACAAAGCCGAATCGAAAAACAATTACATCTATGATGGTAAAGGAAGATTGGCAAAAATTGAATTTATGCAGAAGCGTGCAACAGATGGAACGCCGTTTATTGCCAGAACAGAAAATTTTGAGTACACTGAGGGCCGTGTAGAAAAAATAAATATTTATAATGAAACGAATGCATTTGCAGGTTCAAGAAGCTTTCGGTATAATGCTTCAGGTAAGATCGATCATATTACAGAAGATTTGCTGAACGTAACTAAAACAGAAGTGGAAGTAGCACATCATGGCCGTAACGGCGATGGTTTGGATGAAGTGAATTTCCGTTTCAGTTATTCGCACACTGCACTTACAATGGAATATTATCAGCGTTGGAGAAATGGCAACTTGTTTTCCGATAACAGCCGCACAAGCAACGGAAGTACCGAAACAGGAACTTACCAGCACGATAACAACATCAACCCTTATGCACACATGAACTGGCACGACTTGTTTTTAAGCAACAGCTCAAAAAACAATCTTAACTGGCAAGCACGTACTTATTTTGGTAACTATCCTTTAAATGTTGTCTACAGTTTCGAATACAAATATGATAGCGAAGGTTACCCTGTGGAGCTCATCCGCCGCTACAAATCATATATAACCGGACAACATTTGTTTACAACAAAGACCATTTACAATTATTGATAGAAAAGCATTTCTTATTAATTTCATAAACGAAATGATATGTTACAAAAATTATCATACCTCTTTCTGCTGTTCATGATCTCTTGTACAGCAGCCAAAGTATCGGTTCCTGCGAGCTTCAGCTCGCAGGCAACCAAAATGCAGGTGAAAGGATTGAATGGCTGGATGATCAATCAGCGGTTAAGCTTTGGTGAATTTTCTACTTCAGCAGTAAAGCGTGGATGGGATTTCAGCAGTTCATTTCAATACACAAAATTCAGTCTCGATCCGCAATCCATGTTGCTGCGTGTTCTCAACATCGATACCGATGTACGCAACCTGAAACAACGCAATAAATTTCAATACACGATCCAGGATGGAAATTTAATGACCGAAGTTTTTGCAACTGAAAAGTTCAGCGAAAATCAACTTGTGTACAAAAGCAACAATCCTTTTCTCGGACAGGTGAACGCAACGCAACGTTACGAATATGCATTCACTGCGGCTATCCTTCCGTTGATGGCAAAAGAAAACGATCCATGGTCTGTAGTGTTGATGAATAAATATGATGCAAAGAAAGATACTGCCCGCCGTCTCTTCGATCGTCCGTATGTAGAAGAAGAAGGTTATGCAACCAATGGCAAAGAGAATATTGTTATTCGTCCATTGCGTTTGGAAAAAGTAACAACAAAAGCTGGTAAAGAAACAAAAGTAGTGGGCGGCCCCATGCTTACCGGTTACGAATTGCGTTGGGATGATGGAGTAGTAGCCATTATTGATATTCTAGATAACAGCATCTGGTTTGCGAATAATTTAGATGCAAGAGACAAAATCATTTTATCATCTATTTCATCGGCTATTCTTTTGAAGCGGATGCAGGATGTTGAAAAAGATAAAGACACAAATTTCTAAGCAGGGAAGTGATTGCAGAAGCACTCGATATTGATCAGTTGGTGGAAGATTGCAAACGCAATAACCGCAGGGCACAGGAACAGTTGTACCGGCAGTTCTATAGCTATGCGGTGACTATTGCCCTGCGTTATTCACGTGATGAAGCGGATGCTGCTGATATTATGAGTCATGCCTTTGTGAAGATCTTTAAAAGCATGCACACGTTTGATAAAACAAAAGGTGCGTTGCAAACATGGATCAAACGTATTGTGATGAATGAAGGGCTCGATCACCTGAAAGCAAGAGAACGTTTCAGTAAGGATATGGAACTGGAAACGGTGGAAGAACCGCAGATCAGTAATACGGTGTTGGAACGCATGGGTGCCGATGAAATTATGAAACTCATTCACCAGTTACCACCCGCAACACATGCAGTGTTTGTGTTGTATGCCGTGGAAGGCTATAATCACCGGGAGATAGCCGAACAACTAAACATCAGCGAGGGCACATCGAAATGGCACCTCAGCGAAGCCCGGAAAAAATTACAACAACAACTCAGTCGCACAACATAGCGGATGAATCAAAAAGCAACATACGAATTAACCATTACCGAAAAGCTTGAGCAGTTAACTGCACCGGATATGGTGGATGCTATCTGGGCACGTATCGAAGCACAGCTCGATATTGATCTGCCGACGGATGATGGTTCAACCAATCCGCCACCTGCACCAACGAGTGGTCCACGTACATGGCTCAACCGTGGATTCATGATTGCTGCTGTTGCAATTGTATTTATTTATTTCTTCAACAACCGTAAACAAACAACAACCTCGAACGATCAACCAACAATCACCACTCCTGTAACATCACCTAACAACAACGATAATCCTGTAGGCAATAATTCGCCGGGTACAATCAATACGATAGCACCTGTAAACAATACAACTGTTCCGGCAAACACATCCACAGGTTTGCCTGTTGACAGTAACAGTATTGCTCCTGTAACATTACCTGTGCAGCAACCCGACAGTAATAAAGTAATTACGAATACTGCACCTGTGTTTACGCCACCGAATGTGTCGCCGCCGAAAACTAATGTTCCTGATTCAACAAAGAAGGGAAGAGGCGTAAAAGGTATAACTGATGCTGATTATAAAATTGTACCGAAGAAGGACAGCAGTGGGAATTGATGAATGAATGTTGAACAGATCCTTCGTGCCTCAGGATGACAGGAAGGTTGGGATTAGTGAAAAAGATGAGCTGTTGTACAAAGCTCAATAAACCTGTCTTTCCGACGAAGGAGGAATCTGTTGGGATTTTCTCCCGTAACTTTATTCTCCCGGATGATACACCCTCTCCGCCATTTTATACACTTCTTCCTTCTTCAACGTCATGCGTTTTGTTTGTTGATTGATGTATAGTTCAACCTGGTCATCAAAATGTTTGTTGCCTTTTTTAGCTGAAGCACCATACATGTTTACTGTTTCAATTTGCGGTAGTGCATCTTTTGCAAAGCGGATGAACATGATGAGTCCATCGCCACCAACTGATTTTAATTTGCCGTCTTTATAATTGGCTGTCCATTGCGGAGAGAGAAGATCGGGGAAACCCCAGAGCGGCCATTCCTTATCGCCACGCACAAGTTTTTGTATATCGCCCAATGCAAGATCGGTACGGTTGAAATGTTTCATCATGTACTCATACACGTAGGCATAGGTTTCAACTGCTTCTGCAGTGGTGAGTGTGCGTGCAGCACCTGCACCTAACTTTTTGGCCAGATGCAGATAGCTTAACAAAAACACCGCAGCGCCTTTGCTATCGGCTGTACCTTGTTTGTCCCAGCGTTTTAATGTCTGGATTAGCGATGCGTATTGCGGATATGCTGTTTCACTTAACAGGAACAGCGTATCAATATTGTGCGGATAATGTAATACTGCAGGCAGCTGTTTATCAAACTTTATTTTCTTGAAGGTTGTATAATCAAGTTGTGCAGCAGGCATTTGCTGCAGCACACGTATGCTGCGGTTGTTCTGCCAGGTTTCCCAACCATCACTTGCAGGAAATTTTGTTGCAGGTAAGTTATCTGTTGCTGCTGTGGCAAAAAATGAAGAGTGATTAGTGTTGAATAAATAGCCGCTTTTCGGATTGATATACTGCGGCAGTTCACTGAATTTTCTGAATGATGTCCATAATGTAGTTGAAGTATTGCCTGGCACTGTCAATTTCCAATGATATTTCGGTGCAGGATTTCGCACCGGCACCAATCCATTGTTCACATAAAAAATGGTATCGTGTTTATCGGCATAAGTAATGTTGAACATCGATAAACGCTGATCTTTTATCGCTGTATAAAATTCTGTGAAGTTTTTTGCTTTATCCATATAATACCATTGTTCCAATGCACGGATATCCATATTGGCACCCAAACGAATCGAGAAGAAACCTTGTTTATTTTTCATCGTTGCGCCATACTTACTCCAGTAAACTTTCCGCTTCACGCCAACTGGTATTCCTTTAATATGCAGTGTAATTGTTTTCTCTTCAAGATCGATCCATTCGTTATCAAACTTGTATTGCTTTTCATTTGCAGGATTTATTTCTAACTGAAAAACATCAACACGGTCAACATAATTAACTGTGTGTGCCCAACCCAAATTTTCATTTACTCCATGTAAAATACATGTCCCGCCTGCAAGTAATCCACCATGTACATTCAATCCTTCTTCGCTGTTGATATGCGCTTCGTAAAATGCCTGCGATCCCGTGTTGGGCTGGTGTGCATTGATCAATAAAAATGCTTCACCTGTATTAGTTTTTGAAGAATGCACAGCCATTGCATTGCTTCCTTTCTTATTCAACTCCGGGTCTGTTTCAACAACATTGTTAAAGATCGACATCAAAGCTTTATCGGCACCATTAAAAGCTGTTAGTGCCAGCACCGATGAAGCAATATATTCTTTGGCAGTAACGGGAAATATTTTTTTGTGCAGCACTTCATCGGGATGTGCTTTTGCATAATCATTAATACCCTGCACATAGCCATCGATCAATTTTAAAAAAGCAGGAGTGAGTGTGTGCCATTTCTCTTCGGTAATTTCCATGCAACGGAATAAGGCAAATGCATAATCGGCAGCAGCACCTGCTTTGCCTTGCACCTTACCCATCAATCCTTTTGCAGGTAACACTACATCCTGTATACTATTGAAATCATCTTCGGCATGTGCCCATGCCAAACCATAAGCAACTTCAGCATCCGTCTTTGCAAAAATGTGTGGTACACCAAAACTGTCACGAACGATCTCAATCTTTTTGGGATCGATGCGTTGTGCATGACCTTGTAAAAAAAGAAAGACACAAAAAGAGAATAAGGCAAGTGTATGTTTCATAAGTAAGTGCTGACAATTATTGTTGAACAATTGTTTTCTTCTGTCGCTTATATTTTGTGTGGATGATATCCTGCACCGGCACATTTTCAATTTTACTTTCGAGCCAACTCACTACATCAAGGTAAACAAATGCTCTTGTTTCAAAACGGTTGCCTTCATATTTACGTATGTTGTCGAGCAGGTTTTGAAATGCAGGTTTAATTTTTCCGGGTGATAGTTGTAATGCATTGCGCAGGAAGCGAAACATTTCTTCTTCAACACCACTGAGGTTTTCCATTTTACCCATAAAGCGGTACACCGATTTAATGAGGTATTCTAACAAGTCATAATTACCTAATTCAAAATGAGCGATGAGGTGCAGCAACCGTGCATAGCATTGCAGATCGGTACGGAGGTCAACTTTCCAGTTAATGATCTTGTTAAGATATTCAATCGCTTTTTCGTTATTACCACTGCCGAAATACAAACAGGCTATTTTGTAATAGAAAGTAAGTACACGATGCCTGTCGAGATACAAACCGAATTCATCCAGCTTTTCTTCAATTCCCGGCACCAAACGTAACCCTTGTGTAAATGTTCCTTCTAAAAAATGTTTATTGATCTTGGCAATGGAGAGGTACACAAAACAAAGTATGCGGTAGTTTTCATTTTGCTGTGCAACTTTCCTGTGCGAAAATTTTTCCAGCTGTTCAATGCTTTCAATCAGCTTCGCTTCATTGCTCAAATCGAAATGCGCACTCATTAAGTTGTGCATGCCTTTAATATAGTGTGCCGTTTCCGCTTCGATCATGGCGGGATATTTCTCAAACAGGTCAACCCACTTTTGTGTGTATCGGTAATACAGCAAATAGTCCTGGCGAATAAATGCTACCCAGCAATGCGATTGGAATAAATACAACTGCTCATAAAACCCCGTCAGCTTATCGGCATTCTTCGGCAAGTGTTTTTCAAAATATTCTTTTGCTTCATCGCCTTCTTTCTCATTCCGGGCCACACCATTTTTAATATACCAGCTATACAGCTGCAACGATAAATTCGAAAGCTGTGAAACGCTGGTCAACTGTTCTTCAACAACGGTTGATTCTTTCGACAACTTATCAGCCCTGTTCTGCATACTGCGGGTGATATAAAGCGCCTCGATCTTCTTTTCAAAAAACAGGATCTGGGCCATATAAGTGATCTGCTCATATTGCCTCGCCTGCTCCTTCATCTTATCCAGCACTTTCAGACTTTGCAGGTAGAGGCCTTTATTATAAAGTATGCGGGCAAAATCCATCTGCTCATTCAGCTGAATGGTGATATTATCTTCCTGTTTTATCAGCCGCAGGCTGCTCAGGATCGACTTGTATAAATGAGCCTTTAAATTGCTCAGCTGCTGCTTCGCAAGGCTGGGGTTTTTGCGCAAAAGAGTGGTCTCATCGTAGTCATCCATTTTGTCCATGGCATCAAACAGCTGAATGATCTTAAGGTTGGGGTCAGCTGAGTTTCGCTTCACATAAAGCTTAAAATTGCGCTTTTCGCTCTTTTCAAGCGATTTTATGAGTTGAAAGGTCGTATCCGTCGATCTGTTGGGCATCGTAATTCGTTTCTGCTGAAATCCTTGCCTGTCAAGGGTTTTCGGTAAAAGGGACGTACTTATCTGTCGTAAAATACATGAAATAAGGTTTGCCAACCCCTTCCATCTGAAATAATTTTATGAAGCAGGCAGGTTACTTCTGCTCCCGAGACAAAGAAAGAAGTAATTGAGCCTGCTTTTTTTACACTATTAAAGATTGTTATGGCCGACAAACAAGTGTTCATTTTTGATACCACTCTTAGAGACGGAGAGCAGGTACCAGGTTGCAAGTTAAATACGAAAGAGAAGATTGAGCTTGCATTAAAGTTAGAAGCCTTAGGTGTTGATATTATAGAAGCCGGCTTTCCTATTTCCAGTCCCGGCGATTTTGAAAGCGTTAACCAGATATCGAAAGTAATTAAGAACGCCACCGTGTGCGGTTTAACCCGTGCAGTGCAGAAAGATATTGAAGTGGCTGCAGAGGCATTGAAGCCTGCAGTTCGTCCACGCATTCATACAGGTATCGGATCATCCGATAATCATATAAAATACAAATTCAACTCCACCAGGGAGGAGATTTTAGAACGAGCCGTTAACGCCGTAAGACTTGCCCGCAATTATGTGCCCGATGTAGAATTTTATGCCGAAGATGCAGGTCGTGCAGACCTGCAGTTTTTGGCAAAACTTACAGAAGCTGTAATTGCTGCAGGTGCAACAGTCGTGAATGTTCCTGATACAACAGGATTTTGTTTGCCACACCAGTATGCAGAAAAGATGGCTTACTTAATGAACAACGTGAGCAATATCGATAAAGCTATTCTTTCCTGCCATTGTCATAACGATCTTGGTTTAGCCACTGCCAACTCCATTGCAGGTGCTATTGCCGGTGCACGTCAGATCGAGTGTACCATTAACGGTATTGGTGAGCGTGCAGGTAACACTTCATTGGAAGAAGTGGTGATGGCCATTCGCAAACATCCTGAACTAGGATTGTATACCAATGTTGATCCGAAGCAATTATTACCAATGAGCCGTTTGGTGAGCGACACCATGCGTATGGTGGTGCAGCCAAACAAAGCTGTAGTTGGTGACAATGCATTCTCACATTCATCAGGTATTCACCAGGATGGATTTTTGAAAGAAGCGACAACGTATGAAATTATTGCGCCGGAAGAAGTTGGTGCCGATACATCAAAAATTGTATTGACGGCACGTAGTGGAAGAAGTGCTTTGGCTTATCGTTTCAAAAACCTCGGCTACAGTTTTGATCGCAACCAGGTAGATGAATTGTATGAGCGTTTTGTGGCGCTTGCCGATTCGAAGAAGGAAGTAGAAGATGCTGATTTGAAGAAATTGGCAGAACAAATTGTTATCACAGCATAATCAAATGCTCATCTCTTTCCGAAGAGGATGAGCATTTGGCATAAATAGCGTATCCGGTCAACCATCTGAAAACTAAAAAATAAACTACGAAAACACTACCACCTGATCATGGAAAAGAAGATAGCGATATTAAACGGAGATGGAATTGGTCCGGAAGTAACGGCCCAATCCATAAAAGTATTGGATGCAATTGCGCAGGAATACGGACATATTTTTCATTATAAAGAAGCGTTGGTTGGAGCTGTTGCAATCGACAAAACAGGAACTGCATTGCCATCTGAAACAATTGATATTTGTCTGGATAGTGATGCTGTTTTGTTTGGTGCAGTGGGCGATCCGAAATACGATAATGATCCTTCTGCAAAAGTTCGTCCGGAGCAAGGTTTATTTGGTATCCGCCAGGCGTTGGGTTTGTTTGCAAATATCCGTCCTGTAATTACATACAGCGGTTTGCAGCATTTATCTCCGTTCAAAGCATCGCACCTCGAAGGTGTTGACCTGGTGATCTTTCGTGAACTGACAGGCGGTATTTATTTTGGCAGCAAACGCACCAGTGAAGATGGAAACAGTGCAAGCGATGAATGTGTTTATACACGATCCGAAGTAGAACGTATTGCACACCTCGCATTTAAACATGCGCAGGGGCGTAAGAAAAAAGTAACACTACTTGATAAATCGAATGTGCTTGAAACTTCACGTCTCTGGCGCAAAGTGGTAAAGGAAATTGCAGCACAGTACCCCGATGTAACTGCTGAATACATGTATGTTGATAATGCAGCCGTGCAGCTGATCTTGAATCCCAAACAATTTGATGTGATCTTAACTGAGAATATGTTTGGCGATATCATCAGCGATGAAGCAAGTGTACTCAACGGATCAATGGGTATGTTGCCTTCTGCATCGGTTGGCAACAGCACAGCGTTATTTGAACCAATACACGGTTCTTTTCCAAAAGCAGCAGGAAAAGATATTGCCAATCCCATCGGTTCTATTTTATCGGCTGCAATGATGCTTGATCATTTTGGATTGACAGATGAAGCACACGTAATTCGTGAAGCAATCGACTGGACATTACAACACAACTTCGTAACAAAAGATATTGACCCAATGAATTTTTATTTCACCAGTACCATTGGTGATCTCATCAGTGAATATGTTGCTGGTAAAATTCCGGGTACGGTAAAGCAAGAGAATATTGAGTTGCGTAAGTCAACGATAATATAAGACCTCCCCAAACCCCTCCGAAGGAGGGGCTTTAGAGTTTGGAGATTTTAAATGGTTGTAGTTTATGAAGCGGTTGATGTAGATGCAGAGTAAAGAAATTCAGTTTAAATGTTTAATTACAACTACTAAATTAAAAAATAGAGTTTGGCCTCCCTCTCTTTTGGAGAGGGAACGAGGGTGAGGTCAAAAAAGTTCTTTGTTTATTTTCAATTAGGCGGTATATTCGTTTTTCGAACAACGCACTATGTTGAAAAGCAAATTAAATAATCTACTACTTGTAAACACAATCGTCATTGTGGTAGTCATTATTATTCCTGCTATCAACGGAGGTGCTAGTTGTATGTAACTGACAAAACGAATTAAACATAACAACCCGCCTCCAAAAGAGGCGGGTTTTTTTATTACCGCTAAAAAACAAAAACAGTGTATGGCAACTTATTACAACAGTGAAACGATCTTGTATCTCAACGGTGAGTATGTAAAAGCAGCAGAAGCAAAAATGGATCTCTATAGCCAGAGTTTTCATTATGGTTACAGTGTGTTTGAAGGTATTCGTTCTTACAGAACAGAGAATGGCGAAACGAAGATCTTTAAAGCCAAAGAACACTACGACCGTTTGCAACGATCAGCCGAAGCAGTGAACCTTCCTTACCACTGGTCAACGGAAGAATTGACAGCCGTTACTTATGAAGTGTTGAAGTTGAATGATCTGCAGGATGCTTATATACGCCCCGTGGTTTATGCACCGGCCAATATGAGTTTTGTGCAGAATGAAAAATCGTTCCTTGTCATTGAAGTATGGGCCATGCAACCGTTTCTTGGTGATAAGTTGTTGCGGATCATGACCAGTTCATTTGAACGTCCGAATCCGAAGGCATTCAAGATCGAAGCGAAAGCTGCAGGTCATTATGTAAACTCATTACTCGCCAGCCATGAAGCAAAAGCAAAAGGTTTTGATGAAGCATTGTTGCTCGATATGAATGGCAATGTTGCAGAAGCGCCGGGCGCCAATTTGTTTTATGAGAAAGATGGTAAACTCTTTACACCTGCAAAAGGAAATATTCTTCCCGGCATAACAAGAGCAACAGTGTTTGAATTATGTGAGGAGCTGGGAATTCAAGTAGAAGAAAAGGTGTTTACAATCGATGAGTTGAAAAATGCAGATGCTGTTTTTTATTGTGGTACTGCAGCAGAAGTGATTGGGTTCGACAGTTTGGATGATCACAAGTTTCCATTGAAATGGAGTGATAGTGTGAGCAGAAAAATTCAACAGGCGTATAAGAATTTAGTGGTAGAAAATTTTAAACCACAAAGACAGGAAGACGCAAAGCAACACGAAGCAGTAGCATAGAAGAAAAATAGAATTAAGGTAGTACAAGAGTGCGACGCAACAATAGCTAAATAGAATAATAACAGACGACAACAAAAAATAAAATGGCTGAATTAAACAAGTATTCGAAAGTATTAACACAAGATGAAACACAACCGGCTGCACAAGCCATGTTGTATGGTATTGGCTTAACAGAAGATGATCTGAAAAAAGCACAGGTGGGTATTGCAAGTATGGGTTACGATGGTAACACTTGTAACATGCACCTGAATGATCTTGCAAAAGTGGTGAAAGAAGGTGTGTGGAAGAATGATTTAGTTGGTTTGATCTTTAATACAATCGGCATCAGCGATGGTATCAGTAATGGTACCGATGGTATGCGTTATTCGTTGGTGAGTCGTGATTTAATTGCAGACAGTATTGAAAGTGTGTGCGGCGGATTTTATTATGATGGATTGATCGCATTACCGGGCTGTGATAAAAATATGCCGGGTGCTATCATGGCAATGGGTCGTTTGAATCGTCCTTCAATTATGGTGTATGGCGGAACAATTGCTCCGGGACATCACAAAGGCGAGGAGCTCAACATCATTTCTGCGTTTGAAGCATTAGGAAAAAAATTAGCAGGCAGTATTACCCCTGAAGATTTTAAAGAAGTGGTAAAACATAGTTGTCCGGGTGCTGGTGCATGCGGTGGTATGTATACTGCGAACACGATGGCATCGGCTATTGAAGCATTAGGGATGAGTTTACCCTATTCTTCATCAAACCCTGCAATCAGCGATGAAAAAAAGAATGAGTGCCTGGATGCAGGAAGAGCAATCAAAGTATTATTAGAAAAAGATATTAAGCCAAGAGATATCATGACGAAGAAGGCATTTGAAAATGCAATCGTAACGATTATGATCTTCGGTGGAAGTACAAATGCTGTGTTGCATTTGATCGCTATGGCAAAAAGTGTGGATGTTGATTTAACGCAGGATGATTTCCAACGCATCAGTGATAATACACCTGTGTTGGCTGATTTTAAACCAAGTGGAAAATATTTGATGCAGGAGTTACATGCACATGGTGGTGTGCCTGCTGTTATGAAATATTTGTTGAACAAAGGCTTGCTACATGGCGATTGTTTAACTGTAACAGGTAAAACAGTTGCGGAGAACTTAGCGGACATTACAGAAATAAACTTTGAAACACAAAAGATCATTTTTCCTTTAGAGCAACCATTGAAAGTAACTGGTCACCTGCAAATTCTGTATGGTAATCTTGCTGAAAAAGGTAGTGTTGCAAAGATCAGTGGTAAAGAAGGTGAACGTTTTGAAGGACCGGCAAGAGTGTTTGATGGTGAAAAAGATTTAGTAGCAGGTATTGCAAGCGGAAGAGTGAAGAAAGGTGATGTAGTAGTGATTCGTTACGAAGGACCGAAAGGTGCGCCCGGTATGCCGGAAATGTTGAAACCAACTTCAGCCATTACAGGTGCAGGTTTGGGTAAAGATGTTGCATTGATCACTGATGGAAGATTCAGCGGTGGTTCGCATGGCTTCGTCGTCGGACACATCACTCCTGAAGCATTTGAAGGAGGTTTGATTGCATTGGTGCAGGACGATGATATCATTGAACTGGATGCAACTAGCAATAAGATCAACTTAAAAGTAGCTGACGAAGTGATAGCAGAAAGACGCAAGAACTGGAAGCAGCCCGCATTAAAAGAAAAGAAAGGTGTCTTATATAAATATGCAATGTGTGTGAAGGATGCTTCACAAGGTTGCGTAACAGACGAGGCTTAAAACCCCAACCCCTAAAGGGGCTTATGAAACAGCATTAAAAATCGAAAAAGCGTGTTATGTCAAATACAACAGAGTTGACGATAAAAGAGAAAGATATTCAAAGTAAATCGGAGAGTTCGAAAGCCTCAGGTTTGGTGGGGAGTGTATCCGGAAGTGTAGCCGTGTTAGATGCGTTGCTCAATGAAAACGTAAAGACCATCTTCGGTTATCCCGGTGGTGCTATTATGCCGATCTATGACGCATTGTATGATTACAATGATCGTTTAGAACATATTCTTGTTCGTCACGAACAAGGTGCTATTCACGCAGCACAGGGTTTTGCAAGGGCAAGTGGTAAAACCGGTGTTGTGTTTGCAACAAGTGGTCCCGGTGCAACAAATCTTGTAACAGGTTTGGCTGATGCAATGATCGACTCTACACCATTGGTATGTATCACCGGTCAAGTGTTTGCTCACTTGCTTGGTACAGATGCATTCCAGGAAACAGATGTGATCAATATTACTACTCCTGTTACAAAATGGAATCACCAGGTAACTGATGCAAGTGAAATTCCAGCAGCTTTAGCAAAAGCGTTTTATATCGCTGGTAGTGGCCGTCCCGGTCCTGTGTTGATCGATATCACTAAAAATGCACAGATGCAGTTATTCGATTATGAAGGCTACAAAAAGTGTGAACATATCCGCAGCTATCGTCCAAAACCGATCGTACGCAAAAAATATATTGAAGAAGCAGCAAAGCTGATCAATGAAGCCGAACGTCCTTTTGTAATTTTTGGTCAAGGTGTTATTCTTGGCAAAGCAGAAAAAGAATTCAAAGCCTTTATTGAGAAGTCAGGTATTCCTGCTGCTTGGACCATCATGGGCATGAGTGCAATTCCAACAGATCATCCGTTGGGCGTGGGTATGTTGGGTATGCATGGAAACTATGGTCCGAATTTATTGACGAATGAATGTGATGTATTGATCGCTGTTGGTATGCGTTTCGATGATCGTGTAACCGGTCGTTTAGATAAATATGCCAAGCAAGCAAAAGTGATTCATCTTGATATTGATCCTGCTGAAATTGATAAGAATGTAAAAACAACTGTTCCTGTTTGGGGCGATTGTAGAGAAACATTACCAATGCTAACGGCATTGGTTGAAAGTAAAGTATATCCGCAATGGTTGCAGAAGTTCCATGACTGTATGGAAAAAGAAAAATCATTGTGCATTGAACCGGAGATGAATCCATCAACAGATATTCTTACGATGGGTGAAGTGATCAAAGCATTGAACGAATTAACGGATGGCAATGCCATTATTGTAACTGATGTTGGTCAGCACCAGATGGTGGCCTGCCGTTATGCACAAATGAATCAAACGAAAAGTAATATTACCAGTGGTGGTTTGGGCACAATGGGTTATGCGTTACCTGCAGCAATTGGTGCGGCATACGGCGATCCATTGAGAACAACTATTGCCATTATTGGTGACGGTGGTTTTCAAATGACGATACAGGAGTTGGGAACCATCATGCAATTTAAACCTAACGTAAAGATCCTGATATTAAATAACCAGTTCTTAGGCATGGTGCGCCAATGGCAGCAACTGTTCCATGAGAAACGTTATTCGTTTGTTGATATCACCAGTCCTGATTTTGTAGCTGTGGCAAAGGGATATTATATTGATGGGCAACGCATCAGCGAACGTTCAGAATTAAAAACTGCATTGAAAACAATGATCGATCATGAAGGCAGCTATTTGCTGGAAGTAATGGTTGGTAAAGAAAACAATGTATTCCCAATGGTACCGCAGGGAAGAGGCGTATCGGAAATCGTATTAAGCAAAGAAGAAATCTAAAGAACCCCGCCAGCAGGTTGCAAACCCGCAGACGGTTTAGTAAAAACAAAGTATATGCAAAAGCAGGAATTCACCATAACGGTATACACTGAGAACCAGATCGGTTTATTGAACCGTATCGCCATTCTCTTTTCAAAACGGAAGATCAATATTGACAGTTTAAATACATCGCCCAGCGAAGTAGACAGTGTGCATCGTTTCACGATTGTGATCAACGAAACAGAAGAAGTGGTACGTAAACTCTGCCGCCAGATCGAAAAGCAGGTGGAAGTGTTGAAAGCATATTACAACACTAATGAAGAGATCATTTGGCAGGAGCTTGCACTATACAAAGTGCCAACAGAAATTATTGCAGAAGAAGTAAAGGTAGAACGCCTGTTGAGTCAATATGGTGCGAAGGCAGTTGTAATACGTAAAGATTACACTGTGTTTGAAGTAAGCGGACAGCGTGACGAAACAGATGCTTTCATAAAAGTACTTGAGCCGTACGGGTTAATTGAATTTGTGCGTAGTGCACGAGTAGCGATCATTAAGGCAAGTGATGGCTTCCATAAAAAACTGAAAGAGTTTGAATACCGTGAACCAAGCGAAGAAGTAATAGAGAACGAATACCTGGATAAGAACGAAGAAGTATTTACAATGTAATTAAATGAAAGAACAATTTGAATTGATACGACAAACCAGGACACGTTTCATTGATCTTGTAAACGGTTTATCCATTGAGGAGTTGAACGAAATTCCTTCGGGCATGAATAATAATATTGCCTGGAATTTTGCCCATATTGTAACGGCTCAGCAAGGGTTGTGTAATAGGCTATCAGGCGTTGAACCGGATGTGCCGGCTGAATTAACAGCACCGTTTAACAAAGGCACAAGGCCGGAAGGGTTTATCAGCAAGGAAACAATTGATCAGTTTAAAGAGTACGCTGTGTTTTGCATTGATGAACTCGAAAGAGGCCTGGCTGAAAATGTGTTTGTGCAATACACGCCTTACACCACTTCATACGGTTATGCATTAAATAGTATTGATGATGCAGTTCGGTTTGTGATGGTGCATGATGCATTACATCTGGGTTATGCAATGGCGATCAGGAAAAATCTATCAAAAAAATAAACATTTAAAATCAAACAAAAAATAAGAACAGAAAATGGCAAATTACTTTAACACACTTCCGCTCAGGGAACAGTTGAACCAGCTTGGTGTATGTGAATTTATGGACCGTAGCGAGTTTGCGGATGGTGTGAATGCATTATTGGGAAAAAAGATCGTCATCGTTGGTTGCGGTGCACAAGGTTTGAACCAGGGCTTGAACATGCGTGATTCTGGATTGGATATTTCTTACACCTTGCGTAAAGAAGCAATTGCAGAAAAACGTGCTTCATGGAAAAATGCAACTGAGAATGGTTTTAATGTTGGCACTTATGAAGAGTTAATTCCTTCTGCTGACCTGGTGTTGAATCTTACTCCCGATAAGCAACATACTTCAGTAATTAAAGCAATTATGCCATTGATGAAACAAGGTTCTACTTTGTCTTATTCTCATGGTTTTAATATTGTGGAAGAAGGAACACAGATCCGTAAAGATATTACTGTGATCATGGTGGCACCTAAATGTCCTGGTACGGAAGTACGTGAAGAATACAAGCGTGGCTTTGGTGTACCAACGCTTATTGCTGTGCATCCTGAAAATGATCCTGAAGGAAAAGGATTGATACAGGCAAAAGCATACGCTGCAGCAACTGGTGGTCATCGTGCAGGTGTTTTACGTTCATCATTTGTTGCCGAAGTAAAATCTGATCTCATGGGTGAGCAAACCATTTTGTGTGGTGTATTGCAAACAGGTTCTATTCTTGCGTTCGATAAAATGGTAGAGAAAGGAATTGAACCATCTTATGCAGCAAAACTTATTCAATATGGTTGGGAAGTTGTAACCGAAGCGTTGAAGCACGGTGGTGTTACAGCAATGATGGATCGTTTATCAAATCCTGCTAAGATCAAAGCATTTGAACTGTCAAATGAAATCAAAGATATCTGGCGCCCGTTGTTCCAGAAGCACCAGGACGATATCATAAGCGGTGAATTCTCATCAACTATGATGAAAGACTGGGCTGATGATGATAAGAACCTGTTGAACTGGCGCAAAGCAACTGGTGAAACTGCATTTGAAAAAACTGCACCAACATCAGCTAAAATTTCTGAACAGGAATATTTCGATAATGGATTATTACTCGTAGCATTTGTTCGTGCAGGTGTTGAACTCGCATTTGAAACAATGGTGGCTTCAGGTATCAAAGCAGAATCTGCTTACTACGAATCATTGCATGAAACGCCATTGATCGCAAACACAATTGCACGTAAGAAGTTGTTTGAAATGAACCGTGTAATTTCTGATACAGCAGAATATGGTTGCTACCTGTTCGATCATGCAGCGAAACCAATGCTGACAGATTTTATGAAGAAGATCGATACAGATGTGATCGGTAAAAATTTCAACGATGGTATAGATGCTGGCGTTGATAACAAAGAACTAATCGCTGTTAATGAAGTGCTTCGTTCACACCCAGTTGAAAAAATAGGAACGGTGTTGCGTAAAGCAATGACTGATATGAAAGTGATCAACACGCCTGCATAACATGCATTCAACGCTCAACGATACTAAGCTTGATTTCACCGGTGCAGCACTGCGTATTAAAAAAGTAGTGCATAAAACGCCGTTGCAGTTAAACCGCAATCTCTCGAAGCGATACGATTGTAAAGTATATCTCAAACGGGAAGACCTGCAGGTTGTACGCAGTTACAAATTGCGTGGTGCTTATAATATGATGAGCAGCCTGCCCGCAGAAGTATTGCAGAATGGTGTCGTTTGTGCAAGTGCAGGTAATCATGCACAAGGTTTTGCTTTCAGTTGTAAAAAGTTGAATACAAAAGGTGTTGTGTTTATGCCCGTGATAACGCCTAATCAAAAGATCAACCAAACAAAAATGTTTGGTGAAGATTTTATTGAAGTACGTTTGGTGGGCGACACGTTTGATGATTGTGCTGCGGCAGCAAAAATATATACAGAAGAAAACGGTATGACGTTTATTCCTCCCTTCGATGATCTGCGCATCATCGAAGGGCAGGGTACCGTTGGTGTTGAAATGCTGGAAGAGCAAAGTGATATCGATTACATCTTTATTCCGGTTGGTGGAGGAGGATTGAGTGCGGGCATTGGTTCGTATTTCAAAACCTATTCACCCAAAACAAAAATTGTAGGGCTTGAACCTGAAGGTGCTCCTTCAATGAAAGAAGCATTAAAGGCAGGCCATCCTGTAACTGTTGAAAACATCGATCGTTTTGTAGATGGTGCAGCAGTAAAGCGTGTAGGTAATATAACATTCAACATTTGTAAAGATGTACTGGATGATATGCATCTTGTGCCCGAAGGAAAGATCTGTTCTACTATCTTAAGATTGTATAACGAAGATGCCATTGTGGTTGAGCCCGCAGGCGCTTTAAGTATAGCTGCATTGGATCATTTTGCAGAAGAGATAAAAGGTAAAACGGTTGTTTGCGTAGTTAGCGGTAGTAATAACGATATCGACCGCATGCAGGAGATCAAAGAAAGAAGCTTGCAATATGAGGGGTTAAAACATTATTTCCTCATACGATTTGCACAACGACCCGGTGCATTAAAAGAATTTGTAAATCTTGTACTTGGTGAAAATGATGACATTACACGTTTTGAGTACATGCAGAAGCATAATAAAGAAACAGGTCCGGCATTGGTGGGAGTGGAGCTGCGGAGCAGGACGGACTATGATGCGCTCATAACCAATATGAAAAAATACCAGATTAATTTTACTGAACTGAATAAAAACGATAACCTGTTTGGATATCTCGTGTGATCTTTCTGTTAAAAATATGGCAGTTCATACAACAGGTGTTAGTTGATTTATTTGGTAATTTTAAGCGATTGCTTGCTATTATCAGGTTTCAAAACCTGACTTGAATAATATTTTTTTCATCAAAACTTGCATGTAGAATGGCAGGCAACCAAGGTTTATATAACCCGGCATTTGAACACGATGCTTGTGGTATCGGCTTCGTAGCTAGTATCAAAGGCTACAAATCACATCAGCATATCAGTGATGCATTAACTGTGTTGGAAAACATGGAGCATCGTGGTGCGTGTGGTTGTGAAAATAATACAGGCGATGGTGCAGGTATTATGATCCAGACTCCACATGAATTTTTCTTTGAAGAATGTTTGAAACTTGGCGTTCATCTTCCTTCATTTGGAAAGTACGGTGTGGGTGTTTTGTTTTTCCCAAAAGAAATAAAACTCCGTGAAGAGTGTCGTGATATTTTCAACCGCACAGCTGAGAAGCTTGGATTGGAAATTTTGACGTACCGTAAAGTGCCTGTAAATCCTGATGGCATTGGTCCAACTGCATTAAGTGTTGAACCGGAGATGGAACATGTATTTGTTGCATGTCCCGATCATATTACAAATCCTGATGAGTTTGAACGCAAGTTGTTTGTGTTACGTAATCATGTAACGCATTTAATTAACAGTACGGTTAAAAAAGATGCAATTGGTTTTTACATTGCATCACTCTCATATAAAACGGTTGTTTATAAAGGACAATTAACCAGCGGACAGGTTCGTGGTTATTTTCCTGATCTCAACAACAAACGTGTGGTGAGTGCATTCGGTTTGGTACATAGCCGTTTTGCAACAAATACTTTCCCTTCGTGGAAATTGGCTCAGCCATTCCGCTTTATTGCGCATAATGGTGAGATCAATACATTACAGGGAAACCTCAACTGGTTAAAGTCGAGCGAGCATGGTTTTTCATCTCCCAACTTCACAAAAGAAGAAATGGAGATGTTATTGCCAATCGTTTCCGGCGGACAATCGGATTCAGCATGTTTGGATAACATGATCGAATTGCTTGCAATGACAGGTCGTTCATTACCGCACGTAATGATGATGTTGATCCCTGAAGCATGGGATGCAAATGATCAGATGGATCCTGTGAAGAAAGCATTCTATGAATACCATGCTTCTATCATGGAACCATGGGATGGTCCTGCTTCTATTTCATTTACTGATGGTAAGATCATTGGCGCTACTTTAGATCGTAACGGTCTTCGTCCTTCACGTTATTGCATTACTTCTGATGATCGTGTGATCATGGCAAGTGAAACAGGAGCTGTATGGGTTGATCCAAAAACCATTGTAAAGAAAGGCCGCCTGCATCCGGGCAAAATGTTTGTGGTGGATATGGAGCAAGGCCGCATTATTAGTGATGAAGAATTGAAACAAACCATCTGCTCACAAAAACCTTATGCAGATTGGTTGAATCAAAATAAAATTCGTCTTGAAGAATTACCGGAGCCACGTGTAGCGTTTACTCATCTTAGCGATGAAAACATTCACAAGTATCAAAAGGCGTTTGGTTATTCAACTGAAGATATTGATACCATCATTAAGCCAATGGCCATTGATGGTAAAGAACCAATTGGTTCAATGGGAACTGATACGCCATTGGCAGTACTTAGTGATCAGCCACAGCATTTAACTTCTTACTTCAAACAATTATTTGCACAGGTAACAAACCCGCCAATCGATCCTATTCGTGAACGCATGGTTATGAGTCTTGCTGCATTCGTTGGTAACAACGGTAATTTGTTAGAAGAAGATCCGATGCATTGTCATACTGTTGCGTTAAAGCAACCGGTACTTACCAGCAGCGATCTTGAAAAAATCAGGAGTATTGATACCGGTAAGTTCCAGGCAAAAACAATCCAGATCTATTTCCGTGCAGATGGTAAACCAGGTTCATTAAAAGATGGTCTTGATCGTATCTGTCGTTATGCAGAAGATTCAGTGAATGATGGATTTGAAGTATTGATTCTTTGTGATCGTGCTGTTGATAGTGATCATGCTGCAATTCCTTCATTATTGGCAACTGCTGCAGTGCATCATCATCTTATCCGTAAAGGATTACGTGGACAGGTGGGCATTGTTGTAGAAGCAGGTGATGTGTGGGAAGTTCATCACTTTGCATGTTTACTTGCATTTGGTGCAACTGCTATCAATCCATATTTAGCATTGGCATCTATCCGCAATATGAAAGTGAATGGATCACTTGAAACTGATCTTGAGTGGGAAATGTTGCGTAAGAATTATGTAAAAGCAGTGTGTGATGGTTTGTTGAAAGTATTCTCGAAGATGGGTATCTCAACATTGCAGTCATATCAAGGTGCACAAATATTAGAAATTCTTGGTTTGAACCAGGAAGTGGTTGATAAATATTTCACAGGTGCAACAAGTCGTATACAAGGTATCGGTCTTGAAGAAATTGCAAAAGAAGCATTGGTGAAACATTACTTTGCTTTCAGCAAAAAAGATGTGCCTGTTGATCGTTTGCCTGTTGGGGGTGTTTATCAGTGGAAGCGTAAAGGCGAGTTCCATTTGTTCAACCCAACCACCATTCACTTGTTGCAATATGCAACCAAGATGAATGACTATGCAACGTTTAAAAAATATACAAAGCATGTAAATGATCAGAGCGAAAAAGCGGCAACACTCAGAAGTATGTTTGAGTTTAAGCGCAATCGTCCTGCTATCAGCATTGATGAAGTAGAATCAGCTGAAGCTATTTACAAACGCTTTGCAACAGGTGCCATGAGTTTTGGTTCTATTTCATGGGAAGCGCATACAACATTGGCTATTGCGATGAACCGCTTAGGTGGTAAGAGCAATACCGGTGAAGGTGGTGAAGATGAACGTCGTTATGATCTGTTGCCAAATGGTGATAGTATGCGTTCGGCTATAAAGCAAGTTGCATCTGCACGTTTCGGTGTAACAAGTTTATATCTCACTGAAGCTGATGAATTACAAATTAAAATGGCGCAGGGTGCTAAGCCTGGTGAAGGTGGACAGTTGCCCGGTCATAAAGTTGATGACTGGATCGGTAAAACACGTCACTCAACACCTGGTGTTGGTTTGATCTCTCCGCCTCCGCATCACGATATTTATTCTATTGAAGATCTTGCACAATTAATTTTTGATCTGAAGAATGCAAACCGTGCTGCACGTATTAATGTGAAGCTGGTAAGTAAAGCAGGTGTTGGTACCATTGCTGCCGGTGTTACAAAAGCGAAAGCTGATGTAGTGTTGATCAGCGGACATGATGGTGGTACAGGTGCATCGCCAATTTCTTCTATCAAACATGCTGGTCTTCCCTGGGAACTTGGTTTGGCTGAAGCACATCAAACACTTGTAAAAAATAAATTACGTAGCCGTGTGGTGGTGCAGGCCGATGGTCAAATGAAAACCGGTCGTGATATTGCCATTGCTGCATTACTCGGTGCAGAAGAGTGGGGTGTTGCGACAGCAGCGCTTGTGGTTGAAGGTTGTATCATGATGCGTAAGTGTCATTTGAATACTTGTCCTGTTGGTGTGGCAACACAAGACCCTGAATTACGTAAGCGCTTTACCGGCAATGCAGATCATGTGGTTAATTTCTTCCGTTTCATGGTGCAGGAGTTAAGAGAGATCATGGCGGAACTTGGTTTCAAAACCGTGAATGAAATGGTGGGCCAGGTTGATTGTTTGCAGATGAGAGAGAATATCAATCACTGGAAATTCAGCAAACTTGATCTGTCACCTATCTTATATAAAGAACCAGCTTCTGAATTCACAGGTTTGTATTGCACAGAAGAACAGGATCATGGTTTAGCAGATGTGCTTGATTGGAAATTGTTAGCTGCTGCAAAACCAGCATTGGAATCGAAGGAAAAAGTAAATGCTTCCTTCGAAATAAAAAATACAGATCGTACTGCTGGCACAATCTTATCAAACGAGATCACGAAGAAATATCGTGCAGAAGGATTACCCGCTGATACCATTCATTTCAAATTCACAGGTACAGCTGGTCAAAGCTTTGGTGCTTTCAATACCAAAGGTGTAACACTTGAACTGGAAGGTGATGCAAATGATTATTTCGGTAAAGGATTGAGTGGTGCAATATTAGTGGTGTATCCTTCAAAAGATTCTACCTATACACCTGAAGAAAATATCATCATCGGTAACGTTGCATTCTATGGTGCAACAGATGGTGAAGCATTTATCCGTGGTAAAGCCGGTGAGCGTTTCGCAGTGCGTAACTCAGGTGCAAGTGTGGTTGTAGAAAGTGTTGGTGACCATGGTTGCGAATACATGACTGGTGGCAGAGTGGTAATCCTTGGAGATACAGGCCGCAACTTCGCTGCAGGTATGAGCGGCGGTATTGCTTATTTGTATGATGTAAAAGGGAAGTTTGCAATTAACTGTAATAAGGAAATGGTTGATCTTGATCCGGTGAATGACGAGGACGATGTTGCAGAGTTAAAGCAAATGATCAGCAAACATTTTGAATACACAGGCAGTACCGTTGCAAAATTTGTATTGGATGATTTTGAAAATCAATTGCAGCATTTTGTAAAAGTGTTCCCAAGTGATTATAAGAAAGTAGTGCTGAAGAATAAGCAAACGATCACAGTAGGCAAATAATTATTACTAACTAAGAAACGGAAAAAATAAAAGTTCTCATGGGTAAGCCAACCGGGTTTTTAGAATTTACAAGGGAGCTTCCAACAAAAAGAAGTGTGGAAGAAAGGGTAAATGATTACAATGAGTTTGTCAATCGTTATCCCGATGAAAAACTGAACCAGCAAAGTGCACGCTGCATGGATTGTGGTGTTCCTTTCTGTCATAATGGTTGTCCTTTAGGTAATGTTATTCCTGAATTCAATGATGCAGTATATCGCAAAGAATGGAAGGAAGCATACGATATTCTTTCATCAACAAATAATTTCCCTGAGTTTACAGGAAGGATCTGTCCTGCACCATGCGAAACCGCATGTGTGTTAGGTATCAATCAACCTGCTATTGCGATTGAGGAAATTGAAAAACATATCATTGAAATCGCTTTTGATAAAGGTTTTGTTCAACCAAAAAAGATCAACAAACGTACAGGTAAAAAAGTAGCAGTAGTTGGTAGTGGCCCTGCCGGACTTGCTGCTGCTGCACAATTGAATTATGCAGGGCATACAGTAACCGTATTTGAACGTGATGACCAGGCAGGTGGTTTGTTGCGTTATGGTATCCCCGATTTCAAATTGGAAAAGTGGGTGATCGATCGTCGCTTGAAAGTATTGGAAGATGAGGGAGTAACATTCAAGTGCAATGCGAACGTAGGTGTGAATGTAAGTGTGAATGATCTTCTGCGTGAATATCACGCTATAGTTTTAGCTGGCGGTTCAACCGTGCCACGTGATCTGAATGTGCCAGGCCGTGAATTGAACGGTGTTTATTTCGCTATGCAATTCCTGAAACAGCAGAATAAACGCAATGCAAATCTTGATCCATTAGCGAATGCTGCAATTGAAAGCAATATTCTTCCTGCTGATGTATTTGCAACAGGTAAAAATGTTGTGGTAATTGGTGGTGGCGATACTGGCAGTGATTGTGTTGGTACCAGTAATCGTCATAAAGCAACATCTGTTACACAGTTTGAATTAATGCCAACCCCGCCAAAAGATCGCACACAATTTATGCCCTGGCCAACATATCCAATGACGTTGAAAACATCCTCTTCACATGAAGAAGGTGCCGATCGTAAATGGGCCATCGCTACAAAAGAATTTATTGGTGACGAAAACGGAAATCTCAAAGCATTAAAGATCGTTGACCTTGAATGGAAAAGCAGTGAAGATGGCCGTCCTTCATCTTTTGTGGAAAGAGAGGGCAGCGAACGTACAATTCCATGTGAATTGGCTTTACTGGCAATGGGTTTTGTAAATCCTCAATACGATGGGTTACTTGAACATTTAGATGTAGAGTTAGATGATCGCAAAAACGTAAAAGCAACAGAGAAGGAATATAAAACCAACATCAACAAAGTGTTTGCCGCAGGCGATATGCGTCGGGGTCAGTCACTTGTTGTTTGGGCAATTAGTGAAGGAAGAGAATGTGCAAGAAAGGTGGATGAATTCCTTTCCGGGACGTCTTTATTAGAAACAAAAGACCAAACCGCCACTTTTTCTGTGCTAAGTTAGTTAATTTATAAAGGGCGTTTAATGACGTCCAAACCATATAAACAGGTGCAAGTTGTTGAAATACAAAAATTTGCACCTGTTTTTTTATTGTCATTCAGTAAATATAATAAAAAATAAAATGTGAAAAAAACTAACCGTTGCTATTCTTTTTTATATGTAGTTTAGTTTTATAATAATTAATTAAAAAATTAATTAATATCTAAACCAAAAATCGATCGACCATGATTAAAAAAGTAACCCCAAGGCAAATTGCCCCCTTCCTTATTTTGGCGGCAGTGGCCATCGCAGCTCTCTTTATTCCTGCGGTTTCAGCATTTGAAGACAAAGCAGGTGTCTACAACGGGGCAGACATTGCCTGGATTATTGTAGCAACAGCATTAGTATTTTTAATGACACCAGGCCTGGCCTTCTTTTATGGCGGGATGGTACACCGCAAAAACGTGATCTCTACCATGATCAAAAGTGTGGTAGCAGCAGGCGTCGTTGGTGTTCTTTGGGTAGTAGTTGGGTTCAGCCTTGCCTTCGGTCAATCGAAAGGCGGTTTCATTGGCGACCCTACAACATTCCTTTTCTTTAAAGATGTGGTGTCAGGTGCACCATGGAGTTTAGCGCCAAGCATTCCGCTGGCATTGTTTGCATTATTCCAAATGATGTTTGCGATCATCACACCAGGTCTGGTAGTAGGTGCTGTGGCAGAGCGTATCCGTTTCACATCTTACATCCTGTTCACCGTTTTATTCAGCTTATTGGTATATGCGCCATTGGCACACTGGAGCTGGCATCCTGATGGCTTCCTATTCAAATGGGGTGTTCTTGATTTTGCCGGTGGTACTGTCGTGCACATTTCAGCGGGTTGTGCTGCCCTTGCCGGTGCATTAGTGTTGAAGCGTAGAAAATCACATATTGAAAATAAAGAGATTCCACCAGCAAACGTTCCTTACGTTTTAATTGGTACAGGCCTTTTATGGTTCGGATGGTTTGGATTTAATGCAGGTTCTGCATTAGGTGCAAACGGTCTTGCAGTATCTGCTTTTGCTACAACAAATACCGCAGCTGCGGCAGCTGGTTTAAGCTGGATGTTCTTTGATGTTGTGCGTGGTAAAAAACCATCAGTACTCGGTTTCTGTATTGGTGCAGTAGTTGGTCTTGTTGCCATTACACCAGCAGCAGGTTTTGTTGCCGTTCCACAAAGTATCTTCATTGGCGCAGTAGCAGCCATTATTTCTAATATTGCTGTTTATTACAAACAAAAATCAAGTCTCGATGATACGCTCGACGTATTCCCTTGCCATGGCATTGGTGGTATGGTGGGTATGATCATGACAGGTTTGTTTGCAACTAAAACTGTGAACGCAGCCGGTAACGACGGTTTGTTCTATGGCAATCCTGAATTCTTCTTTACTCAATTAAAGGCATTAGGAATTGTTGTTGCATTCAGTTTTACAGCTTCATTCATCATCTTCAAATTCATCAACTTCATTCTTCCTTTGCGTGTAACTGAAGAAGAAGAAGAACTTGGTCTTGATGCAACACAACACAACGAGAAATATTTACAAGGTACGTTGTTGGTATCTAAGAACGGTTCAATGAAAGAAGAAGAAGTTGCAAATACCGCAGACTAATATTCTTCCTTAAATAGTATAATAATCACAAACCAAAAAAAAGGTACAGCATCATGATGTATTGTTGACGCAATATATCTGCTGTACCCTTATTAACACTTAAAAGCAATATACAATGTTAAGAAAAATTTCTGCATTCGCTATCGTATGTTCGTCATTATTTCTAACTGCAAACGCCCAGGATTCTACACAAGGCACACTGAAAATTACCGGCTCAGTAGATGGTTACTACCGTTATAATTTTAACAACGCAAAAGATGTTCCTTCTATCAATAACTTCACCAGCTTTACGAACTCACATAACTCTTTTGAGTTGGGTATGGCCTCTGTAAAGTTTGATTACACAAAGGGAAAAATTGGAGCTGTTGCCGATCTTGGTTTTGGTACACGTGCAACCGAGTTCTCTTATAACGAAACAGGAGTTTTGGCTGCAATTAAGCAAGCTTATGTTACTTACGCCCCTTCAGATAAAGTAAAGTTCACCATGGGTAAATGGGCAACTCATATGGGTTACGAATTGCTCGATCCACAACTGAACCGTAACTATAGTATGAGCCATTTGTTCTCTTACGGCCCCTTCTCACATACAGGTTTAAAAGTTGATTTCACATTAGGCGGCGGCTTTGGTTTAATGGTTGGTGTTGCAAACCCAACTGATTATATCTCTGCTCCATTTGCGAAAAAGAACATTATTGCGCAAGTGAGCAAAACATCTGATGTAGTAAGCGCATACCTCAATTATGTTGGTGGTAAAGATTTGGGCGATAACAATGTTAACCAAATTGGTTTAACGGTGTTGGCACCAGTTAGCAGCAAATTCGGACTTGGTCTGGATGCAGCTTACAAAACAGTTGATCCTGCAGCAGCTGGTTCTAATGTATCATGGTGGGGTACCGCATTGTATGTTAATTTCGACCCTACCGATAAATTTGGTATTTCACTTAGAGGAGAACATTTTTCTGATGAAGACGATGTTACAGGATACTTAAGCGGAAGTCCGGTAACCGCAGGTACGCTTTCATTCAACATCAAACCTGTTCCTGGACTCTCTATCATTCCTGAATTTAGATTAGATGCTGCAAAAAATCCGATCTATTTCAAGAACAGCGATTCTCCTTTAGCTCCATCGCAAAAAAGTACGGGTTCATTTATTTTAGCTGCCGTAGTAAGTTTTTAAGGAAGGACCTAATATTATTTAGTTTCCTTTTTTATATATGGCAGGCCCGCTCTTTCTATAGTGGGCAATCGATTAACCTCTCGTATTTACGGGAGGTTTTTCGTTTTTGAAGATTTGTTTCTCACTGATTTCACAGATGTTCCAGATTTGGTTCTGTGTAAATAGGGGGACTATGTTAGCCACAACTATTAAATAGAAAAGGAAACAACGATTACACATTGTTTCCTTTATAATAGAAATTAGGTTTATAATTATAATGCAGGCTCCTGTTGACTTAAGCAATGAAAACTTCCGAGTCCCCAGATAATCTCTGTTGAATCAATACCTACTACTTCTCGTTCAGGAAAACATTGTTGAATGATCTGCAAAGCCTTGTCATCTTTTGCAGAACGGAAAGTTGGAACGATCACATGTTTATTGGAGATATAAAAATTTGCATAAGAGCAGGGGAGTCGTTGATCATCATACACCAATTCATCAGGCATCGGCAACTCTACAATATTCAATTGTTTGCCGTTCAGTAAACGCATGCTTTGAAGTTGCTTTAAATTGTGTTGAAGAAGATCATAGTTTTCATCGGCTTTATTTTCTTCAACCACTGTTAATACGGTGTCTTCATTTACAAAACGAACTGTGTCATCAATATGACCGTCTGTGTCATCGCCCACAATACCTTCATCGATCCAGAGTATTTGTTCAACACCATAATAATTGATGAGGTATTCTTCAATTTGTTGTTGATTCAAATGGGGAT